>JAGWPU010000009.1 GCA_028870355.1 Gammaproteobacteria bacterium | reverse complement strand
TTCGACCCCGCCTCGTTGAGCTGAGCCGAACGCCGCCGGACCGACCGGCGCGGTCGTGCGCGTGCGCACGGCCCGCCCGCGTCCCGACGCGTTCCGACCGTTCGATCGATCCCGGGGATCCGACCCATGCCGATGTTCATTCGACGCTGCGACTCGACGCGGCCCACGACGCCGACCGTGGCGGGCGCGCGGTTCGCCCGCGTTCTGTCACCCCTGACGACGCTGATGCTGCTGATGCTGGGGTCGACCCCGGCGCTGGCTGCGGATATCGGTGACGTGCACGGCGTGGTGCACGATGCCGAACACCTGCCGATCGCGAACGCGAGCGTCGAGCTGGACGCCGCCGCATCCGCGTGGTCGCAGACCACACCGACCGACGCGCACGGCGAGTTCGATTTCCCGGGCGTCCCGCTCGGCCGGTACGTGCTCACGGTGCGTCGCCGCCGCTTCGAGACCGAATCGGTCGCGCTCACGGTGCTCGCCGGCGCCGCACCGCCGACCCACGTGCAGCTCACCCCCGGGAGCGCGCTGCGGACGATTCGGGTCCAGGCGCCAGCGCCCCCGAACGCGGAGTCCTTCACGCCGAGCACGCTCGTCGAGCGGGCGATGATCCGCTCGACCCCCGGTGCCGACCGCAGCAACAGTCTCGCGATGATCACCGACTACGTCCCGGGCGCGTACCTCGTGCACGATCAGCTGCACGTGCGCGGCGGCCACCAGGTGACCTGGGAGATCGACGGGGTCGAGATCCCGAACACCAACATCGCGAGCAACCTGGGGCCGCAGATCGATCCGCGGGACATCGACACCCTGCAGATCCAGCGCGGCGGCTACGGCGCCGCCGAGGGCGATCGCACCTACGGTGTCTTCAACGTGGTGCCGCGGACCGGGTTCGAGCGCGATTCGCGGGCGGACCTCACGGTGAGCGCCGGCAACTTCGGACAGACCCAGGACTCGATCCGCATCGGCAGCCACACCGACCGGTTCGCGTACTACGCGAGCCTCGCCGGCAACCGCAGCGACCTAGGATTGATGACCCCCGGCGCGCAGGTGCTGCACGATGCCGAACGCGGATTCGGCGGGTTCGTGACGCTGCTCGACAACGTGAGCGCGAACGACCAGCTGCGCCTGGTGGTGTCCGCGCGGCGCGACGACTACCAGATTCCGAATCTGCGGGCGCAGATCGCAGCCGACGTGCAGCGCGAAGCCGACTCGTTCGCGATCCTCTCCTGGGTCCGGCGCATGAGCGGCCATGCGGTACTCACCAGTTCGCTGTTCGAGCACGTGAACCGCGCCGACTACGACGGCGCGCCCGACGACTATCCCATCAGCACCACCGACCGGCGCACCTCGAGCTACGTCGGCGGCGAGGAGAGCCTGCACTGGGACGCCGGCCGCAACAGCCTCGACGCCGGCTTGTACGGCTTTACCCAACGCGACCGACAAACCTTCGACGTGCGCTTCAACGACGCGAGCCACCCCGGCATCGCGCAGGCGTTGAATCCGACCGGCGCACTGCAGGCCGCGTGGATCCAGGACACCGTGCGCACGACGCGCTGGCTCACGCTGTCGGCGGGACTGCGTCAGACCGCTTTCACCGGCCCGGCCCCCGAGCACGCGCTCGATCCACGGCTCGGCGGCACGATCCGCCTGCCGCGGTTCGGTTGGGTGCTGCGCGGGTTCTGGGGCACGTTCTACCAGCCGCCACCGCTCGAGACGCTCTCCGGACCGCTGCTCGCGTACGCCACGAGCAGCGCGCTCGCGTTCCTGCCGCTGCACGGCGAGCGCGATCAGGAAGCCCAGGTCGGCCTCACCATCCCCTGGGCCGGCTGGACGATCGACCTCGATCACTTCCGCACCGCCTCGCGCAATTTCTTCGACCACAATCCGATCGCCGCCTCGAACGTGTTCCTGCCGATCACGATTGCGTGCGCGCTGATCCGCGGCAACGAGCTCACGGTGCGCTCGCCGCTGCTCGGGGGTCGAGTGCGCGCGTACCTCACCTACTCGAACCAGACCGCGGACGGCTACGGCGCGATCACCGGCGGTCTCACCGACTACTCGGCACCCAACGGCAGCTACGCGCTCGACCACGATCAGCGCAACACGCTCGACACCGGGTTTCGCGCGCGCCTCCCGCGGCACTTCGCGCTGTCCGCGAACCTGTACGTCGGTTCCGGTTTTGCGAACGGCAACGGCCCGCCGAGCCACCTGCCGGGCCACGCGACGGTCGATCTCGCGCTCGCCAAGCGCTTCGGCAAGGCTTGGTCGGCCTCGCTCACGCTGCTGAACGCGACCGACGAGCATTTGTTGATCGACAACAGTCTGACGTTCGGCGGCACGCACTGGAACGCGCCGCGCGAGGTCTATGCGCAGATCCGCTACCGGTTCGCGTACTGAGCGCGCCGCGTGCTCACGCGGCCCGATCGAACGGCGGGAGCGGTGCCTCGTCGATCTCGCCGAGCCGGCGCAGCAGCGGCGTCATCGTGAGCCCCTGCACGACGATCGAGAACGCGACGACCGCGAACGTGACCGTGACCACGCTCTCGCGCGCCGCGAGTGCGGCCGGCAGCTCGAGCGCGAGCGCGAGCGCCAGCGCGCCGCGCAACCCACCCCAGAACAGCACGTGCTGGTGGGTGCGGTCGATGCGCAACCGGGTCCTCGCGAACAACGCGCACGGCGGGTAGATCGCGAGCGCACGACCGAGCGTCACGAACGCGATCGCCGCGAGGATCGCGGGCCAGAGGTTCGCGAACCGCAGCTCCGCCGCGTGCGCGCCGATCAGCAGGAACACCAGCGAATTCACCACGAAGCCGACGTACTCCCAGAACGACTCGACCGCGACGCGCCGCTCCGCCGCCTCGCGCGAGTCGGCTCGGGCATTGCCGGCGACGAGTCCCGCGGCCAGCGCCGCGATCACACCGGACGCGTGCAGGTGCTCGGCGAGCATGAACGAGCCGTACGCGGTCAGCGTGGAGAACGTGATCTGCACGAGGTGATCGCGGGTGCGTCCCGCGAGCAGGCTCATCGCGAACGCGACCGCCACGCCACACGCGACCCCGCCGCCGATCGTCCACGCGAACTCACCGGCGACCGACGCGAGCCCCGCGTGCCCGCCGGTCGCGAGCGCCGAGGCGATCGTGAACGCGACCGCAGCGGTGCCGTCGTTCAGCAGACTCTCGGCCTCGACGAGAATCCGCAGCCGCCCGTGCACGCCGGCATCCTTGAAAGTCGCGATCACCGACACCGGGTCGGTCGCCGCGATCAGCGCGCCGAACACCGCCGCGGTACCCCAGGGCCAGCCGGCCACCGCGTGCATCCCGACCGTGGTCACGAACGCCGCGAGCGCGAGCCCGAGCGTCGCGAGCAGCCCGATCACCGGCAGGTTGCGCTTGAACTCCGGCCAGCGCAGGTACAGCGCCGCCTCGAACACCAGCGGCGGCAGGAACACGAAATAGATCAGGTCGCGCGACAGCGGGAACCCGGCCCGGAACGGCGAGAAATACAATGCGACGCCCGCGAGCAACAGGCCGACCGTGTACGGCAGGCGCAGCCGCCGCGTCAGCATCGCGACGAGCGCGGACACGAACAGCAGCAAGCCCCAACGGACGAGATCTTCGCGCATCGGCGAATCATCCCACCGACCGCCGGCGTCGCACCAGAGGCGTGCGACGCGCGAGGACCCCTACGCGCCCGGCGCCCCCGAGTCGCCGCCGGCGCCGTCGGCGGCGCGCGCCTCGAGATCGACCAGCACCGCGCCCTCGGTCACGCGTGCGCCGACCGCGAAGTGCACCGCCCGCACCACGCCCGCGTGCGGCGCGCGGATCGCGTGCTCCATCTTCATCGCCTCCACCACGAGCAGCGTCGCGCCCGCCTCGACCCGCGCGCCGACCGCGACCGGCACCGCGACGACGGTGCCCGGCAGGCGGGCGACGAGCTCGCCCTCCTTCGCGGTCGCGCGCGCGGCTCCGCGCCGCGGGTCCTCGATCGCGATCGCGACGCGCGCCGCACCCCGCCACAGGATCAGCCGCTCGTCGAGCCGCGCCCAGTCGACGCGCCGGCGCACGCCGTCGATCCACGCGTCGAGCGTGTGCGCATCGGCGCCGGGCGCGAAGCGCAGCCGGCGCTCGCCGAAGCGGCCGCGCACCTGCCATCCGGCTCCCTCGCGGCACAGCTCCACCGACTGGCTCTCGGCCGCGGTCCGCAGCCGCAGCGTCTGTATCGGTGGCAGGTTCACCCGGAACGCATCGCGCGCGGCCCAGGGCGCGGTCTCCCCGGTCGCCGGCACATCGAGCCCCGCGGCGATCGCCGCGGCCGCGAGCGCGAGCTCCTCCGCCGTCGCGTCCGGCTCCACGGCGCCGAGCGCCGGGTGGTCCTCGACGAAGCGCGTGGTCGGCACGCGAGCCGAGAACGCCGGCGTCGCGAGGGCCTCGGCGAGCCAGCCGGCGTTGCTCGCGACGCCGACCACCCGGAACGCCTCGAGTCCGTCGATCAGCGTCGCGATCGCCGCGCGCCGATCCTCGCCGGACGCGATCAGCTTGCCGAGCAAGGAGTCGTAGTGGCTCGAGACCTCGTCGCCCGCGTCGAATCCGGCGTCGACCCGCAGCCGATCGGTCTCGGCGGGCCAGCGCAGCCGCTCGAGACGTCCCGCGCTCGGCGCGAACCCTTCCGCCGGATCCTCCGCGCAGACGCGCGCCTCGATCGCATGCCCGCGCGCGAGCGTTTCGTGCTCGGCGAGGGTGAGCGGCTCGCCGGCCGCGATCCGCAGCTGCCACTCGACGAGGTCGATCCCGTGGATGCGCTCCGTCACGCCGTGCTCGACCTGCAAGCGGGTGTTCATCTCCATGAACCAGAACTCACCGTCCGCGATCAGGAACTCGACCGTCCCGGCGTTCACGTAGCCGACCGTGCGCGCGACCGTGAGCGCGGCCGCGTGCAGCCGCTCGCGCAGCGCCGCGGGCAGGTCGGGCGCCGGCGCTTCCTCGATCAGCTTCTGGTGGCGGCGCTGCACCGAGCAGTCGCGCGTGCCGAGGTGCCGCGCAGTCCCGTGCGCATCGCACAGCACCTGCACCTCGACGTGGCGCGGCGCGCCGAGATAGCGCTCGAGCAGGAGCGAGGCGTCCGCGAACGCGCTCGCCGCGAGCCGGCGTGCGGCGCCGAGCGCGGCGTCGAGATCTCCGGCCGCGCGGACGATCTGCATCCCCTTGCCGCCGCCGCCGCCGCTCGGCTTGATGATCAGCGGAAAGCCGAGCGCGAGCGCCTCGCGGTGCAAACGCTCGAGACTCTGGTCCTCGCCCTGGTAGCCCGGCAGCACCGGCACGCCCGCGCGGCGCATCGCCTCCTTCGCGGCGCTCTTCGAGCCCATCGCCGCGATCGCGGCGGCCGGCGGGCCGACGAACGCGATCCCGCGCGCGGCGCAGCCGGAAGCGAACTCGGCGTTCTCGGACAGGAACCCATAGCCTGGGTGGATCGCGTCGGCACCGGCCGCCGCCGCGGCCTCGAGCAGGCGCTCGGCCGACAGATAGCTGTCGCGGGCGCGCGCCGGACCGATCCGCCGCGCCTCGTCGGCGAGCCGCACGTGGCGCGCGTCCGCATCCGCGTCGGAGTACACCGCGACGGTGCGGATCCCGAGACGGCGCGCGGTGCGGATCACGCGGCACGCGATCTCGCCCCGGTTGGCGATCAGCAGTCGCGCGAACATCAGCGCCGCCACGCCGGCGCGCGCCGCTCGATCGCGGCCGCGAGCCCTTCCTGCGCCTCGGGACCCGCGCGCAGGTCCGCGAGCACCCGCGCGGTGCGCTCGGCGGCCGCGCTCGCCGGCTCCGTGCGGCGCGCGTC
>JAGWPU010000055.1 GCA_028870355.1 Gammaproteobacteria bacterium | reverse complement strand
CACTCCGGTGGGCTGCACGGCGTCGGCGTGTCGGTCGTGAACGCGCTGTCGAAGCACCTCGAGTGCTGGGTGCGCCGGGGCGGCAAGGAATACAACATCAGCTTCTCGAGCGGCCGGATCGCCTCGAAGCTCGAGGTCGTCGGCGAGGTGCCGAAGTCGCGCACCGGCACGACGGTGCGGTTCTGGCCGGACCCGCAGTATTTCGACACCGACAAGTTCGCGGTCCCGAAGCTCAAGCAGGTGCTGCGCGCAAAGGCGGTGCTGTGCCCGAACCTGCGCGTGAGCCTCTATCACGAGGCGACCGGAGAGACCGACGAGTGGTTCTACACCGGCGGGTTGCACGAGTACCTCGCCGAGCAGCTCGGCCAGGGCAAGTGGCTGCCCGCCGAGACGTTCTACGGCAAGCGCGAGGTCGACGGCGGCGCGGTCGAGTGGGCCTACGCCTGGGTCGTCGAGTGCTCGCAGCCGGTCGCCGAGAGCTACGTGAACCTGATCCCGACGACCGAGGGCGGCACGCACGTGAACGGATTGCGCGCCGGCGCCTGCGATGCCGTGCGCGAATTCTGCGAGTTCCGCAATCTCCTGCCGCGCGGCGTGAAGCTCTCGCCGGAGGACGTCTGGGACGGCGTGAGCTTCGTGCTGTCGCTGAAGATGCGCGATCCGCAATTCGCCGGGCAGACGAAGGAAAAGCTGTCCTCGCGCGAGTCCGCGGCGCAAGTCCAGGGCGTCGTCCAGGACGCATTCGCGCTGTGGCTCAACCAGCATCCGGACCAGGGCGGCGAGATCGCCCAACGGTGCATCGCGAATGCGCAGCAGCGACTGCGCGACAGCCAGAAGATCGCCCGCAAGCGGGTGGTCGCCGGCCCCGCGCTGCCGGGCAAGCTTGCCGACTGCGTGAGCCAGGATCCCGAGCGCAGCGAGATCTTCCTCGTCGAGGGCGACTCGGCGGGCGGCTCGGCGAAACAGGCTCGCGACCGCGTGACCCAGGCGATCATGCCGTTGCGTGGCAAGATCCTGAACACCTGGGAGGCGGACGTGCGCGAAGTGCTCGCATCGCAGGAAGTGCACGACATCAGCGTCGCGATCGGGGTCGAGCCGGGCGCGAGCGACGTCTCCGGACTGCGTTATCACAAGGTCTGCATCCTCGCGGATGCGGACAGTGACGGCCAGCACATCGCGACGCTCCTGTGCGCCCTGTTCCTGCGGCACTTCCGTCCGCTGGTCGCCGCCGGTCACGTGCACGTGTGCGTGCCGCCGCTGTACCGGATCGACGCCGGCAAGCAGGTCGCCTACGCGCTGACCGATGCCGAGCGCGATGCCGCGCTCGCGCGCTTCGCGGCGGAGAACGCGCGCGCGAAGCCGGTCGTCACGCGTTTCAAGGGTCTCGGGGAGATGAGTCCGGCGCAGCTGCGCGAGACGACGATGGCGGCGGCGACCCGCCGGCTCGTGCGCCTGACGATCGACGCCGGGGACAGCCCCGAGCCGACGCTCGATCTGCTGCTCGCGAAGAAACGTGCCGGCGACCGGCGCGAATGGCTCGAGCACAAGGGGAACCTCGCGCGGATATGAAGGACCAGGAGCTGAATTTCGAGGGCGTCGAGACCGAGCCATTGAAACGCTTCGCGGAGCGCGCGTACCTCGATTACTCGATGTACGTGATCCTCGACCGGGCGCTACCGCACGTCGGAGACGGCCTGAAGCCCGTTCAGCGGCGCATCGTCTATGCGATGAGCGAGCTCGGTCTCGCCGCCGGCGCGAAACACAAGAAGTCGGCGCGAACCGTCGGCGACGTGATCGGCAAGTTCCATCCGCACGGCGACTCGGCATGCTACGAGGCGATGGTGCACATGGCACAGGACTTCGCCTACCGCTATCCGATCGTCGACGGCCAGGGGAACTGGGGATCCGCCGACGATCCGAAGTCGTTCGCCGCGATGCGGTACACCGAGTCGCGGCTCACGCGGTACGCGGCGCTGCTGCTGCGGGAACTCGGTTCCGGCACGGTCGACTGGACGCCGAACTTCGACGGATCGCTCGACGAGCCGGTGCTCCTGCCGGCGCGCGTGCCGAACCTCCTGCTGAACGGCGCCTCGGGGATCGCCGTCGGGATGGCGACCGACATCCCGCCGCACAACCTGCGCGAGGTCGCCGCGGCCTGCATCGCGCTGCTCGACGATCCGGAGCTGTCGACGCGCAAGCTCATGAGCCACGTGAGAGGTCCCGACCTGCCAACCGGCGCCGAGATCGTGACGCCGCGCGCCGACCTCGCCGCGATGTACGAGACCGGCACCGGGAGCTTCCGCGCGCGCGCGACCTATACGATCGAGGACGGTGAGATCGTCGTCGACGCGCTGCCGTTCCAGGTCTCGGGCGCGAAGGTCCTCGAGCAGATCGCGAACCAGATGCGGGCCAAGAAGCTGCCGATGGTCGAGGATCTGCGGGACGAGTCCGACCACGAGAAGCCGACCCGCCTGGTGATCGTGCCGAAATCGAACCGCGTCGACGTGGACGCGCTGATGGCGCACCTGTTCGCGACGACCGACCTCGAGCGCAACTACCGGGTGAACCTCAACGTGATCGCCGGCGACGGCCGACCGCGGGTTCTCGGCCTGAAGGCGCTGCTGCTCGAATGGCTCGAATTCCGCAAGGGGACGGTCACGCGACGGCTGAGCCACCGGCTCGAGAAGGTCGCGGCGCGCCTGCACGTGCTCGCGGGACTTCTGGTCGCGTACCTGAACCTCGACGAGGTGATCCGGATCGTGCGCACCGAGGATCACCCGAAGCCGGTTCTGATGCAGCGATTCGGGCTCGACGACGTACAGGCCGAATCGATCCTCGAGACGAAGTTGCGCCACCTCGCGCGCCTCGAGGAGATGAAGATCAAGGGCGAGCAGCGCGAGCTCGAAGAGGAGCGCGACGAGATCGAGAAGACCTTGAAGAGCAAGGCGCGTCTCGAGAAGCTGGTGCGGGAGGAACTCGAGAGCGACGCCGAGGAGTACGGAGACCCGCGGCGCACGCGCCTCGTCGAGCGGGCCGCGGCGCAGGCGATCTCCGAGACCGATCTGATCGCGAGCGAGCCGGTCACGGTGGTGCTGTCGCGGCTCGGGTGGGTGCGCGCGGCGAAGGGGCACGACATCGACCCCCGCGCGCTCGCCTACAAGGGGGGCGATGAGTTCCAGGCCGCCGCGCGCGGACGCAATCTGCAGCAGGCCGTGTTCATCGATTCGACCGGGCGGGCTTACAGCCTCGATGCCCACGCACTGCCTGCCGCGCGCGGTTACGGCGAGCCCCTGTCCGGGTCGATCGACCCGCCGGACGGTGCGACCTTCGCCGCGGTGCTGATCGGCGAGCCCGAGGATCGCTGGCTGATCGCGAGCGACGCGGGCTACGGCTTTCGGGCGAAGCTCGCGGACCTGGTCGCCCGCAATCGCAAGGGCAAGGCGGTACTGAAGGTGCCCGAGAACGCCCGCGTGCTGCCGGCGCAGCCGATCAAGGGCGCGGACGCGTTCGCGATCCTCGTGAACGACGTGGGCGAGGTGCTCGCGTTGAAGTGCGCCGACATCGAGGAGATGGCGTCCGGCAAGGGCCAGAACCTCTACGGGATACCGGGGCGCAAATCGGCCGACCGCGCGGAGTACCTGGTCGCGACCGCGGTCGTCGCGCCGGGCGAGCAGCTCACCGTTTACAGCGGGAACAGCGCGCCGATGAAGCTCGCCTACGAGGCGCTCGAGGCGTTCCAGGATCGCAAGGGACAGCGCCGCCAGCGCTTCTCGCGCGCCTACAAGCAGGTCGATCGTCTCGAGGTCGGCCCCGCCTGAGTGGGCGCGGCACCGGGTTCGCGGTGTCGCGAGATCAGCGGTCGCCGGAGATCGTCACGTCTTCCGGAGCGTTCACGAAGAAGCCCTGGATGAACTCTATCCCGAGCTGCCACAGCACGGCCATCGTGTTCGCGTCCTCGACGCGCTCGGCGATCGTCTCGACGCGCTTGCGCTTCGCCGCGTCCACCAGCGACTTCACGCGCTGTTGCTGCAGCTGATTCGTTGCGAGCCCTTGCATCAAGGAGCCGTCGATCTTGATGAAGTGCGCGTCGACCTCGGCGAGCAGCTTCATCGGATCCCTGCCTGCGCCGAAGTGCTCGAGCGCGAATCGGAAGCCGAGTCCGCCCAGGGTGCGTGCAAGGTCGATCGTCTGCCGCAGGTATTGATTCGCGAGTTCCTCGGAGATCTGGAAGCACAGGCGCCGCGGCTCGACCCGGATCGCGCGCAATTGCGTCTCTAGCCAGGCCGCGAGCGTCTTGTCGAGCATCGTGTCCTTCGATATCCGCAGGAAGATGCATTCGGCCTTGCGGTTCGCGCTGAAGGACATCGACGCGCCGATCACCCAGCGGTCGATGTTCTTCATCAGTTCGTTGCGCTCGGCGGCAGCGATGAACTCCGCGGGCAAGACCTCGGTGCCTTGCTCGTCGAGCATCCGGACGAGCACGTCGAACATCCCCTTGTCCTCGCCGAGCAAGCTCGCGATCGGTTGCTGGACCAGCCGGAAGCGGTTTTCCATCAGCGCGGTCTTGATGTGCTTGACCCAGATCGCGTCGTAGGCCTGGACCCGATGCTCGGTGTCGGACCGGCGATTCTCGACGACCTGGTTGCCGCCGCGCTCCTGGCCCTGACGGACCGCGGCGAGCGCATCGGCCGCGGCGCCGTTCACGTCCGGCTTCGAGCTCGACATCGCGCCGATGCCGACCGAGATCGTCGCCGAGGGGGTCTTGTCGCCGATCGCGAAGGTCTGCTGGCTCACGCGCTTCACGAGATTGTCCGCCCATGCCTCGACGTCGCGCGGCGTCCCGCGCTCGAGCAGCACCATCACCGCATCGCCGCCGAATCGACCGCACAGGTCGCTCGGGGTCAGCTGTGCGCGCAGCAGATCGGCGAGTTGCGCGAGGAGGTCCTCGCACGCGAGGACGCCGATCGTCCTCTGCAGCTCGTCGAAGCGGTCGAACTCGACGAGCGCGATCTCGCGCACGCCGCCCTTGACCGGCTGCGCGCAGCGCTCACGCAGTGCGGCGGCAAAGTGGCGCAGCTGCAGGAAACCGGTCGATGCGTCGTTCTTGACCGCCTCCTGCAGCTGGTTCTCGAACCCCGCGGTTTCGTTGCGCCGTGCCGGGACGCACAGGCGGATCGCCGGTTCACCGTCCTGCTCGATCCGGGTGAGGACGACTTCGAGCGGCAATGCGGAGCCGTCGGACAGCAGCGCCTGGACCTTGAGGGCGTGATCCGACCACTTGCCCTGCAGGCATGCGACCAGCGCACCCTTGAGCGCGACGTGAGTCTCCTGCTCGAAGAGATCCATCAGCGGCTGGCCGGCGAGCGCGTCCTCGCCCGAGTAGCCGAACAGCTCGAGCCAGGCTCGATTCGCCTCGACCACGATCCCTTCCTGCACGAGGCAGATCGCGTCGGCGGATCCTTGCAGGAAGTTCTGCAGCTGCTCGCGGTATTCGCGGGCGGTCGACAGCGTCTTGTCGAGCGCCCGCTCGAGCCGGTGAGCGTGCAGTTCGCGGCTTGCGACCGCCTGCAGGCGCTCGCGGTTCTCGAGGGAGACGACGTCGCGCGCGCCGAGCGTCATCGCCGCCGCGATCTGTGCTTCGTCGACCTGTTCGCGGACGATCAGTACCGGCAGCGTCGGGGCTCCCTGGGTCAGGAGGCGCATCGTCCCCGCGAGATCGAACGTCGGATCCTCGATGAAGATCACGACCATCTCCGGGTCCAGTTGCGTCAGCGCATCGGCGAGATCGGCCGT
Organism: Gammaproteobacteria bacterium; assembly: GCA_028870355.1. Lineage (GTDB taxonomy): Bacteria > Pseudomonadota > Gammaproteobacteria > Steroidobacterales > Steroidobacteraceae > Bog-1198. The sequence goes on along the minus strand of JAGWPU010000055.1, from coordinate 6,954 downwards.
GTCGGCAAGCCCCGTGCAGTGGACCGGATGGCCGGCGTTGCGCAGGGAACTGTTGATCGCCTCGACGTGGTCCTGGGATCGCGAGATCACGATCAGCGGGACGGCTCCCAGTTCGCTCACGGCCGGCGCTCCTCGTCGTTCATGTCCGCCGAGTCTAGCATCGGCCGTGCCCGCGAATGCGCGAACGGCGTCTCGCAGCGGGGACGCCGCGCCGGTGGCCCCGGCGGTCGGATGCGGCTATCATACGCGCCCTTCGACCCCTGCCCGTGACCGGGCGCGGGAACACCCGAGGCATGCGATGGCCAGTTACAGCACGAACGAGTTCAAGTCCGGACTGAAGATCCTGATCGACGGCGATCCGTATGTGATCGTCGAGAACGAGATGGTCAAGCCCGGCAAGGGCCAGGCGTTCAACCGGGTCCGGGTCCGCAACCTGAAGACCGGTCGGACGATCGAGCGGACCTGGAAGTCCGGCGACTCGGTCGAGGCGGCCGACGTGGTCGACACCGAGATGCAGTACCTGTACTCGGACGGCGACTTCTATCACTTCATGGTGCCGGATACCTTCGAACAGACCACCGCGTCCAAGGAGGCGGTCGGCGACACCGCACAGTGGCTCAAGGACGGCACCGTGTGCATCGTGACCCTGTGGAACGGCGTGCCGCTGCAGGTGACCCCACCGGCGCACATGGAGCTGAAGATCGTCGAGACCGACCCCGGGGTGCGCGGCGATACCGCGACCGGCGGCTCGAAGCCCGCGAAGCTCGAGACCGGGGCGACCGTGCGCGTCCCCCTGTTCATCAACGAGGGCGAGACGATCCGGATCGATACCCGGACCGGCGAGTACCTCTCGCGCGGCAAGGGCTGACGTCCGCCGGTCACGCCCGATCGATCGGGAACGCGAGCGCCTCGCGGAGCGCCGCGGCGCCGATCGCGAGCGCGACCAGCCGATCGAACCCGAGCGCGACGCCGGCGCAATCCGGCAAGCCCGCTTCCAGCGCATCCAGCAGCCGCCGGTCGATCGCCGGCAACCGCTGGCCGCGTTCGCGCCGGGTCGCGAGGTCCGTCTCGAAGCGCGCGCGCTGTTCCCGCGCATCGCTGAGCTCGTGAAAGCCGTTCGCGAGCTCGATGCCGTCGAGATACAGCTCGAAGCGCGCCGCGACCGGCGGGTTGCCGGGCTTGAGCCGTGCGAGCGACGCCTGCGAGGCGGGATAGTCGGTCACGAAGCAAGGCGCATCGCGGCCGAGCCGGGGACCGACGACCAGTCCCATCAGCAGGTCGAGTGCCGCATCCCGGTCGAGCGGCGCATCGCAGACGATCCCGTGCGCGTCGGCAGCGCGACGCAGGTCCGCGACGCTCGCGCTCGCGCCGTCCACCCCCGCGTGGCGGCCGAGCGCGTCGGCGTAGGTCAGGCGTTCGGCGGCGCGCAGGGGGCGGTGCGGCGCGAGCAGGGCGGCGACCAGTGCCTCGACCTCGCTCATCAGGTCCCCGTCGGTCAGACCCGGCCGGTACCATTCGATCATCGTGAACTCGGGGTTGTGCCAGCGGCCGTGCTCTTCGTCGCGGAACACCTTGCCGATCTGGTAGATCGGGCCGGCGCCCGCGGCCAGCAGGCGTTTCATCGCGAATTCCGGCGAGGTCGCGAGGTACCGAGGCGCGTCGATGCCGCGGACCCGCGTCGACAGCGACTCGATCTGCGGATCGGTCGTGCCACCTGCGCCGAGGATCGGCGTGTCGACCTCGAGTACGCCGCGCTCGGCGAAGAACGCGCGCGCCCGGGCGAGCATCGCCGCGCGCGCCTCGAGCGTGCGGCGGGTCGCGGTCGGTCGCCAGTCTTCGGTCATCGGGCGACCCGGCCGATCGGCTGACCCATGCGCACCGGTATCCCGGCGCGGATCGCGGCCGAGAGCGCGACGCGCCCCGGTTCGAACAGCAGGATCACGGTCGAGCCCATGTTGAATCGGCCGCATTCGGCGCCCTTGGGCAGCACGACCGCGGCGTCGGGGAGTCGCACCGGGCCGCGCGGGCGGCGCGGCGCGATCTCGCCCGCCCAGACCGTCTCCATGCTGGCGACGTTCATCGCGCCGACCAGCACGAGCGCGAACGTGCCGACCCCGGAACCGTCGAACCGCGTGAGCACGCGCTCGTTGCGCGCGAACAGCCGGGGCACGTGGCGCGCGGTCGCCGCGTTCACGCTGAACAATCGGCCGGGCACGAACACGGTCTCGAGGAGCCGTCCGTCGCAGGGCATGTGGATCCGGTGATAGTCCCGCGGCGCGAGGTAGATCGTCAGGAACGTGCCGCGCTCGAAGCGTGCGCCCCAATCGCGATCGGCCAGCAATTCGCGCAGCGCATAGCGGCGCCCCTTCGCCTGCAGCAGCCGGTCGCCCTCGATCGGCCCGCACTCGCTCACGGTGCCGTCGACCGGACTGGCGACCGCGTCGGGTTCGGGCGCGATCGGGCGCGCGCCGGGGCGCAGAGCCCGCGTGAAGAACTCGTTGAAGCTGCCGTACGCGAACGGGTCGGGCTCGGCGGCGTCGGCGAGATCGACCGCGTAGAGGCCGCGGAACGCGCGGATCAGCAGATCCTTGAACCAGCGGGTGCGTACGCGAGTCGCCGTTCGCACGAGCGCCGACGATGCCCGCTTCGGCAACAGGTACTGCAGGGCCGCGAACGCGCGCGCCCTCATGCGCGGTCGGTGGCGGGCAGGCTACAATTCGGCATGCAACGATTATCGCACAGGCCGGCGGGCCGCCGTGCCGGCCAGACGGTCGGCGAGGCGATCGAGCACTGCGCTGCGGCGCTGCTCGCCGCCGGCGTGCACTTCGGTCACGGGACCGACAACGCGCGTGACGAGGCCGCCGAGATCGTGTTCTTCGCGGCCGGGATTGCGCACGCCCGCGGCGCTCGCGCGTACGCTCACGTGCTGCTTCCGGCCGCGCGCCGGCGCATCGCGCGGTTGCTGCGCCGGCGCATCGTCGAGCGGCTGCCCTTGCCGTACCTCACGCACCGCGCGTTCTTCGCCGGGCTCGAACTCTACGTCGACCGGCGCGTGCTCGTGCCGCGCTCGCCGATCGCGGAGCTCGTCGCGCAGCGCTTCGCCCCGTGGATCGACCCGCGTCGCGTGCGGCGGATCCTCGATCTCGGCACGGGTTCCGGGGCGATCGCGCTCGCCTGCGCGCGCGCGTTTCCCCGGGCGCGCGTGGATGCGGTCGACGTGTCGGCCGATGCGCTCGCGGTCTGTCGCCGCAACGTGCGCAGGCTCGGCCTCGAGCGGCGGGTCGAGGCGCTGCGCTCGGATCTGTATCAGGCCGTCGAGGGGCGCCGTTACGATATCATCGTCAGCAATCCGCCCTACGTCGGCGCGCGCGAGCTGCGCGGGCTTCCACCGGAATACCGGCACGAGCCGCGGATCGGGCTCGCGGCGGGCGCGGATGGCCTTGCGCTGGTGCGCCGGATCCTTGCGGGGGCGCGCGAGCACCTCGCCGAGGGGGGCATCCTGGTCGTCGAGGTCGGCAACAGCGAGTCTGCGCTACAGCGTGCATTCCCGCGAACCGGCTTCATCTGGCCGGCGTTCACGATCGGCGGCGGCGGCGTATTCTTGTTGCGGGATCAGGACATCTGACGGGTAGCGACGGCGTGGCAGGCAATACCTTCGGCAGGCTCTTCACGGTCACGACTTTCGGCGAGAGTCACGGGCCCGCGCTCGGCGGCGTGGTCGATGGATGCCCGCCGGGGCTCGAACTCGCCGAGGCCGACCTGCAGGCGGACGTGGATCGCCGCCGCCCCGGCACGTCGCAGTTCACCACCCAGCGGCGCGAAGCGGACCGAGTCCGCATCCTGTCCGGTGTCTTCGACGGGAAGACGACCGGTACCCCGATCGGCCTGCTGATCGAGAACGAGGATCAGCGCTCCCGGGACTACGAGAAGATCAAGGATCGGTTCCGGCCGGGCCACGCCGACTACACCTATCAGCAGAAATTCGGATTTCGCGATTACCGCGGCGGCGGGCGCTCGTCGGCGCGTGAAACGGTCGTGCGGGTCGCCGCGGGCGCGATCGCGCGCAAGTTCCTCGCGCAGCGGTTCGGCGTCCGGATCCATGGCTACCTCGCGCAGATCGGATCGATCGTCCTCGACCCGGTCGATCTCGCGAGCGCGCGTTCGAATCCCTTCTTCTGTCCCGATCCGGCGCGGCTCGGCGAGTTGGAGGCACTGATCTGGCAGCTGCGCGAGGAGGGCGATTCGATCGGTGCGCGCGTGACCGTGATCGCCGAGGGCGTGCCCCCGGGCTGGGGCGAACCCGTGTTCGATCGGCTGGACGCCGACATCGCGAGCGCGATGATGGGCATCAATGCGGTCAAGGGCGTCGAGATCGGCGCCGGCTTCGAGTCGGTCCGGCAGCGCGGCTCGGATCACCGGGACGAGATCACGCCGCAAGGGTTCGCATCGAACCATGCGGGTGGCGTGCTCGGCGGGATCTCCTCGGGGCAGCCGGTCGTCGTCAGCATCGCGCTGAAGCCGACCTCGAGCATCACCCGGCCGGCGCGTACGATCGACGTCGCCGGGCACGCGACCACGATCTCGACGACCGGCCGGCACGATCCGTGCGTCGGGTTGCGCGCGACACCGATCGCCGAGGCGATGCTCGCGCTCGTGTTGATCGACCACGCTCTTCGCCACCGGGCGCAGTGCGGCGACGTCGTGTCGCCGACGCCGGTGGTCACGGCGGGCCCGTGAGCGCTCGCGCAACTGCGCTGCGGATCGCGATCGTCGGCGCGGGCAGCTTGATCGGCGAGGCCCTGCGCGAGCGGATCGAGGCGGGGGCATTGCCCTGTGCGAGCCTCACGCTGCTCGAGGCCGCCGGATCGCTCGGCCGGATCGCGGCCCGCGGCGATGCGGCCCCGGCAGAGGGTGGGGCCGAGGCGTCGATCGGCGACGTGGATGCGTATGACTTCGGCGAGGCCGACCTCGTGTTCTTCTGCGCGCATGCGGCGATCGCGACGCGCCATGCGGCGACGGCGGCCGAGACGGCCTGGGTGATCGACGGCACGCACGCGCATCGCGATCGCCCGGACGTCGAACTCGTCGCCGCCGACGTGAACCCGCATGCGCTCGATCGGCTCGGGTCGCGCGGTCTCGTGGCGCTGCCCGGCAGCGCGAGCACGGCGCTCGCGACCGCGCTGGCGCCGCTGCATGCGCTCGGGGGACTCGTGCGAGTCGACGTCGCGACCTATCACGCGGTCTCGGGCGCGGGTCGGGCCGGAATCGACGGGCTCGCCGCCGATTCGATCGCACTGCTGTCCGGCAAGTCCCCGCGCAAGCGCCCATTCGGCGCGCAGATCGCCTTCAACGTGTTGCCGTTCGTCGGTGCGCTGGACGAGAAGGGGGTCAGCGACGAGGAGCGGCGGCTTGCCCAGGAGACCCGCCGCCTGCTCGGCGCGCCCGGGCTCGCGATCAACGTGACCGCGGTGCGGGTACCGGTATTCTTCGGGCACGGTCTCGCGGTCCACCTGCAGCTCGAGCGGTCGTTCGAACTGGCCGCCGCGATCGATGCGTTGAGGCGGGGCCCGGGTTTGCGCTGGATCGAGCCTGCGCAGGCCGATCCCGGGCCGACGCCGGCCGGGAGCGCGCTCGAACCGGATCATGTGGAGGTCGGCCGGGTGCGGATCGACGAGAGTCGTGATCGATCTCTAAATTTTTGGGTCGTGGCTGACAACGTACGCAAATGTGCGGCGCATAACGCAGTTTCGGTCGCCCAGATTTTGGTAAATAACGCGCGGTGAGCTATAGTCTGCCAGTTATGTAAAACCGGGCGTAATGAGTTCATAAGTTTGCGCAACTCGATGAACTTCTTATAAATAAATGCCGGTATTCTTGGAGTAGCAATGTCCACGAAGATGCCCCGTCTCTTGCTGATGGCATGCGTCGTTTGCCCGTCGATGTCGTGGGCGCTCGGACTCGGCGAGATTCACCTGCACTCGGCGCTCGGCGAGCCGCTCAGTGCCGACATCGACCTGATCGCGGCGACGCCCCGGGACCTGCGCGGCCTGCACGCGGAACTCGCGCCGATCGACGAATACCAGCGCTACGGGATCGGGCATCCGCCGTATCTCGGGACATTCCATTTCTCGATCGGGCAAGGGTCGAAGGGCCAACCGGTCCTGCGTGTCACCTCGAGCGATTCGATTCCGGATCCGTTCGTGACGTTCCTCGTCGAGGTCGATTGGGCCCGCGGCCGACTGATGCGCGAATACACGGTGCTGCTCGATCCACCGGTGTATGCCTCGGGGCAGAACGCGGAACCCCCGGCGCCGGTCGCGGTACCGCAGTCGGCCGCCGCGGCGCCGGCCGCGGCGCCGCCTCCGTCGACCGAGACCGAGACGGTTCCCGCGACCCGCGAGTCCGTCGCCCCCGCGGCCTCGGGAAGCCCGTCGGTCGCGCCGGCCCCCGGCTCGCGCCCGGGAACCGTGCGCGTCGCCGCCGGCGATACGCTGTCGCTGATCGCGCGCCGGCTCGGTGCGCAGGACACCGCGACGATCGATCAGACGATGCTTGCGCTGTATCGCACGAATCCGAACGCATTCGACGGCAACGTGAATCTGCTGCATCGCGGAGCCATCCTGCGCGTGCCGAGCGCCGATCGCATCGCGGCGCTGAACGAGCGCGACGCGATCGCGCAGATCGATCAGCAGATGAGCGCGTGGCGGGCGAACGCCGGTGCGTCGGTCGGCCATTTGCGCCTGGTGCCCCCGGCGGCGGCCGCAACCGGCCCCGGGGCGTCCGGCGGGGGCGGTGGCGGTTCGAGCGTACGGGCCGAGAACGCATCCCTGCGCGCGCAGGTGCAAAAGCTGCAGGCGCAGCTCACGAGCGCGCAACGGCTCGTGACCGTTCAGAATCAGGAACTCGCGGCGTTGCAGGCGAAGCTCGGAATGCCCGCCCGCGCCACCGCGCCGT
>JAGWPU010000054.1 GCA_028870355.1 Gammaproteobacteria bacterium | reverse complement strand
GCTGAAGCCGTCCGAGCAGGACCCGATGACGCCGATGCTGCTCGGCGAGCTCGCGCTGGAGGCGGGGCTCCCGCCGGGCGTGCTCAACATCGTGCACGGCGGCAAGCGCGCGGTCGACACCCTGTGCACCCACCCGGACATCGTCGCGGTGTCCTTCGTCGGCTCGACCGCGGTCGGCACCCACGTGTATCAGCTCGCGTCGCAGCACGGCAAGCGCGTGCAGTCGATGATGGGCGCGAAGAACCACGCGGTCGTGATGCCGGATGCGAACAAGGAGCAGTCCCTGAACTCGCTGGTCGGGGCGACGTTCGGCGCCGCGGGGCAGCGCTGCATGGCGACCTCGGTCGTGGTGCTGGTCGGCGAGGCCCGGCAGTGGATCCCGGACATCGTCGCGAAAGCGCGCTCGCTGCAGGTCAATGCGGGCCTCGAGAAGGGCGCGGACCTCGGGCCGCTGATCTCCAAGAACGCGAGGCACCGGGTGCTCGGCCTGATCGAGGACGGGATCCGCGAGGGCGCGAAGCTCGAGCTCGACGGGCGCGAGATCACGGTCAAGGGCTACGAGAAGGGCAATTTCGTCGGACCGACGATCTTCTCCGGCGTGAAGCCCGGCATGAAGATCTACACGACCGAGATCTTCGGGCCGGTGATGTCGGTCATCGGCGTCGACACGCTCGCCGACGCGATCGAGCTGGTGAATGCGAATCCGTTCGGCAACGGCACCGGGATCTTCACCCAGAGCGGGGCGGTCGCGCGCAAGTTCCAGAACGAGATCGACGTCGGCCAGGTCGGGATCAACGTGCCGATCCCGGTGCCGGTGCCGATCTTCAGCTTCACCGGCTCGCGCGGCTCGAAGCTCGGGGACCTCGGTCCCTACGGCAAGCAGGCGGTGCAGTTCTACACGCAGACGAAGACGATCACGACCCGGTGGTTCGACGACGCGGGCACGACCGGCGGGGTCAACACCACGATCAGCCTGAAATGAAGATCGGGTTCGTCGGCCTCGGCAACATGGGCGCGCCGATGGCGCGCAACCTCCTGAAGGCGGGCCACGAACTCACGGTGCACGACGTCGTCCGGGCGAACGTGGCCGCGCTCGCGGCCGCGGGCGCGCGCGCGGCCGGGACCTTGCGCGAGGTCGTCGACGGCGCCGAACTCGTGCTCACGATGCTGCCGTCCTCGCCGCACGTGCGCACGGTGTATCTCGGCGAGGACGGGGTGCTCGCCGCGGTGCGCGCGGGCGTCGTGCTCGTCGATTCGAGCACGATCGATCCGCACACCGCGCGCGAGGTCGCCGCGCGCGCGGCCGCGCAGGGCAATCCGATGGCCGATGCGCCGGTCTCCGGCGGCACCAACGGCGCCGCCGCCGCCACGCTCACGTTCATGGTCGGCGCGAGCGAGGCGCTCTTCGATCGGGTTCGCCCGGTGCTCGCGACGATGGGCAAGCACATCGTGCGCTGCGGCGAGTCGGGCACGGGCCAGGTCGCGAAGATCTGCAACAACCTGGTGCTCGCGATCTCGATGATCGGCGTCGCCGAGGCGATGAGCCTGGGGGCCGCGCTCGGGATCGACCCGAAGGTGCTCGCCGGGATCGTGAACAGCTCGAGCGGGCGCTGCTGGAGCTCGGATTCCTACAATCCGTTTCCCGGCGTAATGGACAACGTGCCAGCGGCACGCGGCTACACCGGCGGCTTCGGCGCGGACCTGATGCTTAAAGATCTCGGGCTCGCGACCGACGCGGCGAAGCAGTCGCGCCAGCCGGTCGTGCTCGGCGCGGCCGCGGAGCAGCTCTACCGCCTGTTCAGCGCGCAGGGACACGGCGGGCTCGATTTCTCGGCGATCATCAACCTGTATCGCAAGGACGGAGCGCCATGATCGAAACCCGGATCCAGGGGCACGTCGCGACGGTCACGCTCGCGAACCCGCCAGCGAACGCGTTCACCGCAGAAGGGCTCACGCGCCTGACCGCGCTGGTCGACGAGCTCAATCGCAATCCGAGCGTGCACTCGGTGATCCTGACCGGCCACGGCGACAAGTTCTTCAGTGGCGGGGCGGACCTGAAGCTCTTCGCGGACGGCGACAAGGCGCATGCGCGGGTGATGGCGCAGCGTTTCGGCGCCGCGTTCGAGGCGCTGCAGAATGCGCGCCCGGTGGTGATCGCCGCGATCAACGGCTACGCGATGGGCGGCGGCCTCGAGTGCGCGCTCGCGTGCGACCTGCGGGTCGCGGACGAGCGGGCGACGATGGCGCTGCCGGAGCCGGCGGTCGGGCTCCTGCCCTGCGGCGGTGGCACGCAGACGCTCCCGTGGCTGGTGGGCGAGGGCTGGGCGAAGCGGATGATCCTCACCAACGAGCGCGTCGACGCGGCGACCGCGCTGCGGATCGGGCTCGTCGAGCAGGTCGTGCCGGCCGGCGAGGCGCGCACGGCGGCCGCGGCGCTCGCCGAGCGCGTGCTCGCGCTGAGTCCGCGCGCGGTCGTCTCCTGCAAGCAGTTGATCCACGAGGCACGCCGCGGCACGCCGCGGCACGCGGCGCTCGCGAAGGAGCGCGAGGCGTTCGTCGACCTGTTCGACGGCACCGATCAGCGGGAAGGCGTGAACGCGTTCCTCGAGAAGCGTCGCCCGCACTGGACCAACGACTGAAGCCCGGGCCGCGCGTGGACGTCGAGATCGAGGTGCGCGCCGGCATCGCGCGGGTCACACTGAACCGCCCGGACGCGTTGAATGCGCTCACGCTCGCGATGATCGACGCGCTGCACGAGCGCTTGCAGGCGCTCGCCACGGACCCCGCGGTGCGCGCGCTGGTGATGCGCGGCGCCGGCGGCAAGGCGTTCTGTGCGGGCGGCGACGTGCGCGCGCTGTACGACAGCTATCGCGCGGACGGCGATCTGCACCGCACGTTCTTCGTGCACGAGTACCGGCTGGATCTGCTGCTGCACCGCTACCCGAAGCCCTTCGTCGCGGTCGCCGACGGGATCACGATGGGCGGCGGCATGGGCCTCGCGCAGGGCTCGAGGCTGCGAATCGTCGGCGAGAAGACGCGGATCGCGATGCCGGAGGTCGGGATCGGCCTGATCCCGGACGTCGGCGGGAGCTTCTTCCTGTCGCGCCTGCCGGGCGAGCTCGGCACCTATCTCGCGCTGACCGGCACCGAGCTCGGTGCCGCGGATGCGATCTACGCCGGTCTCGCCGATCACCGGCTCGCGCCGGCGGCGATCGAACGGATCGAGGACGCGCTCGCCGAGCCCGGCGCGAGCGATTCGGTCGACGCGGTGCGCGCGACGCTCGGCAAGCTCGCGCTGCCGGCGCCGCCGGCACCGCTCGCGCGCTGGCGCACGGCGATCGATCGGCATTTCGCGCACGCCTCGGTCGCGGCGATCGCCGCCTCGCTCGCCGCGGAAGCCGACCCCAGGGTTCGCGACTGGGCGATTCATACCCGCGAGATCATGCGCCGGCGCTCGCCGACGATGCTCGCGGTCGCTCTACGGGCGCTGCGCCGCGGGCGCGAGCTCGGGCTCGCGGACTGCCTGCGGATGGAGTACACGATCGTGCAGCACTGCTTCGCTCACGGCGACTTGCTCGAGGGCGTGCGGGCATTGATCGTCGACAAGGACAAGCGGCCGCGCTGGCGGCCCGCGCGGATCGACGCCGTCGATCCGGCCGTGGTCGAGGCGTTCTTTCGCGCCGAGCCCGGGGTCCACCCGCTCGCGGCGCTCGCCGAGGCCTGAGTCGCCGCGCTCGCGTCGACGACGTCGACCCAGATCGGGTCGGTGTACGCGCGCCGGCCGGCCGCGTCCTCGACGACCAGCGAGAACCAGCCGGCGTGCCCGACCGTCTCGCGAAAGTCGACGTCGGCGCGGCGCGGCGCGCCGGGGAAGCGGCGCACGCGGTGCACCCGGCCGTTCTCGATCAGGGTGACCTGCGCGAGGCCTTCGACCGATTCGAGCCGGAACGCGAGGTCGAACGGTGCCCCGGCAGTGGTCTTCAGGTCGTCGCCGAACATCGTCCGTGGCTCGATCAGCGGGCCATAGCTCACGTACGCATGGCCCGCGCGCAGCGCGTCCGCGAAGCGCGCGGCGGTGGGCCGGCCGTCGAGGTGCGCGAAGGTGCGCACCCGGCCCGAGACCTCGTTCCACACGTCGTGGGTGTCGGTACCGCCCGCGAGGTAGTACCGGTCGCCCGCGTTCCAGAAGCTCCACATCGTGTGCAGCACTCGGCCGTCGTCCGCGGCCGCGGCCGCGTTGATCTCGACCAGATCGAAGTGCGGGTCGAAGCCGCCGGGCGCGGTGCCGTGCGCGAGGCTGGTGAAGTACCCGTACGGGATGTACGGGTGGTTGATCTGCACGACGGTCGCGCCCATCTGATGCGCTTCGTGGATGATCTGCTCGATCGTCGCGGACGAGGGGTCGATCGTGGGCTTCGCATCGAGGCGCAGCGGGTACGCGTTGATGTGGCCCCAGGACGGGGAGAACTCGATCGACGGCAGGAACGGGATCCGGCGCGCGGCGGCGATGCGCGCGAGGATCGGCAGGTTCACGGTCGAGTCGTGGTCGCTGACGAACAGCAGGTCGAGTCCGGCCGCGAGCTGCGAACGGGCGAGGTCGCGCGGCGGCGTGACCGCCTCGGCCTGGTCGGCGTGATGGTGCAGGTCGGCCGCGTACCAGCCCGCGCGCGGCGGGTCGAACCAGCGCGCGAGCCGTACCGCGACCGCGGTCGTGCGTCCGGGCGCGACGTCGACCGGCACGCGCCGCCCGGGACCGAGGAAGTCGCCGCCGGACTCGACCTCGAACACGGTGTGGCCGGGCGCGATCGCGAACGACGCGCGGCCGCGGCGGTCGAGGTCGGTGAAGAACGTGTGACCTCCGAGTGTCTCGACGACCGGGTGCGCGCCGTGCACGATCGTCAGGCGCGCATCGAGCGGAGCGCCGGTCGCGGCGTCGGTGATCGTGAAGCGCACCCGGCCCGCGGGCGCGAGGCCGCGGAAGTCCGCGCGGCGATCCGCGCCCGGCGCGAGCACGACCTGGGTTTTCGCGCTGTCGCTGTCGTCGTGTCCGGTCGCGTACAGCGTGTAGCGCCCGGCCGGCAGCTCGAACCGGTACCGGCCGTCGTGCCCGACCGCCCACGCATAGGTCGTCCCCCGGCGCTCCGCGACGACGACCGGGCGGGGCACCGGCGTGCCGTTCTCGAACACGACGCGGCCGTGGATCCGCCCGTGCGGCAGGTGTTCGCGCTCGATCGACTCGCGCACCACCGGCGCGAGATCGTCGCGCACGCCCACCTGCAGCCACGCGTCGAACCGCCGGGCCGCGCCGGGCGCGAGGTCGTGGCGCCGGAACAGGTCGCGGCAGCCGTTCGCGACGTGATCGAGGTAGGGCGCGTGCAGCGCGATCGACCAGTGCCGCCCGTACGCGACCACGCGGTCCGCGAGCGCGCCCGTCGCGGGGCCGTCGTCGCAGGAGGCGACGCCGGGCAGGCCGAAGCGAAAGCCGCCCTTTTGCCACAAGGTCATGCCCGACAGGAGTCCGCGCAGCGGCTCGGTGCCGCGATTGTGCATCGTCGTCGCGATCGCGATCGTGTCGGAGCCGGCGGCGAGGGTATACGTGGTCGTGACCAGCACCGCGCCCCAGTCGCGCTCGGCCCGCACGACGACGCGCCGCGGGCCGCGCTCGAGCACCGTCACGCGGTGGAAGGTATTCGGCCACGCCGACCACGCGTTCGGGATGAAGTCCGCGAACACCACGTGGTCGTGCCCGATCACCCCGCCGCGGACCGCGGCGACGTCGACGAGCGCGCCGCGCGGGACGCCGTAGGGGACCGGCGAGTCGACCGCGATCGCGAACGCGAGCGCGCCGTTCACCACGGTGATGTCGTTGGCGGCGCGCGCGTCGCCGCCGGGGATCGGCGTGGGGCCGACGATCACCCGGACCGGTCCGCCGGCCGGTGCGAGCGCGGCCGTGGCGGC
>JAGWPU010000053.1 GCA_028870355.1 Gammaproteobacteria bacterium | reverse complement strand
GATCTGGCAGCGGGCCCCCGCGCGCGATCGCGCGGCGGCGCTCGGCGCCGTCGCGGCGTCGCTGCGCTCGGCGGGCGAGGCGCTCGCGAGCACCTTGACCGAGGAGTCGGGACGACCGATTCGCGAGACGCGCGCCGAAATCGCCGCGGCGCTCGAGTGGCTAGAGCGTGCGGTGCAGGACGCGGCGGCGGCGGACGCCCGAACCGACCGCACGGGCGCCGAGGGTGTCGTCGCGGTCGCCGCCGGGTTCGATCGCCCGATCGGCGCGTTCATCGAGGCAGCGGGCACCGCGCTCGCGGCGGGTGGCGCGGTGATCTGCAAGCCGCCGGTCGAAGCGCCGCTGTCGAGCCTGCGGCTCGCGGACGCGTTCGCCTCGGTGCCCGCGGGCCTGGTCAACGTGATCACCGGCGCCGCGGCGACCGCCGCGGCCCTGGCCGCGAGTGCCGGCGTCGACCGGCTGTTCTGCGACGGCACGGCCGAGGAGTGCGAGACGCTGCGGCGGATCGCGACCGGTGAGGTGAGCCGTCTGGCCGCGCTCGAGACCCTTGCGGGCGTCGTCGACCCAGGGGCCGATCTCGAGCGCGCGGCGGCGGAGGCGGCGGAGGCGGGGTTGCGGGCCTCGGGCCAGTGCGTGACGCCGCGCATGCGACTGTACGTGCACCGCGGCGTCGCGGCCGAGTTCGCCGACCAGTTGCACCTGCGGGTCGCGTTCCTCGAGGTCGGCGATCCGCGCAAGCCCGACACCGATCTCGGCCCCCTGGTCTCGCACGCCGCAATGCGCCTCGCCGAGGGGCAGGTCGCGCGCGCGCTGCAGGCCGGCGCGCAGCTCAAGCTCGGCGGCCGCGGATTCCGGCCCTGGGGACTGGCGGGTCATTTCTTCCAGCCGACGATCCTCACCGAGGTCCCGCGCGGCGGTCCCGCCGCGCTCGCCGAGTTCCGTGCGCCGGTGCTGTCGCTGGTGCCGTTCGAGGATGCGCAGGATCTGGCCGCGGAACTCGCACGGCGGCCGGCGACGGTGCGGCGGCTCGGCGCGGTCGATCCGGCGCCGCCCGCGCGTCGATGAGCATGCACGCGGGACGCGCGGTCACGCGGTACGCCGCACTCGTGCGCGACGCGGAACGCGACGGTCTCGCGTGTCGAGGCGGATTCCATCCGTCGGCCGAGGATGTCGTGCCCGCGTTGCCGGACGGCGCACGGCCGGCGACGCTGGTGCTGTTCGGCTTCGTCGGGGATCGACAGTGGGACGTGTTCCTCGGCGCCCCCGAGGCGGAGGATGGGCGTCCCGATCCGCTCGATCGCTGGTCGCGCCGGGTGATCGACGCGCTCGGGGAGCGCCACGGCGCCGTCGGTGTGTACCCGAACGAAGGACCGCCGTGGTGGCCGTTCCAGCAGTGGGCGATGCACGCCGAACGCCTCCAGGCATCGCCGCTCGGCGTGCTGATCCACCCGGACTATGGCTTGTGGCACGCCTATCGCGGTGCGCTCGCGTTTCGCGACGTCCTCGAGTTGCCGACGCTCGAGCCCCGTCCGAGTCCGTGCGAGGCGTGCGCGGACAAGCCGTGCCTGCGGGCGTGCCCGGTCGGTGCGTTCACCGGCAGCGCTTACGCGGTCGGCGCCTGCGCGAGCCACGTGCGTTCGGCCGCGGGAACGGCCTGCCTCGAGCGAGGCTGCGAGGCCCGCCGGCGCTGCCCGGTCGGTACGGCGTACGCGTACCGGCCCGACCACGCGGCGTTCCACATGCGAGCCTTCATCGGTCGACGGTGAAGTGCCACGCGACGTGGCCCGCCGGCGCCCCCTCGCGGTTCCAGGTCCACTCGTCGAAATCGATCGTTCCCGATCGGTTCATCGTGATCACGGTCGAGCAGCGGGTGCCGTACTCGGCGGAGCGGATGAACGCGCTCGACAGGAGCCGTTCCCACTCGAGGCTCACGCCGGTCCGCGGCAGCTCCTCGTCCGCGGCGGGTTCCTCGTCGCGCAGCAGGTCGAGGATGCGTTGCGTGCGCGGCAGGTCCTCGAGCGCGGCCGCGAGGCGTGACTTCGCCTTGCGCAGCTTCGGCCAGGGCGTGTCGAGCAGGTGATTCGACAGCCCGTAGATCCCCGGCTCGAGCACGCGGCCCGCGCGACGCTCGCTTTCGTGCACGCCGAGCTGCTCGCCGTCCGAGAACAGGAGGTTGAACGCGTTGTAGTGCGGGCCGATGCGCTCGAGCGCGTGCAGTTCCTCGGCGATGGGCGCCCGGCGACCGAGCAGGCCGGCGACGAGCTCGCCGCGGCTCGGGGTCGGCGGCGGCCGCAGCGGCGCCCCGCGGTAGTTCGTCAGCGCGGCGAACCCGCCCGACCGGTTCACGCCGAGCCAGGTCCCGCCGGCGAGCAGATCCCGGCCGGCGAGAACCTGCGGGTCGTCGGCCCACCAGCGTGCGGTGGCGGCCGGGCGGTGGTGGTACTCGTCCCGGTTCGCGGCGAGGATCCACGGATACTGCGGATGAACCCGCCAGACCACGAGGATCAGGCACATCGTGCGCTCAGCGCGGCGCGGCGAGCGGTGGGTTCGTGACGTGATCGAGGTCGGGGCGATGGTGAGGATCGACGTGAGTCATCACGTCGAGGACTCGATGCCGCTGCATCACGCGGCGGCGTGCCTCGACCGCGATGTCGTGGCCCGCTTCGACGCTGAGCGTCGCTTCGACCTCGACGTGGGCGTCGACGAAGATCAGGTCGCCCATCTTGCGGGTGCGCAGGTCGTGTACCGCGCGCACGCCCGGCGTTGCGATCAGGGTATCGCGGATCGCGGCGACCTCGGCGACGTCCGCGGCGCCGTCCATCAGATCGTGCAGCGAACGCCACGCAAATCGCCAGCCCATCCGCGCGACCACGAGGCCGACGACCAGGGCGGCGATCGGATCGAGCAAGCGGTAGCCGCGCAGGTTGCCGACGATGCCGATCGCGACGACCAGCGAGGAGGCGGCATCGGAGCGGGCGTGCCAGGCGTTCGCGGCCAGCAGCCCCGACTTCGCCCACTTCGCGACCGTGAGCAGGTAGCGGAACAGCACTTCCTTCGCGACGAGCGCGGCGCAGGCGATCCAGAGCGCGATCGCGCCGACGCGCGGGATCTGGTTCGGGAGCTCGATCTTGTGCACGGCGCCCCAGAGCATCCCGGCACCGACCGCGAGCAGCAGCGCACCGAGCGCGAGCGAGGCCGCGGTCTCGAACCGCAGGTGGCCGTACGGGTGGTCCTCGTCGGCGCCCCGTTGGCTGTGGTGGCTCGCGAACAGCACGATGAAGTCGGAGAGCAGGTCCGACAGCGAATGGACCCCGTCGGCGACGAGGCCCTGCGAGCGCGCGAACAGCCCGATCGCGACCTGCGCCGTCGCGAGTCCGGCGTTCACGGCGACGCTGACCCAGGTGCTGCGTCGGCCGGCGCGCGCGCGAATCGAGTTGAGCTCGGGCGTGTCTTCGGTGTCTTCGATGAACGGAGCGCGAAACATACGCGTGCCAATTTACCGCGATTCGATCAGCTCGACACGCGCAGTCGCCGAGCGATCGACGACGAGGGGACACGCCGGGGGATGGCGCGGAACCCGAGGATCTGCTACAAGCCAACGGCAAATGGGATTGAAAATCATTGGCGCCGGCTTCGGGCGGACAGGGACCTGGTCGACCTACGTCGCGCTGAACCGGCTCGGCTTTCCCTGCTATCACATGAAAGAGGTGCTCCTCAACAAGGAGAACGCGTCTCATCTGGGTTTCTGGCGCCGCGTGGCGGAGGCGCCTCCGGGGACGGCGCAGGACTGGGAGCAGGTGTTCTCGAAGTACACCGCGACGGTGGACAATCCCGGCTGTTGCGTGTGGCGCGAACTGCTCGCCGCATATCCCGACGCGAAGGTGTTGCTGACCTTGCACCCGAAGGGCGCCGAGGCATGGTACGAGAGCACGATCGAGACGATCTATTTCACCGAGCGGCTGTGGCAGTGGAAGGTGCTCGAGTGGCTGACGCCGTTCGGTCGGAAATTCGGTGCGATGTCGCGCCGCTTGATCTGGCAGCGCAGCCTGAAGGGCACGATGGTGGATCGCGCGCGCGCGATCGAGCGCTACCAGGCGCACGTCGCCGAGGTGCAGGCCGCGGTCCCGCCGGATCGACTGCTGATCTTCCGGGTCAGCGAGGGCTGGGAGCCGCTGTGTACGTTCCTCGGGGTGCCGGTGCCGGACGAACCCTTTCCGAACGTCAATGATCGAGCGGCCGTACAGAAGACGATTCGCGGCGTGATGCGTGGTGGCTACGTGATGCTCGCGGCGAGCGCTGCGGGGATCGGTGCACTCGCGTTCGCGCTCTATGCCTGGCTGCACTGAGCCGACGCACGGGGGGCGCGGGCCCGCCGCGTCGACCGCACCTGCGATCGAGGCGCGCGCTCTGCACAAGCGGTACGGGGCCGTGCACGCGCTGCGGGGCGTCGACCTCGTCGTGCAGCGGGGCGAGATGTTCGCGTTGCTCGGCCCGAACGGGGCGGGCAAGACCACGCTGTTCTCGATCCTCGCGACGCTGCTGCGGCCGAGCGAGGGCGAGGCGCGGGTGCTCGGTCACGACACGGTGCGCGAGCGGGCGAGGGTGCGCGAGCGCATCGGCATCGTGTTCCAGGAGCCCGCGCTCGAGGGGAAGCTCTCGGTCCGCGACAACCTGGTCCTGATGGGTTTGTTCTACCGGCTCTCGTTCCGCGCGGCGAAGGCGCGCAGCGAGGAGTTGCTGCACACGCTCGGGCTGGAGGAAGTCGCCGACCGCGAGGCGCAGAAGCTCTCCGGCGGTCAGAAGCGGCGGGTGGAACTCGCGCGGGCACTGGTCGCGAGCCCGGACCTGCTGTTCCTCGACGAGGCGACGCTCGGCCTCGACGTCGACGCGCGCCGGCAGTTCTGGGGCGAGGCGCGCCGTTACGCGCAGCGCGGCGGGACGCTGTTCCTGACCACGCACTACATGGACGAGGCGGAGCCCGCCGATCGGATCGCGTTGATCGATCGCGGGCAGATCCTCGCGCTCGACACGCCGCAGGCGCTGAAGAACCGCATTGGCGGCGGTGTGCTCCTGCTCGCGACCGGCGACGACGCGCGCGCAGCCGCGTGGCTGCGCGAACGCGGCTTCGAGCCCGAGGTCGGTGCGCGCGGGATCCTGCTGGTCGTGCCGGAGCCCGCGGCGGTCCTGCCGGAGGTGCTCGCGCAGCTGCCGGTTCGGGCCCACCGCGCCGAGATCCACGAGCCGAGTCTCGAAGACGTGTTCCTGAAGCTCACGGGCCGCGCGCTCGAGGACGGACAGGTGGCGACGCGGGCGCGCGGGCCGGGTGGCCCGGGGGCGATGCGATGAGAGGCTTGATCGCGGTGATCCTGCTCGACATCAAGCGGCTGTGGGTCGATCGGGTTCGCCTCGCGACCAGCCTGATCCAGCCGCTCCTGTACCTGTTCGTGCTGGGCTCCGGGCTCGGGGCGAGCTCGGTGATGGGTGGGCGAGGGTACCTGCACTACATCTATCCGGGCGTGCTCGGTCTGTCGCTGCTGTTCTCCTCGGTGTTCGCCGCGATGCTGATCGTGTTCGATCGGCAGATCGGCTTCCTGAAGGCGGTGCTGGTCGCGCCGGTGCCCCGGGTCTCGATCGCGCTCGGCAAGGTGCTGTCCGGCGCGCTGCAGGCGCTCGTGCCGGCGACGGTGTTGCTGCTGCTGATCCCGGTGCTCGGCCTCGGGCTCTCGGCGCTGCGGTTCGTCGAACTCATCGCCGCCATGTGGCTCGCGGCCCTGACGTTCTCCGGTCTCGGCGTCGCGACCGCGGCGCGGTTCCGTTCGACCACGGTGTTCCCGATCATCGGCAACGCGGTGCTACTGCCGCTCTTCTTCTTGTCGGGGGCGCTCTATCCGCTCGATCGGGCGCCGCCGTGGCTGCGCGCGCTCGCGCACGTCGACCCGGTTGCGTACGCGGTCGACCTGATGCGCGGTGCGGTGATCGGCCGGTACGCGTACCCGCCGGCGCTCTCGGTCGGGGTGCTGGTCGGTTTCATCGTCGTGTTGACCTGGCTCGCGACGCGAGTGTTCGCCGCGGGCGAGGATCAGTGATCGGAGCACGGCGGTTGCGGTTCACGCCGAGCGAGGATTTCGACGAACGTCATCCCGGTCGAATATGCGCATAATGTATATTATGTTAAATATTGGATTGGGGCCGATGGCAACTTTCCGAAACGCCCCCGGCCTCCGCGTCGTTCGCCCGGATCACACCCAAGCAAGCTTTCTCGCGTCGAGTTCCCGTTCGCCATCCCAGCGG
>JAGWPU010000052.1 GCA_028870355.1 Gammaproteobacteria bacterium | reverse complement strand
TATTGACCTTACGACCCGCACGCTTGCTGACAGGCATCTTATGGTCGCTCGCCGTACCAGTGGTCTTCCGAGCAGTGATCGCAGCCGCCGGTGGAAGTCGATTCTATTACCTGACGCTACCCGGGACGATGGATAGCTTGGCTACAGGTGCGCTACTTTGGTATTGCGTTACACATCACGAAACGTCGAATTGGTGGAACAAGTTCTTGGCCCAACGAAATCTCATCGTAGCGACATCTCTAATTTTGTTGGTCACTGCGCATTATTTTGGCATCGACGCTTACGTGCTCACAAATATTCTTGCCTTCGGCTTGGTATCTATAGGCATAGAGAGTCGCCAGTCAAAACTTTGGATGTGGCTCGAGAACAGCACACTTCGTCATTTTGGAAAAATTAGTTACGGAATCTACGTCTACCATTATTTCGTACCAGCAATGGTCGATCCACGCCTGCACTTCGGCAACATCTCGGCGGGGGCTGGTATGCGTATTCTTCGGTTTCTTGTTTTGGTTCTCATATCGATCGGCATAGCGGAAACATCTTGGTGGCTAATGGAGAAGCCGATCCTTAAGATGAAGGATCGGATCGGATAGGGAAAGGGTCTGAGGACATGGCGATTTGACAGGAAGTACCGGCGAACTGGACTGAATTCGCGCTCTGTGCGATCCATTACACGGCGTTGCCTGGGAGTCGAGATAAGCGCCGACCAACAGGTTTTGAAACAATCCACCCAGAAATCGCTAAACGACATCGAGATCCATCATAAAAGCGACAGGGAACGAACCAGCGTATCCCGGATACAATACGCGCATGAACCAAGCGATCGTCCTGATCGTCGACGACGAGCCGGACCTGTGCGAACTGCTCGCGATCACGCTGCAGCGGATGAATCTCGCGACCCGCAGCGCACCGGACCTCGCCGCCGCGCGCCGGCTGCTCGCGGCGGAGCGCTTCGCGCTGTGCCTGACCGACATGCGCCTGCCCGACGGCGACGGCCTCGAGCTCGTCGAGTGGATCCAGACGCAGGCGCCGAACGTCCCGGTCGCGGTGATCACCGCGCACGGCAACATGGAAACGGCGGTGAAGGCGCTGAAGCTCGGCGCATTCGATTTCGTGTCGAAGCCGGTCGACCTCGCGGTGCTGCGCAAGCTCGTCGGCAGCGCGCTCAAGCTCTCCGGCGGCGACGGCGACACCGGGGTCTACGGGCCGCGGCTCCTCGGCGAATCGCGTTCGATCCAGACGCTGCGCGAGATGATCGCGCGCGTCGCGCGCAGCCAGGCGCCGGTGCACATCTCCGGCGAGTCCGGTACCGGCAAGGAGCTCGTCGCGAAGCTGATCCACGAGTCCGGCCCGCGCCGCGACGGCCCGTTCGTGCCGGTGAACTGCGGCGCGATTCCCGCCGAGCTGATGGAGAGCGAGCTGTTCGGCCACAAGCGCGGCAGCTTCACCGGCGCGGTCGCGGACAAGAAGGGACTCGTGCCGGCCGCCGAGGGGGGCACGCTGTTCCTCGACGAGATCGCGGATCTGCCGCTGCATATGCAGGTGAAGCTCCTGCGCGTGATCCAGGAGAAGACCGTGCGTCCGGTCGGCGAGGCGCGCGAGATCCCGGTCGACGTCCGGATCCTGTCCGCGACCCACAAGAACCTCGCGCAGGCGGTCGCCGAAGGGCGCTTTCGCGAGGATCTGTTCTACCGCGTGAACGTGATCGAGCTGCGGGTGCCGAGCTTGCGCGAGCGGCCCGAGGACGTTCTCGAGCTCACCGAGTCGATCCTGCGACGGCTCGGCCGGCGGATGAAGATGGAACCGCCGCTGCTCACCGAAGCCGCGCGTCGTGCGCTCGAGACGTACGCGTTCCCGGGGAACGTCCGCGAGCTCGAGAACATCCTCGAGCGCGCGATCACGCTGTCGACGTCGGGCGAGATCGGTGCCGAGGACATTCAGCTGCGCCCGAACGGCACGACGGTGACTCCCGCGGGGAACGCCCCGCTCGGCGATCACCTCGAGGACATCGAGCGTGACGCGATCCTGAAGGCACTCGAGCAGACCCGCTACAACAAGACCGCCGCGGCGAAAGTGCTCGGGATGTCCTTCCGGGCGCTGCGTTACCGGATCAAGAAGCTCGGCATCGAATGACCGACCCATCCGTGACGCCAGAGCTCGAGCTCACCGTGCTGATGCCCTGCCTCGACGAGGCGCAGACCGTCGGGCAGTGCGTCGCGAAGGCGCGGGCGTACCTCGAGCGCGCCGGGATCGCGGGCGAAGTGCTGGTCGCCGACAACGGCTCGACCGACGGTTCGCGCGAAATCGCCGCGGCGGCCGGCGCGCGCGTCGTGCCCATCGGCCGCAAAGGGTACGGTGCGGCGCTGACCGGCGGGATCCAGGCGGCGCACGGCCGCTACGTGATCATGGGCGATGCGGACGACTCGTATGACTTCACGAATCTCGACGCGTTCGTCGCGCGCCTGCGCGAAGGGTACGCGTTGGTGATGGGCAATCGATTCACCGGGGGGATTCGCCCCGGGGCGATGCCGACGCTGAACCGCTATCTCGGGAATCCCGTGCTCTCGTTCATCGGACGGTGGCTCTTCGCGGCGCCGGTCGGCGACTTCCATTGCGGGATCCGGGGCTTCGATCGGCGTGCGATTCTCGATCTGGACCTGCGCGCGTCGGGGATGGAGTTTGCGAGCGAGATGGTGGTGAAGGCGACGCTCGCGCACCTCCGGATCACCGAAGTGCCGACCACGCTGAGCCCCGACGGCCGCGGCCGGCCACCGCACCTGCGGCCCTGGCGGGACGGCTGGCGGCACCTGCGCTTCATGCTGCTGCGCAGCCCGCGCTGGCTGTTCCTGTACCCCGGTCTCGCACTCACCCTGGTGGGCCTCCTGCTCGCATCGATCCTCACGTTCCGCTCGATCCCGATCCCCGGCGTGTTCACCCTCGACATCAACGGCCTGCTGTATTTCGCGATCGCCGCGGTCGTCGGCGTGCAGGTCGCCTTCTTCGGCCTGTTCGCCGAGGCGCTCGCGCGCAAGTTGAACCTGCGCGTCGATCACGGCCTGCCCGAGACGCTCCTGCGGCTCGCCTCGCTCGAAGGGTCGATCGCGCTCGGCGCCGCGCTGGTGCTCGTCGGCGTCGCGGGCGCCGTCTACGCGGTGGTGCGCTGGGGCGAGCAGTCGTTCGGCCCGCTGGTGCCGAGCCAGATGATGCGAATCACGATCCCGTCGGTGACGACCCTCGCGATCGGCACGCAGATCCTGTTCGGCGGCTTCCTGCTCGGCTTCATCGAGGCGGAGTGACGCCCCCCGCCGGCCGCACGGAATTTGCGGGCGGCGCGGGCGGAAACACGAAACGCGGCGAGCTTGCGCCCGGTGGGCGCACCCGCCGATCCACCGGGCCGAGGTTCCACTCCTCCCCGAACGGACCCCAGTCGACCTCGACCGCGTGCGGCCAGAATCGATGCACGAGCGCTGCGTCGCGCCGCGGCCCGTAACTGAACATCCGCAGATCCGGATCGCGGAGCTCGGGGTCGTTCTGAATCATGTCACCGATATAGAAGCCGCCCGCCGGGCTCACGAAGAACACGTCGTTCCCGGGGCGCTTCGGCGCCGGGATCTGCGCGAGATGACGTCCGATGAATCCGTCGATCTGGTAGAGCTGATACGGGACGAGCAATACCAGGCTCAATACCGTCGCCGCGCCGGCGAACGCGGTCAGGCGCTCGTCCGCGGCCCTCTCGCCGGCGAATGCGCACGCCGCGAGGATCGGCAGCACGCCCCAGGCGGAATGGAAATAGCGATTCCCCCAGCCGTGGCCCTGGTCGAACACGACGAAGAAGTAACCGAAGAACGTCACGAGCGCGGACCACGCGAGCAAGCGAACGTGGCGGTCGCTGCGCCAGCGCATGAGACCCAGCACTGCGAACACGAGCAAGCACGGCACGGCCCAGACCCAGAGCTTTGCGAAGCCGGCGACACGGGCGTTCCACATCACGGCGTCCGGCAGCCGAAATGCCGCGACGAGACTGCCGCCCGCCCGGTGAAGATCGGCGCCGATTTGCCCCCGTAGCCGGAACCAGCCGATGCCGCCGACGACCGACAGCGGCAGGTAGCCGGCAATCAAGGGCACCAGGAACCGGCGCCGATCGCGATCGACGAGGGACGCGATGCCCCAGGGCAAGGCGAACAGCATGTGGGGAAACGGATTGTGCAGGATCAGTGCGAGCGACCCGACGAATCCGGCCCCGAGCGCGCGTCCTCGGCTCGGCGCCATCAGGAGCCAGGCGTACAGGAGATTCGCGGTCAGGTGCGCCTGCATCGAGTAGAAGGAGATCGCGTTCGCGACGTACGCGCCCGATGCGGCCGAAAACAGGATCGCGAAGCCCGCGGCGACCCGGTCGCGGGTGATCTCGAGCGTGATCCGGTGAATGAAGTAAAGCCCCACGCCGGCGAGCAGTGGATTACAGAGCCACGGCACACCCAGCCGCTCGAAGGGCGCGAGCAGCAGCGCGAACCCCGGCCAGTACGCTTCGACGACGCGCCCGGTGATCGGCGAGGCGAACAGGAACACGCCGTTGAATCCGGGCGTGATCAGCCACTTGACAAGATACGGCGGCAAATATCCGACGAGGTGGCCACTCGCAAAGATCTTCGCCTGGAAAACGGCCGCGTATTCGTCCATCGCGAGCGGGTAGTCGTGGTAGACGGATACCGACCCGAACGCCAGTGCGACGACAGCAACGGCCGCGACCAAGACAGGGTGCCGGCCGACTAAGCCGGCGAGCGTGCGGACCGGTTCGGCGCGACGCCACGAGAACGCCAAGAATGCGATCAGCGTCCCCAACCAGACGGCGTGGGCATCGAGAACGGCCAATAGAACATCGAAGATCGGCGAGAAGCCGCGGGTGAAAAAAACCGCACGGTCGAGCAAGAGGAAATAGGCGAGGACGGCAGCCGATAGACAGAGCCCGATCAGCGGCACCGGCCAATCGCGACCGCGTCCGACACGGCTTTGGTTCGGCGCACCGAATGCATCCGTCGTATGATTCATTCTCGCCCCGCGGAAAGTTGCGCGCAGCCTCGAGGCTGCCGGGATGCCCATGTTACCTTGCCTGCTCGACACACCCGGCCTTTCGCATGGCCAAACACGTATAATCAACGCTTGTCCATTCGCCTGCGACCGCCCGACGAGTTTTCGAACGGGGGATGCGCGGCGCGACCTTGAAAGTCCGTCATGACCGATCGCTCCGTAGACGCGCAACGCAAGGAATTCGACGACCATTGGGAGTCGGACCGGCTCCCGCTGCAATCGACCGGACCCCTGACGGACACGCGCTACCGCCTGTTGCTCGCGCGTTTGCCGCGTGCGCTGCCCGCCGCGCTCCTCGAATGCATCGGACCACGCGCCGCCGCACACTCTGCGGATTCGCGGATTGACCCAGTAGCGGCACGGGAGGCGCCGCAGTGAACGCAGATCCCGCCACCCGATTCGGCCAGTTCCTGCGGTTCCTGGTCGTCGGCGGCTCGGCCGCGGTCTCGGGATGGACCTTGCTGTATGTCCTCGTGCACTTCCTTCGCTGGAACTATCTCGTCGCGTACGCGACATCGTTTTTGGCGATCAACGCCGCGTCATATCTCGCCGCCGGGAATTACGCGTTTCGAACCCGTAACGCGAACCGGCGCGGCTTGATTCGGTACTACGCGATCAATCTCGTGAGCCTGGTCGGCAATGGCCTCGCACTCGCCGCGCTCGTCGAGTGGGCGAGGATCAACTATTTGTTCGCAGCGATGCTGCTGTCGGCCCTGAACGCGCCGATCAACTTCCTGCTGCATCGACGACTGACCTTCGGGATCGGCTGGCGCGACCGCGGCACCGCTTCGTGAGCTCTCGCTTGCGCCTGACCGTGGTCACGCATTACTTCGCGGAGCACGGCGGCGGGATCGAGCGCGTCGCCAGCCGCCTGTGCGAGGATCTGGCAGCGCGACACGGCCACTCCGTGCGTTGGTTCGCGAGCCGCACCGACCCTCAGACCTCGAACGACAGATCGCTCGTCGAAAGGGTCGCGATGCCGTGCTGGAACGGGATCGAGCGACTGGCGGGCCTGCCGTATCCGCTGTGGGGCGTCCAGGGGCTCCGTGCCCTGGCACGTGCGATCGCCGTATCGGATGCCGTGCAGGTGCACGACTTCTCTTATTTCGGCAGCATGGCCGCCGCACGGATCGCTCGATCACACCGCGTACCCTTGCTGCTGACCCAGCACACCGGCGCCGTACGCACCGGGAGTCGTGCGTTCGCGGCGCTCTACGGCGTCGGCGAACGCACGATCGGTCGCTGGCTGTTCGCAACGGCGGCCGCAGTCACCTGCGTCTCCGAGACGACGCGCGCGCACTGGCAACCGATGGTGCGCGATGGAACGACACTGCAGACGGTCTGGAACGGCCTGGATTTCGATGACGCGTAC
>JAGWPU010000051.1 GCA_028870355.1 Gammaproteobacteria bacterium | reverse complement strand
GGAGCCGCTGGCGCCGCGACGCCGGGCGGGAGTGATCGCGGCCTCGCGAGCCTCGCAGACCGCGGCATCGCGATCGTCGCGACCGAGCGCGGCGATCGCGCGAACCCGCGCGAAGAACACCGGGAAGCGGCCGCCGGCACGCGCGAACACGCGCGCGAAGCCCGGCACGCATCGCTCGTAGGTCGCGAGCGAGGCAAGGTCGGCGTTGTTCAGCGGCTTGCGGAACCAGGTCGCGAGCGGCGCGTCGGCACCCCATCCGGCGGCGAGCCGCGCGTACGCCGAACGCAAGGCGACGAATTCACGGTGCTTGCGCTCGAGCATCACCGCCGGCGCGACCGGCGCCCGGTAGATCGCCCCGAGGCGCGCGCGCGCGCCGCGCAGCAAGGCGAGCACCGCCTCGGTGCGACGCAGGTTCCGCTGGTACCGGGCGAGGGCTCGGGTACGGCCCTGCGCCTCCAGCCAGCGGCGCACCCCCTCACGCTCGACGAACGTCGCGAAGCCCTCGTCGAAGCGGGTATCGCCGGGGACGAAGAGCCGTTGATGCGTGAGCTCGTGGAAGATGATCGCCGCGAGGTCGACGTCGCTCCATCCGATCATGGTACTGAGCACGGGATCGTCGAAGTGCCCGAGCGTCGAGTACGCCGCGACACCCTCGACGGCGACGTCGTCGCCGTCGGCGCGCAGCCGGCGCGCGAGCGCACGGGCCCGGCGATGCGAGAAATACCCGCGATAGGCCATGCACCCGACGAGCGGATAACACCATCGTTTCGCGCGCAACGAAAACCGTGGTGCCGCGACGACGTTCCAGACGACGTACCGGCGATCGATCGCGGCGTAGCTGCGGTAGCTGCCGTTGTCCGGCAGATCGAGATCGCGACTCGCGAAGTTGCGAATCGCGGTCACCTCGCGCAGCTGGGCGCGCAGCCGCGCGGGCGTCGCCGGGTCCGCGATCACGCGGGCGATCGGCTCGCGCCGCCACAGCACCGCCGCCTGGCCGACCGCCGCCTGCCACTCGTAACACCCGGTCGTGCCGATCGCGAGCGTCGCCAGGATCGCGAGCGCGCCGGTGCGCCGCAGGATGCTGATACCATTCACGGATGCAAGTGTATCTGGTCGGCGGAGCGGTCCGGGACGCACTGCTCGGCCTCCCGGTCAAAGAGCGCGACTGGGTCGTGGTCGGCGGAACGCGCGAGGAATTGCTTCGGCTCGGGTATCGGGAGGTCGGGCGCGACTTCCCGGTGTTCCTGCACCCCGCAACGCACGAGGAATACGCACTCGCCCGGCTCGAGCGCAAGGTCGCCCCCGGCTATCACGGCTTCCAGTTCCGCTTCGACCCGGGCGTGACGCTCGAGGAGGACCTGCGGCGGCGCGACCTGACGATCAACGCGATCGCCCAGGCGGCGGACGGCACCTACGTCGATCCGTACGGCGGGCGGCGTGATCTCGAGCAGCGCTGGTTGCGGCACGTATCGGCTGCGTTCGTCGAGGATCCGCTGCGCGTGCTGCGAGTCGCGCGCTTCGCTGCACGCTTCGCACCGCTCGGATTCCGGATCGCGCCGGAGACGGCGTCCTTGATGGCGACGATCGTGCAACGCGGCGAACTCGATGCGCTCGTGCCCGAACGCATCTGGCAGGAGACCGACAAGGCGCTGCGGGAATCGGCCGCGCGGGAGTATTTCTCGACGCTGCGTGCCTGCGGCGCACTGCGGGCGGTGTTTCCGGAACTCGATGCACTGTTCGGCGTTCCCCAGCCACGCGACTGGCACCCGGAGATCGACACCGGCGATCACACGTTGCGGGTGCTCGACCAGGCGGTGCGGCTGAGCGATGAACCGAAACTGCGGTTCGCCGCGCTGGTCCACGACCTCGGCAAAGGGACCTCGCCCGCGCGATCCTGGCCGCGCCACCGCGGACACGAGGAGCGCGGCGTCGAACTGATCGGCGAACTGGCCGCCCGGCTGAGGATTCCCGCCGATTACCGCGATCTCGCGACGATCGTCGCCCGCTGCCACGGACTCGTGCATCGCGCGTTCGAATTGCGCGCGACGACGGTGCTCGACCTGCTGGAACGGGTCGACGCGTTCCGGCGCCCCCGGCGCTTCGAGGAGATGCTGACGGCTTGCGAAGCCGACTGGCGCGGCCGGGCGGGGCTCGAGGATCGCGCCTATCCGCAGCGCGATTACCTGTGGGCGGCTCGCGACGCGGCGGCGGCGGTCAAGCCGACGAGCACCGAGATCGCCACCGCGGACGGACCGCGAATCGCACGCCATCTGCGCGAGCGGCGGATCGCCGCGATCGCCGGGGTGCGCGCCGCGCACCGCGAACCGCCGGATCCGCCGGTGTCCGGGAATCCGGGGCTAGAGGGTATGACGTAAGTCGCGTAGTGCGAAACCGCCCAAGGCGCCGGTCAAACCCCGGCTCCACGCCATCACCTTGAAGCGCTCGCCCATTTCCCCCGGCATCATCAGGCGACGCGCCTCGTTCGCGAGGCGCGCGGCCTGCAGCGGATCGGAACCGGCGAGTTCGCCGAGGTGCGCGTCGATCCCGTTGCCCGCGAGGAAGTACGCCTGGGTGGTGTACCCGGCGATCTCGAAGCCCGCGGCGTCACCCGCCTCCGCGAGCGCGGTGAAGTCCACCCAGGCGGTGATGTCCTCGAGCCCCGGGCGCGCGAACGGATCGTCGAACGCGCGATGACGATAGTGGCAGATCAAGGTCCCCTGCCGGCGCTCGGCGAGATAATAGTGGGCCCGAGGCAAGCCGTAATCGAACCAGAGCACCGCCCCGGTGCGTAACGACCGCGTGACTTCGGCCGCCCAGGGCCGAAGGCGCGGGCACCATTCGGACTCGTAGCCGTCGGTCCAGCCACCGCCCGCGGCGTCGCGCAGCGCTTCGCAGGCCGTCACGAGGACCGGATCCGCCGGGCGTGCGGACCAGGCGAAGCGGTCGCCATCGCGGCATTCGACGCCGAGCGCTTCGACCCCGCGGCGGCTCCACCGGAACCGCACCACCGGCAATGCATCGAGGACTTCGTTCGCGACGATCAGGCCGTCGAACGCGGCGGCCGGGGGCGCATCCAGCCATTCGACCCGCTCGACGCGATCTCCGAGACGCCCGCGCAGATATTCGCGCTGCCGATCGCGCAGTTCGGCGCTGACGTCGAGGATCCAGTAACGCGAGGGGGCGATGCCGCGGGCATCGAGGAACTCGATGAGATCCCCCGCGAGACGCCCGCTTCCGGCGCCGATCTCGAGGATCGCGCCGCCGCCGATCTCCTCGAGCACGGCGGCGCCGGCTTGGGCGACCGCAGCGCCGAACAGCCGCGAGATCTCGGGTGCCGTCGTGAAGTCGCCGCCGGGACCGAGCTTGCGCGCCCCGGCGCTGTAGTACCCGAGACCCGGCGCATACAGCGCGAGATCCATGAAGCGGTCGAAGCCGATCCAGCCACCGGCCGCGCGCACGTCGGCCGCGATGTGCGCGCGCACCCGGGCCTCGTGGTCCCGTTCGATGTCCGTGATCGCCGATTCACGCTGCGACGGGGTTCCGGTATCGTAGATTCGCATGATGGAAAACGACGACGATCGATCGGTTTTGGCGGGACGGGTCGCGCTGGTCACCGGGGGAGCCCGCCGTGTCGGCGCCGAGATCGTCCGCTGCCTGCACGCCGCGGGGGCGAACGTGATGGTGCATTATCGCTCCTCGGCCGACGATGCGGAAGCGTTGGTCGCAACGCTGAATGCACGGCGCGCGGGCTCGGCAAGCGCGGTGAGCGCCGATTTGCTCGACGAGCAGGCGCCGGACGCGGTGGTCGCCGCGGCGATCGCGCGCTTCGGCGGGATCGACGTGCTGGTCAACAATGCATCGAGCTTCCATCCGACGCCGGTCGGTCGCATCACACGACGCGACTGGGACGACCTCGTCGGCACGAACCTGATGGCACCCACGTTCCTCGCGCAGGCGGCGGCGCCGAGCTTGCGCGCGCGCCACGGCCTGATCGTGAACATCGTCGACATCCACGGATTGCGGCCACTGCGCGATCACCCGGTCTACTCGAGCGCGAAAGCCGGGCTCGCGATGCTCACCCGA
The DNA here is from genome assembly GCA_028870355.1 of Gammaproteobacteria bacterium. GTDB lineage: Bacteria > Pseudomonadota > Gammaproteobacteria > Steroidobacterales > Steroidobacteraceae > Bog-1198. The sequence continues at coordinate 7,940 of JAGWPU010000051.1, read as the reverse complement.
GCGCTCGCGCGGGATCTCGGCCCCGAAATTCGCGTGAACGGCGTCGCACCCGGCCCGGTGCTGTGGCCGGAGCGGGAACTCGACCCGGCGCTGAAGCACGAGATCGTCGAGAAGACCGCGCTGAAGCGTCACGGCACGCCACAGGACGTCGCGCGCACGGTGCTCTACCTGGTACGCGACGCGCCCTACGTGACCGGACAGATCATCGCGGTCGACGGCGGACGCAGCCTCTAGGGCAAGGCAAGGGGACGATGCGTCTGACGGCCTATACGGACTTCTCGCTGCGCGTGCTGATTCGGCTCGCGCTGAGGCCTGCCGACCTCACGACGATCGCCGAGATCGCGGCACTGTACGAGATCTCGGAGCACCATTTGACGAAGGTGGTCCACCGCCTCGGGGTCGCCGGGTACGTCGAGACCGTCCGCGGCCGGGGGGGCGGATTGCGGCTCGCGAAGCCGCCCGCACAGATCGGGGTCGGCGACGTCGTGCGCCGCATGGAGCCGGACCTGCGCATCGTCGCCTGCCTGCGAGACGCCGAGGTCTGCCGGATCGAGCCGGCGTGCGTGCTGTCGACCGCGCTCGAACGCGCGCTGGCCGCGTTCATGGCAGAGCTCGATCGGTACACGCTCGCCGACCTGGTGGCAAAGCCGCGCCGGCTCGGTCGCCTCCTCGGCGTCGAGCCGGCGGAACCGCTCGGCAGGCGCGACGGAGCGGCCGGATGACGCTCGCCGCGCACTTCCCGCAGATCCTCGCCGTGCACGTCGGTAGCGTCGCGCTGTCCGGCTCCCTGTTCTCGGCGCGAGCGGTCCTGCGCATCGCGGACCGGAACGATGCCGCCAACCTGCCCGTCCTGCGCTACGCCTCCTACGTGATCGACACGACGCTGCTGGTCGCGGCGATCCTGTTGACGCGGATCGTGCACCAGTATCCGTTCGTGGACGCCTGGCTGACGGCGAAGGTGCTGCTGCTGGTCCTCTACATCGGGCTCGGCAGCCTCGCACTGAAGCGGGCCCGCAGCCGGTCCGCCCGGATCGCGGCGACCCTCGCGGCGTGGGCGGTGTTCGCGGCGATCATCGGGGTCGCGGTCACGCGCAGCCCCGCAAGCTGGTTCGCGCTGCTGCGTCGCTGAGGCCGCGACGGCCTCGCGCGTTCACCCCGGTCGCCCGTCGGCGCGGGGCGACAGCAGGATCGGCACGTAGACCCAGAGGAACAGCCCGAACGCGCCGGTCCACAGGAACGCCGCGATCAGGATCACGATGGGGTAGGCAAGGCCCAGGAGCGCGAGCCCGAACACCCGCACGAGCCCGGCGAGCAGCAGGAACGCGTAGGCGATCACCGTGCGCGGGTCCGGCTCGAGCGGTCGTCCGGAATGGCCGAGCGCGGCCCGCGTGGCCACGCCGAGGATCATCGTCGCAAGCGCACCGACGGTGAGCGCGTGCAGCCAGAACGCCGCGATCGCGATGCCGCCGAGCAGCGCGGCGCACTTCAGCGCGAGGCCGAGCGGTATCCACGCGTACCCCAGGTGCAGCACCCACACCAGCGGCTTCGACAGCGTTCGGCCGCTGCGCCACTGCGCGAGGCGCAGCGCCTGGATCAGCGCGGCCGCCCCGGCCGTCACGGCGGCGATCCGCCCTCCGGGGTCGGCCGCATCGACGAGGGCGACCGCCACCATCGCGACGATCGCCGCCGGACCGATGCCCGGGAACGCGCGCATCGTGACGCCCTCGCCGCGCAGCGCGCCGGTCGTGAACGCCGGCACGATGCGACCGCCGATCACCGTCACGAGCAGCAGCGCCAGATCGATCGCGACCAGGATCGCTCGCATCGCCGCGCCGGCATCGCGCCTCAGCAACTCGACGTGGAAAATCGCGTCGCAGATCGTGAACGCGCCGAGCACCAGCAGCAGCGGCCAGTTGCGGTTGCCGGCACGCAGCAAGGACGGCGCGATCAGGGTCGCGAGCAACGGAAAGAACGCCAGATCGATCGCGGCGACGACCCCGGCGGGCCACCACGACGCGGTCGCGACCGCGATCCGGGCAGCGAGCCACACCGCAAGCAGCACCGCGAGCGGGGCTCCGGCGACCGCGCGGTGCCCGGTCCAGTTCGGCACCGCGGTCAGCAGGAATCCGGCAATCGCGGCACCGATGAAGCCGAACATCATCTCGTGCGCGTGCCACAAGGTCGGCGGCCAGGGACAGGGCAGCGCCGCCCCGTAGACGAAGATCGCGGCCCAGACCGGGATCAGCACGAACGCCGCGAGGCCCGCGGCGAGGAATGCCGGCCGGAAGCCGGCCGCGAAAACTTGCCAACGCATGGCCTCGCCCTCGACGCCCGCCGCGAACGGGGCGTCCGGTCGCACCGCCTCGGCGACGTCTTTAAGATATATATGAAATATAGCTTACAGGGGCGGGAGCGTCGACCCGGATCACGCGCCGAGATCGCCGCGCGTCCGTTCGATCGCGACGCCGACGTCGCGCGAACTGCGCAGCGCGCCCGGCTTGCTGAGCACGACCCGGACCGATTCGACACCGAATTCCTCGAGGACCAGCGCCGCGATCCGCTCGGCGAGCGTCTCGACCAGATGGAAGCTCGAGCCCTCGATGAACGCGACGAGCCGCTTCGCGACCCGCTTGTAGTTCAGGGTATCCTCGATCGCGTCGGATGCGGCGGCCTTGCGGACGTCGATCGCCATCTCGAGGTCGACGTACACGGTCTGCTTGACCTGACGCTCCCAATCGAAGATCCCGATGATCGCTTCGCTCTTCAGCGCATGAATGAAGATTTTGTCCATCGACTGTCCCGATCCACCTCAAATTCCCGCTTCAAATTCCCGCTTCGTCGAGCGGCCAGTTCGCCCGTACCGGCGCGGGCGGTTCGCGAGTCGCGCCGCGCACGAGCCGCAGGCACCCGGCGAGCGCGATCATCGCACCGTTGTCGGTGCAGAACTGCGGCCGCGGGAAATGCGCGTCGGCGCCGTACTCCCGCGCGACACCGGCGAGTCGTTCGCGCAGGCGCCGGTTCGCGCCGACACCGCCCGCGACGACGAGACGCTCACGGCCGGTCACCCGCAGCGCCCGCCGGCATTTCTCGCTCAACGTGGCGACGACCGCCTCCTCGAACGCGCGCGCGACGTCGGCACGGTCCGACTCGTCGAGCACGCGGTCGCGCAAGGCTACCCGGACCGCGGTCTTCAAGCCACTGAAGCTGAAGTCGAGGCCCGGGCGATCGAGCATCGGCCGCGGGAACCGATGGACGCCGGCCCGGCCCCGCTCGGCCAGCGCCGCGAGTGCGGCGCCGCCCGGATAGGGCAGCCCGAGGAGCTTCGCGGTCTTGTCGAACGCCTCGCCAGCCGCATCGTCGAGCGACTCGCCGAGCACCCGATACTCGCCGAGCCCGGCGACGTCCACCAGCATCGTATGCCCGCCGGAGACCAGCAGCGCGAGGAACGGGAATTCGGGTGGCTGTGCTTCGAGCAGCGGGGCGAGCAGATGCCCTTCCAGATGATGCACGCCGATCGCCGGCTTCGACCAGGCATAGGCCAGCGCCCGCGCGAACGACGCCCCGACGAGCAAGGCGCCGATCAGACCGGGCCCTGCCGTATAGGCGACCGCGTCGATCGACGCCGGCGTCGCCACCGCGTCCTCGAGCGCCGCCCGCACCAGCGGCAACAGCCGCCGCACGTGATCGCGGGAGGCGAGCTCCGGCACCACGCCGCCATACGCCTGATGCATCGCAACCTGGGTGTGGAGACGGTGCGAGAGCAATCCCGCGGCGCTATCGTAGACCGCGACGCCCGTCTCATCGCACGAGGTTTCGATGCCGAGCACACGCATAGTTTTGCCTTTTACCCTGGCGCACCGTAGAATGCGCGCCCCGCCGCTCGATGCCGGCGGCCGTTACGTCAAGCGACTATCTTTGAGGTCTGAATGCCCAGCGTTCGTGTCCGCGAGAATGAGTATTTCGACGCCGCGTTGCGCCGATTCAAGCGCGCCTGCGAGAAAGCGGGCATCCTCACCGAACTTCGCCGGCGTGAATTCTACGAAAAGCCGACCCAGGAACGTAAGCGCAAGAAGGCGGCGGCGGTCAAGCGCCATCTGAAGCGCCTGTCCCGCGAAGGCATGCGCAGCGCACCCGGATCGGGCGCGCCGTCCGCGGGCCCCTCCCGCCAGTACTGACGTTCCCGGAACGCCCACCGCCGATGACGCTCAAGGAGCGGATCACCGAAGACATGAAGACGGCGATGCGCTCCGCGGAGAAGGAGCGACTCGGCGTCATTCGAATGCTGACCGCGGCGATCAAGCAACGCGAAGTCGACGAGCGGATCACGCTCGACGACGCCCAGGTGGTCGGCGTGATCGAGAAGATGATCAAGCAGCGCAAGGAATCGCTGCAGCAGTTCCAGGCCGGCAACCGGCCGGACCTCGTCGACAAGGAAGCGGCCGAGATCGCGCTGCTGCAGACCTACCTGCCCACCGCGCTGACGGAAGCGGAAGTCGACGCGCTGATCGGCGAGGCGATCGCGGCGACCGGCGCGGCGAGCATCAAGGACATGGGCAAGGTGATGGCGCTGATCAAGAGCCGGGCCCAGGGCCGCGCGGACATGGCCGTGGTCGGCGCCAAGATCAAGGCGAAGCTCGGCGGCTGACCGCGCGCGGTCCATGTCCGGCCGCATCCCTCAAGCTTTCATCGACGAGGTCGTCGCCCGCTCGGACATCGTCGACGTGGTCGGTTCCCGCGTACAGCTGAAGAAGGCCGGCCGGGAATACAAGGCCTGCTGTCCGTTCCACAGCGAAAAGACCCCCTCTTTCTGGGTGAGCCCGGACAAGCAGTTCTATCACTGCTTCGGTTGCGGCGCGCACGGCACCGCGATCGGCTTCCTGATGCAGTTCGAGAAGCTGGAATTCCCGGATGCGGTCGCGATGCTCGCCGAGCGCGTCGGGCTCGAGGTGCCCCGGGAGGCGGGAACCGGCGCGGGCAGCGGTGATCTGTACGAATGGCTGTCGCGGGCGGCGCTGTTCTATCAGCAGTGCCTGCGGGACGATGCGCGGGCCCGCGCGTATCTCGCGGGGCGCGGGATCACCGACGCGACGGTGGCGGATTTCGCGCTCGGGTATGCACCGGACTCGTGGAACGCGCTCCTCGGGCGGTTCGGGACCGGACCCGAGGAGCGCCGTCGCCTGCAGCAGGCGGGCCTGATCATCGAACGCGACACGCGTGGCGGGGAGCGCGCCGCCGGCTTCTACGATCGATTCCGCGACCGGGTGATGTTCCCGATCCGCGATTCGCGCGGTCGGGTGATCGCGTTCGGCGGCCGGATCGTCGATCAGGGCGAACCGAAGTACCTGAATTCACCCGAAACCCCGCTGTTCCACAAGGGACGCGAGCTCTACGGGCTCTACGAAGCCCGCCGCGCGCAGACCGAGTTCCGTCGGCTCGTCGTGGTCGAGGGATACATGGACGCGGTGCGACTCCACCAGGCCGGCATCCGCTATGCCGTCGCGACCCTCGGGACCGCGACCACCCAGGAGCACCTGCACAAGATCTTCCGGCTCACCAGTGAAGTGGTGTTCTCGTTCGACGGCGACCGCGCGGGCCGCGCCGCCGCCTGGCGGGCGCTCGATACCGCGCTGCCCCTCGCGGCCGACGGCCGCGAGATCAAATTCCTGTTCCTGCCCGAGGGCCACGACCCGGACACCCTGGTCGCGGCGGAGGGCGCGGCCGGCTTCGAGCAACGCGTGCAGGAAGCACTGCCGCTGTCGGAGTACCTGCTGCGCGAGCTTCGCACCGCGATCGACCTCGAGCACATCGATGGACGCGCGAAGCTCGCCGCCCGCGTGCGGCCGCTGTTCCAGCGGATGCCCGAGGGGGTGTACCGAGAATTGCTGACCGACCGGCTGGCAAGCGAGATTCACCTGCCCGCCGAGAAGTTGCGGTCGCTCCTCGCGGCACCGGCCGAGCCGGGCCGTCGCGGGACGGCAGCGCCGGCACCCGATCGCCCGGTCCGCCCCCGGACGGGCCTCAGCGCCGGGCGCGGCCCCCTGCTCCGGCAGGCGATCACCCTCGTGTTGCACCATCCTGCTGCAGTGCAACGACTGAGCGCAGTCGACCAGCTCGAGCAGATCGATCAACCCGGAATCGCGGTCCTGCGCGAGCTCATCGCGCAGGCACGCGCGCTCGCGGCCCCGACCACGGCGGCCTTGCTCGAGCGCTGGCGGGATCGACCCGAGCACGCACGCCTCGCGGAACTCGCCGCCCGCATGCCGCTGGTCGCAGGCGCCGAAGCGGCCGCGAGCGAGCTCGGCCAGGCGATCCAGAAGCTCGCGGTCACGCAGGGCGCCGGCCGGCGGGTGGACGAACTCCTCGAGAAGGCGCGGGAATCGGGCTTGAACTCGGAGGAAAAAACGGAACTTAATGCACTATTGAGGGCGAAGGGCCGGGCGGGGGGCGAAGGCCCCGCGCCGGGTGATCGATGAACCGTCCGGGGCGAGCACCCCGCAGTTCCTGGCAGGCAAGCCCGGGGCAAAGTATACTAGCCGGCTCTGCGCCGTGTTTTCCATCTTTTGGCTTTACGAGGCGTCCAGCTTGACCAAGAAAGCGTCACCAGGCACCGCGACCCAGATCGCCGACGAGCGGCAGTCCCAGCTGAAGCTCCTGATCGCGCGCGGCAAGGAACAGGGCTACCTGACCTACGTCGAGGTCAACGACCACCTGCCGAGCGAGATCGTCGATCCGGAGCAGATCGAAGACATCGTCAACATGATCAACGACATGGGCATCCCGGTGTACGAAAAGGCACCGGACGCCGAGTCGTTGCTGCTCGCGGACGCGACCGCGACGCCGGACGAGGAGGCCGTCGAGGAGGCGACCGCGGCCCTCGCGAGCCTGGATGCCGAGTTCGGCCGCACGACGGATCCGGTGCGCATGTACATGCGCGAGATGGGCACGGTCGAGCTGCTCACGCGGGAAGGCGAGATCCGGATCGCGAAGCGCATCGAGGAGGGCCTCGAAGCCGTCAAGGTCGCGCTCGGCAGCTACCCGGGAACCTACGATCTGCTGCTGAAGAGCTACGAGTCGGTGAAGTCGGGTCAGACCCGGCTGGTCGACGTGATCGTCGGCTTCGTCGATCCGAACGCGCCCGACGAGATCGCGCAGCCCCAGAATCCGAAGATGATGGCGATCGAGTCCGACGAGGACGAAGACGACGCCGACGGCGACGAGGACGGCGAGACGATCGATACGGGCCCGGATCCCGAAGAGGCCGCGAAGCGCTTCGGCGCGCTCGCGAAGGTCTACCACCAGTACGTGAACTCGCTCGACAAGCAGGGCTCCAAGGATCCGAAGACGCAGAAGCTGCGCAAGAAGGCGTGCGGCGAGCTGATGGAGCTCAAGCTGTCGCCGAAGATGTTCGATCAGTTGATCGAGAACCTGCGGCGGCACGTCGGCGAGATCCGGCTGCTCGAGCGGGAGATCATGTTCCTGTGCATCAAGCAGGCGGGCATGCCGCGCAAGGACTTCATCGCGTCCTTCCCGAAGAACGAAACCAGCACGCGCTGGCTCGAGAAGCACATCAAGGCGAAGAAGCGCTACTCGGCCGCCCTCGCGAGATTCCGCGAGGAGATCGGCCTGCGCCAGAACAAGCTGAAGGAACTCGAGGCCGCATACCACCTGCCGATCGGCGAGATCAAGGAGATCAACCGGGAGGTCTCGATCGGCGAGGCGAAGGCCCGGCGGGCGAAGAAGGAGATGGTCGAGGCGAACCTGCGCCTCGTGATCTCGATCGCGAAGAAGTACACCAACCGCGGCCTGCAGTTCCTCGATCTGATCCAGGAAGGCAACATCGGCCTCATGAAGGCGGTGGACAAGTTCGAATACCGCCGCGGCTACAAGTTCTCGACCTACGCCACCTGGTGGATCCGCCAGGCGATCACGCGCTCGATCGC
>JAGWPU010000050.1 GCA_028870355.1 Gammaproteobacteria bacterium | reverse complement strand
GTGCCGTTCCACATCAACGTGCCGTCGAAGTCGATCGACAGGTTGATCACGGGCGGCGGCGGCGGCGGCACGAAGTTCGGCGGTGGCGGCAGCGGATTGTCGATCTTCACCGCGTCCGTCATCACCGGGATCGTGATGATGAAGATGATCAGCAGCACCAGCATGACGTCGATCAACGGCGTCAGGTTGATGTCGACCATCTCGTCGCTGGAGCTACCCAGATTCATTGCCATCGTAGGTTCTCCTCGCGTTAGCGCGTGCCGAGGTGTTCAGGGATCGTCAGGAACGCGATCTTGCGGATCCCGACCTCCTGAGTCGCCACCAGCACCTGTCCGACGTACAGATAGCGGGTGTCCTGGTCCCCGCGGATCTGTACCTGGGGCTGCGGATTCATCGGCGCGATGGTCCGCAGCTCCGTCTTCAGGTCGTCCAGGTTCTTCAGCCGCATCGTGTTCCAGTACAGCGTACCGTCCGCACCCACCGAGATCGTGACGTCGCCCGGCTTGGTGATCGTCGGGAGGTTGGTCGCGGTCGGCAGCTTCAGATGGATCTGCGGCACGATGACCGGAACGGTGATGATGAAGATGATCAGGAGCACCAACATCACGTCCACGAGGGGCGTGACGTTGATGTTCGACATCGTCTGGCCATCGCCACTCGTGTCTAGGCTAAGCGCCATGGCGCGTCAGCTCCCCTGCGACTTCAGCGTGCGCCCGCGGGAGCAGCTTGCTTCGCGGCCGCCGGCGCCGGTCCGGCGCCCAGATTCAACTTCGCACCCGAGAGCAGGTACGCGTGCAGTTCGTGCGTGAAGTGGGTCACGTACTCCTGGATCACGCGATTGCGACGCAGCAGCATGTTGTAGCCGAGCACCGCCGGCACCGCAGCGAACAGGCCGAGCGCGGTCATGATCAGCGCCTCGCCGACCGGGCCCGCGACCTTGTCGATCGACGCCTGGCCCGCCAAGCTGATCGCGATCAGCGCGTGGTAGATGCCCCAGACCGTACCGAACAGACCGACGAACGGCGCGGTGGAACCAACCGACGCGAGCACCGACATGCCGGACTGCATCTTGCCGATGATCATGTCCGCGGTACGCTGCAGCGCCTGCGTGATCCACTCGCTCGGATCGATCGAGCCGGCGAGCTTCGACTTGGTCGCCTCGTGGTGCTCGACCGCGGCCTTGCCGGCCTCCGCGAGCGCCCTATACGGGTTCGAATCGCCCTTGAGCTTGTTGCAGGCTTCGTTGAGGTTCGATGCGGCCCAGAAGTCCTTCTGCGCCTCTCGACCCTGACGGCGCAGCCGCCGCTGATCGAAGAACTTCGTGATCATGATGAACCAGGTCAGGACCGACATGATCACCAGGATCGTGAAGACCGACCGCGTGACGAGGTCTCCGTTCTGGAGCATCGGCAGGAGGCCATACGGATTGCTGACTACTTGCTCTGACATGGACCGATTCCCTCTACGTAAACGAACAGTTGAAATTATCGAATTGGAGTACTTTTGATCAAACGCGGGTCGAATGCTGTTCCCTGCTCTGCCGTACTGCTCCCCGTCGGCGCCTCAGAAGTCATCCGAGTTCGTGATCTTGAACTGGATCGGCAGGCTCGCCGTCGAGACCACCGGCCGGTGATTCACGGTCGCCGGATGGAAGCGGTACGCATGGGCCACCTGCAGACAGGCCTTGTCGAGCCGCGGGTGCCCGGTGCTGCGCAGGACCGACGCGTCCGACACGCGTCCGTCGGTGCCGACCGTGATCTTGACCAGGCACGTGCCCTCCTCACCCTCGCGACGCGACGCGTCCGGGTAGTAGGAATTCACGTCGACCGGGTGACTCGCATCGAGCGCGATTCCGGTGTGCGCGACCGGCGCCGGGGGCGCCGCGGGCCGCGCGACCGGCGCCGGAGCCCGCTGCCGCGAGACCTCGGTGATCGCGTTGTTGTTCTGCGACGGCGCCTGGATGTTCACGAACTCCGGCGGCGGCACGTACGGCTTGATGTCCTGGAGTTTCGGCGGTGGCGGTGGCGGCTTGTCCTGTTTCTTCGGCTGGTTGATCTGTGCGATCTGGACCGGCGGGATGATCGTGTGGACGACGCGGCTCGCAAGCCCGGAAATGAACCCATATCCGATCAGCACGTGCAGCGCGAGGACCGCGATGATCGCCAATCCTCTTCGACCCGAAAATAGTGATGGTTCTTCGTACGTGTACATAATGTTCGGCTTGCGACCTATCCCCTACGTCGTTCCAACCTCGCGCCGCCGCGTCCCGAAATCGCGCGGTCCGCGCCCCTCTAACGCGCGCAGAGCAGCCGGGACTTCCCGACACTCATTCGGCGTATGCCCCGGCGCTCCGATGTGCGAGGCCGGAGCGTGACACAGTTCACGCGTCGACTGCAAGCGCGGATTCGCGCCGGTGCACGCACGGATTTGCGCGATCCGCAGCGCCGCATCGCCTCAGGATTCCAGATCGGTGACCGCACCGAGCGTTGCGCTGCTGACACACTTCGCATACTTCGCGAGCACTCCCCGCCGCGCATAAGGCTTCGGCGCACGCCATGCCTTTCGGCGCCGGCGCAACTCCGCATCCGACACCTGCAGCGAGATCGCACGCCGGCGCGCGTCGATCGAGATCCGGTCGCCGTCGCGCACCAGCGCGATCGGCCCGCCGACCGCGGCCTCCGGTGCGACGTGGCCGACGACGAACCCGTGGCTGCCGCCGGAAAAACGGCCGTCGGTGATCAGCGCGACGTCCTGGCCGAGACCCTTGCCCATGATCGCGCCGGTCGGGCTCAGCATCTCGCGCATGCCGGGTCCGCCCTTCGGACCCTCGTAGCGGATCACGACGACGTCGCCGGCGCGCACCGCGCCGCCGAGAATCCCCTCGAGCGCCTTCTCCTCGGAATCGAACACCCGCGCGACACCGTCGAATCGCAGGCCTTCCTTGCCGGTGATCTTCGCGACCGCGCCGTCCGGCGCGAGGTTGCCGCGCAGCACCACCAGGTGACTCTCCTTCTTGATCGGGTCCGACAGCGGCCGCACGATCTGCTGGCCCGCCGGATACGGCGCCACCGTCGCGAGGTTCGTCGCGAGCGTCTCGCCGGTCACCGTCAGACAGTCGCCGTGCAGGAGGCCCGCGTCGAGCAGCGTCTTCATCAGCGGCTGGATCCCGCCGATCGCGACCAGCTCCGACATCGAGTAGCGGCCGCTCGGCCGCAGGTCCGCGAGCACCGGCACGCGCCTGCCGATGCGCACGAAATCGTCGAGCCGCAGCTTCACGTTCGCCGCCGATGCGATCGCGAGCAGGTGCAGCACCGCATTCGTCGATCCGCCGAGCGCGATCGCGACCGTGATCGCGTTCTCGAACGCGGCGCGGGTCATGATCCGGCTCGGCCGCAGGTCACGCTCGATCAGGCGCACGACCGCCTCGCCGGCGCGCGTGCAGTCGGCGCGCTTCTCCGGCGAGACCGCGTCCTGCGCGGAGCTGTTCGGCAGGCTCATCCCGAGCGCCTCGATCGCCGAGGCCATCGTGTTCGCGGTGTACATCCCGGCGCAGGAACCCGGACCCGGGATCGCGGTCTTCTCGACGTAGCGCAACTGCTCCTCGCTGACGTCGCCCTTCGCGTAGCCGCCGATCGCCTCGAACACCGAGACGATGTCGCGGCCTTGCGCGCCGGGACGGATCGTGCCGCCGTAGACGAACACCGCCGGACGATCGAGCCGCGCGATCGCGATCAGGCAGCCCGGCATGTTCTTGTCGCACCCGCCGAGCGCGACCAGCCCGTCGAAGCCCTGCGCGCCGACGACCGTCTCGATCGAGTCCGCGATCACCTCGCGCGACACCAGCGAATAGCGCATCCCCGGGGTGCCCATCGAGATCCCGTCGGACACGGTGATCGTTGCGAACGTGACCGGCTTCGCGCCGGCCGTTTCGGCCCCGGCGGCCGCGTGCCGCGCGAGCTCGTCGATGTGCATGTTGCACGGCGTCAGGTTGCTCCAGGTCGACGCGATCCCGACCTGCGGACGCGCGAAGTCCTCGTCGCGGAACCCGACCGCCCGCAGCATCGCGCGCGCGGGCGCCTGCTTCACGCCGTCGACGACGAGGCGCGAGTGGCGGCGTGGATCGACCGGTCGTTCGGTCCGGCGGACGGCCTTGCGGGCCGGGGTCTTTCGAGGCTTCGGCATCGGTGGTGCTTCCCGGGGTATCGACGGAGCGTCTGGAGGAGCGCGCAGCATAAACAGCGCTCGCCCCGACGTGCAACGGCGCGGCGTCAGTTCTCGAGTCCGTAGCGGCGCGCGAGAAACCGGAACGCCGCGCGCAGCGTCTGCGGCTCCGCGCCGACCGGTCGCCCGGGGCGCTCGCGCGGGTTCCACGCGTACAGATCCACGTGCAGCCAGCGCGGGGTCGCGGTCACGAAGCGGCGCAGGAATAGCGCCGCGAAGATCGCGCCGGCGAAGCTCGAGCCGGCGACGTTCGCGAGGTCGGCGACCTTGCTCGAGAGCTCCTCGGCGTACGGAGCCCACAGCGGCATCGGCCACAGTGGATCGTGCTCGGCATCGCCGGCGGCCGCGAACTCGGCGACGAGCGCCGGGTCGCTGCCGAACAGCGCCGGGAGCTCCGGGCCGAGCGCGACGCGCGCCGCGCCGGTCAGGGTCGCGAAGTCGAGGATCAGGTCGGCGCCCTCGGCGTCCGCGACCGAGAGCGCGTCGCAGAGCACCAGCCGGCCTTCGGCGTCGGTGTTGCCGACCTCGACGGTGAGCCCCTTGTGGGTCGCGAGCACGTCGCCCGGTCGATACGCATCGCCGCCGATCGCGTTCTCGACCGCGGGGATCAGCACGACGATCTCGGCGCGCAGTCCGGCGCGCATCAACCAGCGCGCGAGCGCGAGCGCGACCGCGGCGCCGCCCATGTCCTTCTTCATCAGCGCCATCCCGGCACCGGTCTTCAGGTCGAGGCCGCCGCTGTCGAAGCACACGCCCTTGCCGACGAGCACGAGCTTGCGCGCGGCGCCGCCGGGGGGCACCCAGCGCAGTTCGACGAGCCGCGGCGGCGTCCCCGCCGCCCGGCCGACCGCATGGATCGCCGCGAACCCGTCGGCGCGCAGCGCGTCCCCGACCCATTCGCGCACGCTCGCGCCGCACTCGAGCGCGGCCGCGCGCGCGGCCGCGGCGAGCGCCTCGGGCCCGAAGTCGCTCGCGGGCGTGTTGATCCAGTCGCGCGCCGATGCGAGCGCCGCACAGGCGCCCTCGACGTACGCGAGGTCGGCGTTCGCCGGCGGCGCGAGGCTCGCGGTGCGCGCAGCCGACTCGCGACGATAGCGGCCGAAGCGGTACGCGGCGTACCCGAAGCCGAGCGCGAGCTGCGTCGCCTCCGCGGCGCTCCAGGCTTGCGCGAGTGCGTAGCGGCGCGGCGGCAGCCGGTCGGCGATCGCCGCGGCGTTCCACAGCGACACGCCGGCGCCGTCGCGCCCGAGGCCGGCGACCGCACCGACGACGGCGCCGTCCTCGCCCGGGATCAGCGCGATCCGGTCGCGCTCCGCGGCGAAGCCCTGGGCACGCAGCCAGCGGCGCGTGGCGTCGGGCTGCGCGGCGAGCCACGCCTCGAACGCCGCGGCGCGCAGGATCCACAACGGCACCGGCGCCGCTTCGCCCGCGCTGTCCTCGTCCGCGTTCATTCGCGCTCTCCTCGCTCGCACCGCGCGTGCGCGCCGACCGCGCACGCCTTGCATCATAGGAGATTCTGTGGTGCTATTGAGAGCTAAGTTTTCGCCCTCGTTGCGAATCCGCGTGACTTCCGAGACCCCGCACCAGACTGTCGCCGGTCGAAAACGCGGGGTCTTGCGTTTTCGAGGGCGGTTCGGATCGGTGCACCAGGAGACCCGCATGCGTTTGTACTCGCAGAAAGATGTCGACCCGAAGGCGCTTCGCGGCGCGAGAATCGCCGTGCTCGGCTACGGCAGCCAAGGCCGCGCGCACGCGCTCAACCTGCGCGACAGCGGTTTCGACGTCGTCGTCGGCGTCCGCAAGGGCGAGAGCTTCAAGAAGGCGAAGAAGGACGGACTCAAGGTCACGGAGCCGAAGGCCGCGGTCCACGGCGCGCACCTGGTCGCGATGCTGGTCCCGGACACCACGCAGAAGGCGCTGTACGCGGAGGTGAAGGCGGATCTCGAGAAGGGCGCGACGCTGCTGTTCGCGCACGGCTTCAACATCCACTTCGGCCAGATCAAGCCGCGCAAGGATCTCGACGTGGTGCTGATCGCGCCGAAGGGGCCCGGCGATCTCGTGCGCCGCCAGTACCAGCAGGGGCGCGGCGTGCCGTGCCTGCTCGCGGTCGCGCAGGACGCGTCGGGGCGCGCGAAGGCGAAGGCGCTCGCGTATGCGCACGGAATCGGCGGCACCCGCGGCGGCGTGCTGCAGACCACGTTCGCCGAGGAGACCGAGACGGATCTGTTCGGCGAGCAGGCGGTGCTGTGCGGCGGCGCGACCGAGCTCGTGCTGAAAGGCTATGAAACGCTGGTCGAGGCGGGCTATCAGCCGGCGGTCGCGTACTACGAGTGTCTGCACGAGCTCAAGCTGATCGTCGATCTCCTGCACGAGGGCGGCCTGACGAAGATGCACCGGTTCATCAGCGAGACCGCGAAGTACGGCGACCTCACCCGCGGGCCGCGCGTCGTGAACAAGGCGACGAAGCGCGAGATGCGCAAGATCCTCGCGGAGATCCAGAACGGCAAGTTCGCGCGCCAGTGGATCGCGGAGAACAAGCGCGGCCGGCGCAAGTACTCGAAGCTGCTGAAGGCCGACCTCGCCCACTCGATCGAGAAGGTCGGTGCGGATCTGCGCTCGCGCATGCCGTGGCTCGAGTCCGGCCAGACCTGACGCGGCGCCCGGAGCACGACGCGATGCCGGCGCGCACGATGTTCGAGAAGGTCTGGACGGCCCACGAGGTCGTGCCGGAGACCCCCGACACGCCCGCGGTGCTGTACGTCGACCTGCACCTGACCCACGAGGTGACCTCGCCGCAGGCGTTCGCGCTGCTGCGCGCGCGGGGACTCCCGGTCCGCCGCACGGACCGCACGCTCGCGACGATGGATCATTCGACGCCGACGCGCACCGAGCAGGTCTTCGGCGACGAGCCGATCGGGCTCACCGACGCGGCGCGCCAGGTGCACCAGCTCGAGGAGAACGCGAAGGAGTTCGCGGTGGAGCTGTTCGGGCTGCGCGACCCGCGGCGCGGAATCGTGCACGTGATCGGCCCCGAGCAGGGCGCGACCCTGCCGGGCATGACCGTGGTGTGCG
>JAGWPU010000049.1 GCA_028870355.1 Gammaproteobacteria bacterium | reverse complement strand
CGCTCGCGGCCGGTGCGCGGATACACGAGGGCCTGCGGATCGAAGGGCTCGAGCGCTCGGGGGCTCGCTGGCGCGCCCAGGCGGGTCGCGCGAGGATCGAGGCCGAGCACGTCGTCCTCGCGACGAACGGGTACACCGATGAGCTTTGGCCGGGTCTGCGCCGCTCGGTCGTCCCGGTCTTCAGCACGATCGTCGCGACCGCGCCGCTCGAGGAGGCGCTCGCGCGCCGGATCCTGCCCGGTCGATCGGTGCTCTACGAAAGCGGCTCGATCACGGTCTATTACCGGATCGACGGCGCCGGACGACTCCTGATCGGGGGGCGCGGACCGATGCACGAGATCGACGGGCCCGGGGAGATCGGACACCTGATCGCTTATGCGCGCCGGCTCTGGCCGCGGCTCGTCGAAGCGGCCTGGACCCATGGCTGGGGCGGCCGGATCGCGATGACGCGCGATCACTATCCGCATCTGCACGAGCCGGCCGGCGGCGTCCTCGCCGCGCTCGGCTACAACGGCCGCGGCGTCGCGCTCGCGACGGCGCTCGGCGCCGAACTCGCGAAACGCGTCCTCGACCCGAGCGCCGACCCACCCTTGCCGGTCACGCGCCTGCAGCCGATCCGGCTGCACGCACTCTGGCCGCTCGCGGTCAAGGCCGTGGTGCTGCGCGGCCGTATCGCGGATCGTTTCGGACGCTGAACGGATGTGCGGGCGCTACGTGAGTCCCGACGAGGCGGCGATCGAACGGGCGTTCGGCCTGCCGCGCGCCGGACGGGGACTCGCCGCGCACTACAATCTGGCGCCGTCCGAACGCGCCCCGGTGATCCGGTGGATCGACGGCGGCGCGCAGCTCGACGAACTGCGCTTCGGCCTCGTGCCGTTCTTCGCGAAGGGGCAGCCGGGTCGCTACGCGACCTTCAACGCCCGGGTGGAGACGCTCGAGACCAGCGCGAGCTTTCGCGGTCCGTGGCGGCGCGCGCAGCGCTGTCTCGTGCCCGCGCTCGGCTTCTACGAGTGGCACCTGAACCCGGACGGCTCGAAGCAGCCGTACTACGTCGCGCTCACGGACCGGCCGGTCTTCGCGTTCGCAGGGCTTTGGGATCGCTCGGTCGCGGACGACGGGACGGCGCTCGAATCGTTCACGATCATCACGATGAGCGCGAACGCCCTGCTCTCGCGGATCCACAACGCGAAGCGACGGATGCCGGCGATCCTCACGCGCGAGGCCGAGCGGGTCTGGCTCGCGGGGTCCGCCGCGGCCGCCCACGCGGTGCTCGCGCGCTACCCCGATGCGGCGATGCGGGCGCAGCGGGTGAGTGCGCGGGTGAACTCGGCGCGCAACGACGATCCGGCGCTGATCGCGCCGCTCCCCGAGGCGATTCCTTGACCGGGTTCACCGTCCGCCGCCGGTGCGCGCGGGTAGGCTCGCGCGATGGGAGCACCGACGCCGTGACCCGCGCCTTGCCGATCGCGCTGCTCGCACTGGTCGCACTGGTCGCGCTGGTCGCGGGCGCGCCGGTCGCGCGCGCGGGCGGGCACATCTACACCTACGTCGATGCGGCCGGGGTGCGGCACTTCACCGACATCCCGCCGGACGGCCGGCGGTACACGATCTCGATCATCCAGCTCCACCTGACCGGGCGGACCGAGAGCGGCGCGGCGTACGATCCGGCGCTCCTTGCGCGAGCGTCGCAGTACGATCCGCTGATCGATCGCGCCGCGGCGCAGGCCGCGGTCGCGCCGGCGCTGCTGCGGGCGATGATCGTCGTCGAGTCGGGATTCAACGCGTCGGCGATCTCGCGGACCGGGGCGATGGGCCTGATGCAGCTGATGCCGCAGACCGCGCGGCGCTACGGGGTCACGAATCCGTTCGACCCGCGCCAGAACGTGCACGCCGGCGCGCGGTACCTGCACGATCTGCTGCAGCGGTTCGGCAACAATCTGTCGCTCGCGCTCGCGGCGTACAATGCCGGGGAGAACGCGGTCGAGCGCAGCGGCTTCAGGATCCCGCCGTTCCAGGAGACCGAGGCCTACGTGCCGAAGGTCCTCAAGATCTACCGGATCCTCTCTCGAACGAGCGCGACCTGAGCGGACACGCTCGGGGAGCCTCGCACCACCTTGTCACGACCGGACCGCGTGTTCGAACGCCCGCCCTTCGTCGACGACCCGGATCCGGGCCGCCGCTGGGTCGCGGTGTGGCGCGGGCCGCGGCGCGCGGCGCGCGACTTCGGCGTCGTGCTCGAGGCCGCCGGCCTGCCGTTCGCCTGTCTCGAGGCCGACGGGCTCTGCGAGCTCTGGGCCCCGGTCTCGCAAGCGGCGCTGGTGCGCCGGGAGATCGAGCAGGCGCTTGCGGAAGGCGCGCACGGCGAGGCGGGCGCGACGGACGAACCGGTGCGCGGCGGCGCCGCGACCGGCGCGATGCTCTACGTCGCGGTGCTGCTCGCGGTCGCGTTCGCGGTCGGTCGCTCGCTCCTCGGGATCGACTGGCTCGATGCGGGTGCGGTCGATGCGTCGCCGGGGCGTCGCGGCGAGTGGTGGCGGGCGGTCACCTCGCTCACCCTGCACCTCGGGCCGGAGCATCTGCTCGGGAACCTCCTGTTCGGGGCGGCCGTGGGGGTGCTCGTCGGCCGCCAGCTCGGCGGCGGGATCGGGTGGCTCGGGATCCTGGTCGCGGGCGCGCTCGCGAACCTCGTCGAGGTCGCGATCGCACCGGCGAGCTACAGCGCGGTCGGTGCGTCGACCGCGGTGTTCGCGGCGCTCGGCATCCTCTCGGGGCGTGCGTGGCGCGCGCGGGCGGGGACCCCGCGGCGCTGGCTGCAGCGCACCGCGCCGCTCGCCGCGGGCGTCGGGCTCCTCGCGCTGCTCGGCTCCGGCAAGCATCACGTCGACGTGCTCGGCCATGCGCTCGGCTTCCTCGTCGGGGTCGCGTTCGGCGCACCGTCGGCGCTCGCGGGTCTGGCGCGCCGCGCCGGCCCGCGCGCACAGATCGGCGCCGGCGCGCTCGCGCTCGCGCTGGTCGCGATCGCCTGGGTGCTCGCGATCGACCGCGCCGGGGGCCTTTAAGCGGAAGCCGCAGGAATCGTCGGGATCCCCGGCGGCGCGGCGGGACCGCGGATGTGGTTCAATGATCCCATCGAAACCGCCGGAGAGCGCCGCATGTACGGGAAAATCCTGGTTCCGGTCGACGGCAGCGAGACCTCGATCGCGGGTCTCGACGAAGCGATCCAGATCGCGAAGCTCGTCGGCGGGAAGATCCGCATCCTGCACGTCGTCAACGAACTCATCATCGATTACGCGTTCGGCTCGGGCCTCTACGCGAACACCGTGATCGAGTCGATGAGGAGCGACGGCCAGAAGATCCTGAACCAGGCCGAGGCGCTGGCGCGCCAGCAGGGCCTCGAGCCCGAAGGGGTGCTGATCGAGTCGATCGGCGGACCCGCGGCGCAGTTCATCGCCGAGCAGGCTAAGGAGTGGCCCGCGGACCTCGTCGTGATGGGCACGCACGGCCGGCGGGGCTTGCGGCGCCTCGCGCTCGGGAGCGATGCCGAGACGGTGCTGCGCAGCGTGGCGGCGCCGGTGCTGCTCGTGCATCGACCGGCGACGAAGAGTCCCGCCACGAAGTCTTAGCGCGCGCCGCGGGCCGCGCCCGATCTTTCCCCGGTTGTCAGCAGGAGGTTCAGCATGCGCATTCCGAAGAAACTCGTCTTGCAGGGCGCGCTGCTCGGCGCGCTCGCCGTCGCCGCGGGCGGCGCGTTCGCGGCGACCTCGGCCGCGAAGGCCGAATGGCCGACCGCCGCCCAGCGCGAGAAGATGGCGCTGATCCATGAAAAGATGGCCGCCTGCCTGCGCTCCGATCGTCCATTCGCCGAATGCCGGCAGGAGATGATGCGGGCCTGCCGCGCCGAGCTCGGGGTGGGCGGGTGTCGGATGATGCAGGACGGACGGCCCTGGGGCCGCCGCGGCGGGATGATGCGCGGCGGCGGGATGATGGGCCCGCCCGGCGGACCGACCGCGACGCCGAATACCGCATCGCCACCGCCCCAGCGGTGAGTTCGGGGATCGGTTCGCACGCCGGCGGCACCGCGCTGCCGGCGCGTGACGTCGAGATCCCGGTCGCGGTGTCCGCGCGCCACGTGCACCTGTCGGCGCGCAGCGTCGAGGCGCTGTTCGGACCCGGTGCGAACCTGCGGGTGCACACGATGCTGCGCCAGCCGGGGCAGTTCGCGGCCGAGCAGACGGTCACGCTGATCGGCCCGAAGGGGCGGATCGAGCACGTCCGGGTCGTCGGCCCGCCGCGTTCTCAGGATCAGGTGGAGCTGTCCCGGAGCGACGAGCTCGTGCTCGGGATCGACGCGCCGCTGCGCGAGTCGGGGCATCTCGACGGGACGCCCGGGATCACGCTCGAGGGGCCCGCGGGCGGCGTGACGCTCGACCACGGGGTCGTGTGTTCGCTGCGGCACCTGCACCTGAGTCCGGCCGATGCGGTCGCGCTCGGCTTGCACGATCAGCAGCGGATCTCGATTCACGTCGCCGGCGAGCGCGCGCTCACCTTCGACGATCTCGTCGTGCGGGTCGCGCCGGACTATCGGATGGAAGTCCACCTCGATACCGACGAGGGCAATGCCGCCGGGATCGGCCCGCAGGGGGCGTTCGCGAGGATCGTCAAGGCGGGCGGGTAGATGGGTGTCGGCGCGTCTGCGGACACCCGGCATCCCGTGTCGGGAATTTTTACATCCGAGCGGGGTCGTTCGCAAAACCCATTGTTTAAATGAACTTTCAGGTTTGGCATGCCGCTTGCTCGCTCATGGATCACCACGGCCCTGATGCCGTCATGACGCAACCGCTCAAGGGGATGACCATGAACCTGGGTTCGACGTTCTTCGATGCCACGACGCGTGATTGGGTGAAGCGCACCGGCTTGGCCCTGATCGCCGCCGGCACGCTCGTGCTCGGCAGCGCGCACGCCGTTTCGTTCACGGTGCCGAGTTCCGACGGCACGGGCAATTGCTACCCATTCGATTGCACCGACAACAATACGCAATATCAGCAGGTCTATGCCGCGTCGGCGTTCAGCGGTCCGACCGTGATCTCGTCGATCACGTTCTTGCAGGCCTTGGCGCAGTATCCGAGCTCGATCGGAGTGGTTCCGGGCACCTACACGATCTCGTTCTCGACCACTTCGGCTGCGGTGGACGGGCTGTCGAGCACGTTCTCGAACAACCTCGGCGCGGACAACCAGACGTTCTTCTCGGGCGCGCTCGGCGGGCTCGGCAACACCTTGACGATCACCGGCACGCCGTTCGACTACAACCCGGCGAACGGCAATCTGTTGCTGAACGTATCGATGGACTACAACCAGCAGGTACCCAACGGCAGCGGCAACACCTACATGGAAGCCAACGGGTCGGGCACGCTCTCCAGCCGCGTGGTGGGTTCCGGATCGTCCGGAGCCACGGACAGCACGGCGCTGGTCACGGAGTTCAACGTCCGCCCCGCGAGCGTTCCGGAGCCGGCGACCTGGGCGCTGTTCGTGGCCGGGCTTGCGGGCCTCGGATTGATGCTGCGCCGTCGGCAGCGATCGGCCTGAAAGCCGTCCAGAGCCGATGCGGCGGGCGGGGAGGACCACTCCTCGACGCCGCTCCAGGCCAGGAAAACGCCCGCCGTGATGCGGGCGTTTTCTTTATGGGGGAGTCCCGCCGACGACTCGATGGGTGTCGGAAAAATTGACAACCGGGCCTTCCCACCCGCCGACGCGTCGCTCAGGATCTCGTAACGTATTGATAATCATAATCACTCGAGGTTTGGCATCGTTCTTGCTTATCCGTTGAGTCTCGATGCGATGCACAAACCCAAGGGGACTTCTGACATGACGAAGATGACATGGTTGAGTTCGATCGCGGCCGCGGCCGTCGTCGGTTCCGCGCTCGCGGTACCGGCCTCCGCGACGGCGATCAACTGGGATTTCTTTGCACTGGCCGGCGGCACGAACCAGACGCTCGGCGGGAATTACCTGTTCACCAATCCGCTCGCGCCGAAGCAGTCGATCGTCGCGTTCGCGCTGGTGCCGAACCTGGCCGGGACCTGGACCAGCAACGCTTGCAACGACACGGCCAACGGCCCGTGTCTGTACGCGAAGGGCGCCGGGACCTTGCCGGGCAATCCGGAGCGCGGCCTCGGACTGATCCCGAATTCCCAGTACGAGATCTTCAGCCCGAACGGGATCGGGCTCGTCGCCAGCGCGCCGATCCTGTCGGTCAGCATCGGCTCGGTGCAGAGCGGGGAGTCCTGGCAGTTGCAGGGCTGCATCTTCAACAACACGCCGTGCACGACGATCGATCAGGGTGTCGGCGGCGGCAGCAACGGGGTCATCACGCTCAGCAACCTCGGCCACTACGATGGGTACGTGGTCGACGTGCCGTGTGCGAACTCCACGACCTGCGCATCGACGAGCACGAACTCCAGCAACAACATCCTGTTGATGTCGGTCACGACGTCGGTGCCGGAGCCTGCGACCTGGGCGCTGCTCGCGGCGGGACTCGCCGGCGTCGGGTTGATGCTGCGGCGTCGGCGGCCGTCGGCCTGACTACCGTCCGCAGGCGAGGCGGCGCGCGGGGAGGTTTGCTCCTCGGCGCCGCTTAGGCCAGGCGTGGCTATATCGGAGTGACAATCTTGTGCTCCGAATCGACGCTTCCTTGCACGAGCCCGGGGATCCTCAGGGGAGGCCGGGAATCGCGCTCGAAGGGCCCGCGGGGCGCAAGCGACGCTGGGTCATAACTACCCTTACCCAACCAGCGGTCGATGGCATAGCAGGCTTCATTGGCTTTGCGCTCGAGCGCGGCTACCTTGCGCCATTGTCAGCGCCTCGCGTAATTCCGTGTACACCGGTGCCAAGTAGCAATTGCATTCTGGCAACCTTTGGATTGGGCTTTCCGGAATGTGCAGCGATCGCGAGCGACTGCTCTCGGCCGCATTCGATGTAGAAGTCCGCCGCGGTGGTATCGATACATGGAACCCTAGTGCGGGTTATGCGCACCGCGGCGCATCCGCCCTCCTCTCGATGGCAGATTGAGCAGATGGAGTTGTCTACACCAGACGCCGTGGCGTTTCATCCACGTTTCGGTCTCTGCCCCGTATCTTCCAGGCGTCCCTCCACGCGACAGAACGTGGTTCAGATCCAGGCAGGAATCTTCGATTACATTATCGGCTAAAAGATTCCACGCTGGCCGTCAATAGAGGTGCAGGGCGCTGCACTCGCCATCGTCGAGTGGAATGTTCGAGAGTGCAACGGAAAGAAGGATTCGCGTCGGGTAATGGGGGTGCTTGGTGAAATCGCCTTGGAAGTCCGGCCACCAGGGCGAATGGTGATAGAGTCGATAGACGATCGGCTAGGCCGTCTATAAATGAATTATTTTGTCTGATTAATGGGCAAGTAATGTCGTCGAAACCGACCGTGTCCGTGATCATACCGACGTTCAATCGGGCCGGATTCCTCCGGGAGTCCGTGACGAGCGTGCTCGAGCAGTCGCGCCCGCCCCTGGAAGTGATCGTCGTCGACGACGGCTCAACCGACGATACAGCGGAGGTGATCCAGGGGTTCGGTCGCGACGTCGTCTACGTGCGCAAGGACAATGGCGGTAAGGCTGCCGCGGTGAATCAGGTCTTGCCACGCGCACGAGGGGATTTCCTCTGGCTTTTCGACGATGACGACGTCGCGCTGCCCGATGCGATCGAGCGGCGGCTCGAGGTACTGAGGGTGCGACAGGAATTGTGCTGGATCTTCAGTTCGCACTACTACGGAACGACCGGTCCGGACGGCCGTATCGTGCGTGGTGCGAAAAAGCAGATCAAGGTTCTGCCGGAAGACGAGCTATATCATCGATTGCTTATCAACTGCTCGTTCTTGCTCCAAAGTTGCTTGATTCGTAGAGATTGTCTAGCGCAAATCGGGAACCTAAATGAATCCTTCCTTCGATCCCAGGACTACGACTTACTCGTTCGCCTGGGCTACCGCTTCGCATTTTCGGGGATAGAAGAACCGACATTCATTTGGCGCAGTCATGACGGGCTGCGTGGTCCGATTGCGGAACGACATGCGGCCTCAAAGCGTCTTCAAGTTTGGATCAATTACGATCGCATCATCGGTCGCTGGATTCGGGAACAACTGAAGCTTGCGGACTTCACCAAGAATCCATGGAATGTCACCGCGAACGAATCGGTGAACGGCCGGTTGGCCCTATTCAAGCGTGCGGCTGTGATGGCCAGCAAGGGACTGATCCCGGAGATGGTCGACGATTGTGTCGATGCCAGTAGGATCTGCAGTGGCGCCTTGCACTGTGAGGAGCGAATTCTATGTGAGGGGCTCATTCGTCAACCGTGGTTTTGGGCGGCGTATGCGAGTGACGCCCCGGCGTTCTGGCGCGGGGTTCGATCGCTGATCAAAACGAAAGTCGGACGAGAAATTCTGATGTTTTATTCGCTCGCGCTGTTGCATCAGGCCAAATGGCACGACACCCGCTGGTTACGGCGTGCCCATCATGTATCGATGTCGCTGCGCATACTCATCGAATGCGGTTTCCTCGGCTGGCGTTACGGCGGCTGATCCGAGAGTCTCGGTTGGCGCAGTGAGGCCCGCTGCGCTAAAGTCGAACTCGCAATTCACTCGCAGCGGTATGTCGGAAGAATCGACAGTTTCCCAATCCGACCGTCCGTTCAGCCCAGGCCGGTCTCGTAAGGCATTGATCATCCAATCCAGTCATCACTTGGCATCCGACCCCGGCCACGACGTCGGTACCGGACGCGCGACCTGGGCGCTGTTCGCGGCGGGACTCCGCCTGCGTCGGGCCGCTCCCTACCCGATTGCAGGCTCGACCCGCAGCCCATAATCGGCGAGCACTTCGCGCATCGGCGCGAACGAGAACTCACCCAGGAGCCGGCGCAGGCGATCCTCGCAGCAGTGCAGGTTGGTGTAATGCCGCACGCGCGATAGCCAGGGCACCCGGATGCGCGGCTGATCCGGATCGAGTTCCCAGGGGTGCAGGTAGAACGTGAACGGCCGACCCTGCGCATTGATCTGGCGCAGTCCCCAGCGCGTGACCGGGAACGGCAGCAGCCGGAAGTAGCCGCCGCCCGAGACCGGCACCCGCAGGCCGCCCCAGTGCGCGGCACCCATCGGGAATTCGATCAGCGTCGCACCGGACGGTGCGCTCAGCGGTCCCGGTTCCTCCGACGCGCCCGGGATCCCGTAGCGGTCGTGCCGGATCGGGAAGATCGAGGAATCGTAGCGAAAGCCGAGCTCGACGAGCACGTCGAGCGCCCAGAGCGAGCGCCGGGTGATCGAGAAGCTCGCCGCCCGATACCCCTCGACCGCGGCGCCGCTCAGATCCTCGAGCAGGTGCTTCGAGCGCACGGTCTCGGCGCGAAACTCCGCCGGACTCTGGGTGTAGATCAGCTGGTGCGAGTAGCCGTGGCTCGCGATTTCATGGCCCAGCGCCGCGATCCGGCGCACGAGCGTCGGGTGGCGCTCGGCGATCCAGCCGAGCACGAAGAAGGTTCCGCGGACCCCGCGCTCCTCGAGCAGCGCAAGGATGCGATCCGTGTTGCGTTCGACCCGGGACTCCCGGTCCGGCCAGGACTCGCGTGGAATCGCCGGCGCGAGCGCGGCGACCTGGAAGTAGTCCTCCACGTCGACCGAGAACGCGTTGACCAGCGTGCCGTCCATCGCTGCGCACTATACGGCGGCCCACCGGGCGGGACCAGGATGGAGTTCGCGGAAGCGCGGGTCGCGCTGGCGGCGACGCGGGTCCGGTCTCGCCGGGTCCGCCGGGGTTCCGGACGCCCAAAAAAAAGATGCCGCCTTGCGGCGGCATCTCAGCGATCAGTCGATCTCTTTGTTGTCGAATCAGCTCGCCCGGCGACGGCGAATCGTCCAGCCGAGGCCGAACAGGCCGACCGCCATCAGCGCGAGCGCACCCGGCTCCGGCACCGTCGTCGCGGACATCAACACGATGTTGTTGTCGCTGTTGGTCACGCGGGTGTTGGTCATCGTCACGCAGCGCGTGCCGTTCGCGCAGGGGACGTACACCACGTAGGACGCGTACGGATTCATCGCCAGGTTGCCGATGGTCAGCGACGATCCCGGCGCGCCGACACCGGAATCGATCGTGGTGCAGGTCGAATAGGTCGACGAGCAACCCGCGACCGCCCAGGACTCACCGTACTGCACCGACCCGATGGTCAGGCTGTTGATGTGCGTGCCGGCGGACACCGTCAACGCGATCCCGTTCGGGGTGTAGATCTCTTTGTTCAGGTTCGGCGTCAGGCCGAGACCGGTCTCGGTCGGATCGCCGAGCAGCACCTTGTCGAACAGGCAGGGCTGGGAGCTGGTGCAGCTGCCGTTGCTGACGGTCCAGGCCGGCTGGATCACCGCCGCGGCATTCATCCACGCGGTGCCCTGGTTGAACGTCGCGGTCGCGCCGAGCGTCGTGTTCGCGCTGCTCGGGCCGGCCAGCGATGCGAAGTTCCAGATCACGTCCGCCGAGGCGGTCCCAGCCACCGCGGCCGACAACGCCGCGACAGCCACCATCGAACGAAAGAAGCGCTTGTTCATGTTCCCCATCCTCGGTTGAGACTGAATTCTGCCAAGGATCAAGCAATCCCTATGCCAAGATTATTTTTTATTTTTAAAACAATGAATTGAGATTTATCTTGCATTGCAATATCGACTCGATGCCCACGAAGTGTAAATTTTTCCGACAGTGATATCAGTTCAGCTCGAAAATCGTTCCCAGGCTGTTCGTCCCGCCCAGCACGGTCATTCCGTAGAGCCCCCCGTTGCTCGCTTGCAGCAGGCTGCCGTAGGGCTCGCTCCCGTCGCCCGATGCACCAAACCCGTGCAATACGGTCTCGGTGCCCGTGAGCGTCATCCGGAACAGGATCCCGAAGTTGTGTGCACCGCCGAGT
>JAGWPU010000048.1 GCA_028870355.1 Gammaproteobacteria bacterium | reverse complement strand
CAGTCTCGCAAGGCGCCGCGCACGGCGCAAGCCGCGCCGCGAGCGTCCCGACCCACTGGTATCATCGGTCGATGCGGATCGTCACGCTGAATGCGAACGGAATACGTTCGGCCGCCCGCAAGGGCTTCTTCGACTGGCTGCCGGCGCAGCGCGCCGACGTCGTGTGCATCCAGGAAACCAAGGCGCAGGTCGCGCAGCTCGCCGACCCCGCGTTCTGGCCCCGCGGGTACCACTGCTACTACTTCGATGCCGAGACGAAGGGATACGCGGGCACGGCGCTGTACGCGAAGCGCGAGCCGACGCGCGTCGAACGCGGGTTCGGCGTGCCGGAATTCGACGCCGAAGGGCGGTATCTGGAGGCGCACTTCGACGGGTTCAGCGTGGTCTCGCTGTACCTGCCGTCCGGATCCTCGGGCCCGGCGCGGCAGGCGTCCAAGTTCCGCTTCCTCGACGCGTTCCTGCCGCACCTGCGCCGGCTGCGCCGCCGGCGCAAGCCGACGATCCTCTGCGGCGACTTCAACATCGCGCACCAGCCGATCGACTTGAAGAACTGGCGGTCGAACCAGAAGAACTCCGGCTTCCTGCCCGAGGAACGGCGCTGGCTCGACGCCGTGTTCGGCGACGAGCGCTACATCGATGCCTTTCGGGCGGTCAACTCGGCGGCGGATCAATACACCTGGTGGTCGAACCGGGGGCAGGCCTACGCGAAGAACGTCGGCTGGCGGATCGACTACCACGTCGCGAGCGCGGCGCTGCGCGAGCGGATTCGTCACGCCTCGATCTTCAAGGAACGGCGGTTCTCCGACCACGCACCGCTCACGATCGATTACGACCTCGAGTGGTGATGCTTGGCCGCGGAGGGTAAGCCGGGGTTGCTCGAGGCGCTGCGCGACCGGCGGATGGTCGCGACCTTGCTGCTCGGGTTTGCGTCGGGACTCCCCTTCAATCTGACGAGCGCGACCCTGCAGGCCTGGCTGGCCGACGCGAAGCTCGACATCCGCACGATCGGCCTGTTCTCGCTGGTCGGATTGCCGTACGTGCTGAAGTTCCTGTGGGCACCGACGCTCGATCGCTATCTCCCGCCGTTGCTCGGCCGGCGCCGGGGATGGATCCTCATCTACCAGCTGTGCCTCGCCGCCGCGATCGGCGTGATGGGCTTGTGTTCGCCGCGCCAGGCGCCGTTATCGCTCGCGCTGCTCGCGCTCACCGTCGCGACCCTGTCGGCCTCGCAGGACATCGTGATCGATGCCTACCGGGTCGACCTGATTCCCGGCGAGCAGCGAGCGCTTGCGGCGGCTGCGAGCGCGTTCGGCTACCGGACCGCGGCGATGTTCGCCGGTGCGGTGATCGTGCTGATCGCCGCTCGGACCGGATGGCACGTCGCCTACGGCATCGTCGCGGCGCTGATGGCCGCGACCGCGCTCGCGACGCTGTGGTCGCCCGAACCGGAGCGGCCCGGCCGGCCGCCGCCGACCCTGGCCGAGGCGGTCGTCGAGCCGGCCAAGGATCTGCTGCGACAACCGGGCGCGTGGGGGTTCTTGCTGCTGGTGCTGCTCTACAAGTTCGGTGATGCGTTCGCCCTGAGCCTGTACAGCGCGTTCATGCTCAAGGGCGTCGGTTTCTCCCTGAGCGAACTCAGCATCGCCGGCAAGGTCAACATGACGGTGTCGACGATGATCGGCACCGCGCTCGGCGGCTGGCTCTACATGCGCTGGGGGATGTTCCGTTCGCTGCTGAGCTTCGGCGTGCTGCAGGCGGCGACGCTGCTGCTGTTCCTGTGGCTCGCGCTCGCCGGCCGGGAGCTGTGGTTGATGATACTCACGACGAGCCTCGACAACCTGGCCGGCGGCATGGGTCTCGCGGCGTTCATCGCGTTCCTGATGGCCCAGTGCTCGCCGAACTTCAGTGCGACCCAGTATGCGCTGCTGTCGGCGCTCGCGGCGGTTCCTCGCGTCGTGATCGCTGCGATCGCCGGTGCGGTCGTGCACGCGATCGGCTGGGCCCACTTCTTCGTGGTCACGTTCCTGTCGGCGCTCCCGGGGCTCGTGCTGCTCGCGGCGATGCGGCCTCAGGTGCACGCGCTCGAGGCGCGCGAGCGGGAGAAGTTCGCGCGGTCCTGACGGCGCGGCGCGCCGGCGACGCCGCGCTCAGTGGCGCAGCGCGCCGTCGGCGGAACTCGCCCAATTCGCCGGGCGGGCATCCTCGAAATCCCGTTCGAGGTCCTCGCTGTCGACGTCGACCGATCCGGACCAGTCCTCCGGCGCCTCGGCCGTCTCGATCGAGCCCTCGAACACCTGCTCGTTCCAGGAATCGAAGTCCATCTCGGTCACCGAGCCGTCGAAATACTGGATCTCGATCGTCTGGTCCTGTTCGTCGATCGCGACGACCTCGAACATCTCGCCCGCGGCGTCCCGGTACCACTGCTCCACGACCGGCTTCGTTAGGTTCATCGTTCCGCTCCTCGTTCCCCGCGCTCCTCGGCACCATTCAACGCCGATCGACGCTCGCGCGCAATAGCCGCTCCCGGGTGGCGGGACGCAATGCGTCAAAGCGGGTTTCGCCCGGGAATTCCTGCATCGAACGTGACGACGCGCGGCACCCGCCGCCGCGTACTTGCCGCAAGGGTCTCTCGGTATCTCGCGGCGCCGCTCAGGACTCGCGACGCTGGTACGCCAGGTCGCGGACCCGGTGGCCGAGGCGCTCGCCGCGCCGCTCGAAGCGCGTCGGGGGCCGCAACGCCGGGCGCTCGACGTACGCGCCGTCCGGACTCAGCGATCGCAAGCGGGGTTCGGTGGCGCAGACCGCGAGCATCTGTTCGGCGTAAGGCTCCCAGTCGGTCGCGAGCCGCAGCACGCCGCCGGGACGCAGCTTCGCGGCCGCGAGCGCGACGAAGCGTGCGTCGACCAGGCGCCGCTTCACGTGGCGCTTCTTGTGCCAGGGGTCCGGGAAGAACACCAGGATCTCGTCGAGCGAGGCGTCGGCGAGATCGTGCTCGAGCACCTCGACCGCGTCGCGTTCGATCACGCGCAGGTTCTCGAGTTGCGCGGCGTCGGCGCGCAACAGCAATCGGCCGATCCCCGGCCGATGGACCTCGATGCCGAGGTAGTCGACGTCGCGATTCGTCTCGGCGAGCGCGCCGATCACCTCGCCGGCGCCGAATCCGATCTCCAGGCAGCGCCGTGCCTGCCGCCCGAATATCCGATCGAGGTCGAGCCGTCCCTCGCGCCGGTCGACGCCGAAACGCGGCCACAGCCGCTCGAGCGCGCGCTCCTGTGCCGCGGTCACTCGGCCGCCCCGGAGAACGTAGCTGCGAATCGTGCGGCGCTCTGGCATGGACGCGAAGTTTGCCTGATGCCTGATATGATCGAAACATGCACGCAGTCGGTCGATGGCTCTGGGGAGGGGTGCTGTGCTCCTGCCTCGCGGTGTCGGGCTGCGCGAGCTTGCCGCGCCACGTCGAGAAATTCCCGTCGCACGCGCTGCGCGATCCGCTCACCACGCGGCTCGGGCGCCTGGTCGCACGCAGCGCCGCGCGTCATCCGGCCGGTGATTCGGGTCTGCGACTGCTTGCATCGGGCGAGGAGGCGTTCGACAGCCTGATCGCGCTCGCCGACAGCGCGCAGCGCACCCTCGACCTGCAGTACTACATCATCGACGACGACGAATCCTCCCGGATCGTCCTGGAGCACATCCGGATGGCGGCCGAGCGCGGCGTGCGCGTGCGGATCCTCGTAGACGACTTCAATACCGCCGGGCAGGACAATCGGTTCATGCGGCTCGGGGAACTGCCGAACATCGAGGTCCGCGTCTTCAATCCGTTCCCGGGGGGGCGATTCTCGATGTGGAGCCGCTTCCTGTTCTCGGCCGCGGACATCGCGCGCATCAACCACCGGATGCACGACAAGCTGTTCGTCGCCGACAACTCGATCGCGATCACCGGCGGCCGCAACATCGGCGACGAATACTTCACGCTGAATCGGAAATACAACTTCGTCGACCTGGACGTGATCGCCGCCGGCCCGATCGTCCCGCATCTGTCGGATTCGTTCGACCGCTTCTGGAACAGCCGATACTCCTATCCGATCTCCTCGATCGATGCCCCGGTGCCGACCCAGGGAGTGCCGCGGCTCAATACCGCCGGGACCGGGCCCGAGGGTGGGAAATTCCTGCGCCGCGAGATCCGCGCGGGACACCTGCGGCTCGACTGGGTCCCTGCGAATGTGCTCGCGGACCGGCCCGTGAAGATCGCGAGCGAGACCTCGCCCGCCGAACAGAAGACGATCGCGAACAACGTCGCCGCGCTGATCCGGTCGGCGAAAAAGGACGTGCTGATCATCTCGCCGTACTTCGTGCCCGGGCCGCGGGGCGTCGCGCTGATGCACAGCCTCGTCGCGCGCGGCGTACACATCCACATCCTCACGAATTCGCTCGCGACGACCGACGCGCCGATCGTCGACATCGGCTATGCGCGCTACCGCAAGCCGCTGCTGAAGATGGGCGTGGACCTGCGCGAACTGCGGCCGAAGATCGGCGAGGCGCGCCCCCGGTTCCACCGGTTCGGGGCGTCGACCGCGAGCCTGCACGCGAAGGCGATCGTGATCGACGACGAGACCGTGTTCATCGGCTCGATGAACATGGATGCCCGTTCGGCGCACACCAACACCGAACTCGGGATCGTGTTCAAGAGCCCGGCGATCGCCGCGCAGGTGACGGCGCTGTTCGAGGACATCGCGAAGTACGGCTGCTACGACCTGAAGCTGATCCCCGGAACGAACAAGATCGAGTGGATCGGCAAGGGGCCCGGCGCCGAGCGGGTCTGGTACCACGACCCCGAGACCACCTTCCTGCAGCGCTTCGGACTGGAATTGCTGACGCCGTTCGCACCCGAACAGCTCCTGTGAGCCGGCGCGCCGGTCAGGGCGAGGAAAACCCGGCGGCAAACGCTACAATCGCGGGGTGAAGTCACTACAGCACCTGATCGACAGCAACCGGGCCTGGGCGGGCGGCGTCAAGCGCGACGACCCGGAGTTCTTCGCGCGTCTCGCCCGGCAGCAGACGCCGCAATACCTGTGGATCGGCTGCTCCGACAGCCGGGTGCCGGCGACCGAGATCTGCGGCCTGATGCCGGGCGAGATGTTCGTTCATCGGAACGTCGCGAACGTGGTCGTGCACACGGACCTGAACTGCCTCACGGCGATGCAGTTCGCGGTCGACGTGCTCAACGTGCAGCACATCATCGTCTGTGGACACTACGGCTGCACCGGGGTGCGCGCGACGCTGTCCCGGCAGAAGATCGGCCTCGCGGACAACTGGTTGCGGCACGTGCAGGACGTGCGCGAGCGGCACCGGACGGTGCTCGCCGCGATCGACGATGGCGTCGCGCGCGAAGGCCGACTCTGCGAACTCAACGTGATCGATCAGGTGGCCCACGTCTGCCAGTCCTCGATCGTCCGCGAGGCCTGGGATCGCGGACAGGCGTTGCAGGTTCACGGCTGGATCTACGGGATCGAGGACGGCCTGCTGCGCGACCTCGAGTACACCGTCAGCGGCAGCGAGGACGTCGGTGCGTCGTACGCGACCGCGCTCGCCGGTCTCGCGACGCGCTGATGGGTGAGGCACGGCTGATCCACGAGGCACTGGCCCCCGGCGCCCTCCTCGAGTGCGGGGACGACCGCTGGCGCCGTGCGCTCGGCCTGGTCGGGTTCGCTGGCACGCCACCGGCCGC
The DNA here is from genome assembly GCA_028870355.1 of Gammaproteobacteria bacterium. Classification (GTDB taxonomy): domain Bacteria; phylum Pseudomonadota; class Gammaproteobacteria; order Steroidobacterales; family Steroidobacteraceae; genus Bog-1198. Next base: position 24,916 of record JAGWPU010000048.1, on the reverse strand, counting down.
GACCGGCGACCTGCCGGTCGCGATCTGCGGTACGCCGCCGATCGACGGGGTCGGTGAGGGTTGGGAGACCTGGGGCGACGCGGGGAGGACTGGCGCGATCGCGTCGCAGCGCGCCGATCTTCGACTGCGGCGCGGGTCCGGATTCACGTTCGGCGTTGTCTCGGTGGACGAGCAACGACTGCGGCACGCGGAGGGTCTCGGCGCGGCGGCGGCGCTTCGCGAGGCGACCGATCGGGCGTATCGCGCGATCTTCGAGTCGCTCGAGGAGGCCGAGCACCCGTATCTGGCGCGGATCTGGAATTATCTGCCCGACATCAACTGCGTCGTCGACGGCGAGGAACGCTATCGACATTTCAATGCCGCGCGACGGGTCGCGTTCGAGCACGCCCGGCGGGGCACGGTCGCGTCCGCGCCGGCCGCCACCGCGGTCGGATCGGTCGATGGTCATTCGCTCACGGTCTTCTTCCTCGCGTCTGCGGAACCGCCGATCACGATCGAGAACCCGCGGCAGGTGAGCGCCTACGACTACCCGCCGCGCTACGGCCGGGCGAGCCCGCTGTTCTCCCGTGCCGGGGTCTTGCGCGACGGCGACGTGTCCCACCTGTTCGTGTCGGGCACCGCGAGCATCGTCGGACACCGCAGCCGGCACCCGGGAGACCCGGCCGCGCAGACCCACGAGGCGCTGGTGAACCTCGCGATCGTGGTCGCGACCGCGAATCGCGTCGCGCGGCCGAACCCGCGCGGGTTCGGCCCGCTGCGCGTGAAGGCCTATTTGCGGCGCGCCAGCGACCTCGAGACGGTGCGCGCGCAGCTCGCCCGGCATGCGCTACCGGTCGAGAGCGTGCGCTACCTGCGTGCCGACATCTGCCGCACGGACCTGCTCGTCGAAATCGAAGCGTACGCGCGCGCCTGAAAATGGGAGCGCGCCCCGCCGCGGGGACCGCCCGATGGAGCGCGACCCGGGGTGGGGTTGCCGCTGGGGCGCCGAAAAATCTAGAATCACGCCGGCGATGCGGGTGTAGTTCAATGGTAGAACTGTAGCTTCCCAAGCTACTAACGTGGGTTCGATTCCCATCACCCGCTCCACTTCCGGCTCCCCCGGTCGTGCGGCTCGCGGGTTCCGCGGGCACGCCCGACGGTCTAGACCGGGGAGGCGGCCGCGGTCAGCAGCCCCGGAATCCGGTCGGCCGGCACCGCCTTGCTGATCAGGTATCCCTGGGCGAAGTCGCAACGCAGCAGATGCAGCAGGCGGAACTGCTCCTCCGTTTCCACGCCTTCGGCGATGGTCTTCAGTCCGAGCGATCGCGCCAGGGAAATGATGGTCGAGACCATCGTCATGCTCTCTGGCGACGAGGCCAGATCGGAGACGAACGAGCGGTCGATCTTGAGCGTGCCGACCGGCAGGCGTGCCAGGTAGCCGAGCGAGGAGTAACCGGTGCCGAAGTCGTCCACCGCAATGTCGACGTCGAGGCGGCGGACGGCCTCGAGCTTGTCGACGGTCTCGCGCATGTCGCGCATCAGCACGCTCTCGGTGATCTCCAGGCTGAGCAGACCCCCGCTGCGGCGAAAGCCGCGTACCGCCCGCTCGATCATGTTCACGAATCTCGGGCTGTGCAGTTGCACGGCGGACACGTTGACCGCGACACGCGGCGGTTCGAGACCCTGGGCTCGCCACTGGATGCAGTCGATCATGGCCTGGCGGACGACCCAATGTCCGACGCGGGAGATCAGCCCGGTTTCCTCCAGCACGGGGATGAACTTGCCCGGCGCCACGAGACCCGACTCCGGATCCTGCCAGCGCAGCAGCGCTTCCAGGCCGACGACGCGACGCGCCGGGATCGCAACGACCGGCTGGTAGTGCAGCACGAACTGCTCGTGTTCCAGGGCGTCGCGCAGGCGGATCTCCAGGTTGAGGACCTGCGCGGTGTCACCGTGGAGCTTGGGCTCGAAGAAGCGGTAGCGCTCGCCGCGGCGTCGCGCGTGCATCATCGCCGCCTCGGCGCGGCGCATCAGCGTCTCGGCGTCCTCCCCGTCCACGGGGAAGGTCGCGATTCCGGCGGTCATGCGGATCGACAGTTCGTGAGCGTCGATGATGATCGGCTCGCGCAGCGTGCGGCTCACCGGATCGATCAGCTTGCCGATCATCACCTCGCCGCTCCCCTGACCGAGCAGCATGCCGGCGAAGCGGTCCCCGCCGACGCGGCACAGGTACGTGCGATCCGGCCAGACGGATTGCAGGCGCTCGGCGATCCGGCGAAGCGCGGTATCGGCGGTCTTGCGGCCGAAGACTTCGTTGACGTGGCGGAAGTCCTTCACGTCGGCGACCGCGACCGCCACGTTGATCCCGCTCTGCCGGGCCTGTTCGAGGACCCGATCGAGCCGTTCGACGAACAGGTTCCGGTTCGGCAGCTGGGTCAGCGGATCGAAGAAGGCCTGCCGGATCAGTCGATGCTCGTTCGCGATGAATTCCACCGCGTAGCCGAGGCTGGCGACGATGTCGCGGGTCAGGCTGACCTCCCCTGCCTCGAAGTAGGCCGGTTCCCGCGCCGCCAGTCCCACCACGCCGACGGTGCGGTTCTCGGTGATCAACGGCACGATCGCCAGCGAACGGAGTCCGTCCGCGAGCAGCCGGCGGCACAGGGCGAGATCGCACCACCGGGCATCGCCGAGATCATCCACGACCTGGAGTTCGCGACGCGCGAGCGCGAGAGCGACCGGATTGGCGGGCTCCTCGGCGGCCAGCTGCAGTTCGTCCTGGATCTCGGTGCCGCCGGCGATGGCCGGTATCTTGAGCTGCCGTCCGCCGGCGTCGAACTGGGCGATCCAGGCGAGGCCGAAGCCGCCGGCGTCCACCGCAATCCGGCAGACCTCGCGATAGAGCCGGCGCCGGTCACGTATCCGGATCACGGCGGCGTTCACCTCGCTCAGCCAGCGGTGCACCCGCGCAAGGCGTGCGACGCGCCGTTCGTTGGTCACGCGCTCGCGCCATCGCTCGATATGCGAGGCGACCGTCGTCACGGCGAGCGCCGTCTCGGAATGGAAGGGTCGTTGCCGGACGCAGAAGACCTCGAGCACGCCGGTGATCTCGCCGCGGGACATCAGGGGGACGGCGATGCCGGTGTGCAAACCGGACGCGGCGGCTTCCTCCTGGCGCAGGATCGCCGGATCCGCCGGCGCGTCCTCGATCCACACGGTCTCACCGTCCCGCCATACCTGACCGGGCAAGCCCTCGCCGCGAGCGAGCCGCAACCCACGTGTGCGTTGCGCAAATGCCGCGAGCCCATCGAGTTCGGCCGCGTGCACCGCATGACAGTAGAGCCGCTGGGCGCTCTCGTCGACGGTCCAGAGCGTTGCAACCGCGAATTCCAGACCGGCGCACAGCGTTGCCAGCAGCGCGGGCACCGGATCGTCCGCCGGAGTCGCCTGGGCGACGAGGCGTGACACCGCATATTGCGTTGCGAGGCGGCGTTCGGCGGCCGCCCGCTCGTCGATCTGGCGGCGCAGCTGTTCGGCCTGGTGTCGCAGGTGCTTGTTGAGGCTTCCGTTCTCGTAGAGGCGACCCGATTGTGCCGCGAGGATCGCGAGCAGATGCTCGTCCTCGGCCGAGAATTCCGGTGCCGCCAGCTTCTCCAGCAGGCAGATCCAGCCGTAGCTCGCGTGCAGCGAGCGGATGGGCGCCGCCAGCATCGAGCGGTCACCGATCAATCGTCGCAGCACCCGATCGCGCGGTGGCTGGCCGGCGCCGGTGTCGGCACCGACGCGCAGCGCCCCACCGCCGCCGATCCGCGTGGCGATGCGATCCCACTTCCAGGGAGGGGTCGTGCTCGAACAGCCGTCGGCATCGGCCGGCAGCAGGCTGACGGCGCCGGGGCCGGCGTCGTCGCTCCCCGGTCGACGCGCCAGCACCACGCCGGAGCGGGCGCCGAGCAGGGCCATCGCCGCGCGTCGCACCTCGTCGAGCAGACGATCCGGGTCGCGCGCCGAGGCGAGCTGCATGTTCACGTTGACCAGCGCGGCCAGGCGTTCGTTGGTCGCTTCGAGCGCGGCGGTCTGGGCGGACAGCTTGTCGACCAGCAGCCGCTCGTGCGCGGCCAGGAAGCGCGCGCGGTCCGCTTCGGACCAGGTCGGCGCCGGCGCGCTCGCTCCCGTGACCTCATCGATGATGCGCAGCATCTCCTCGGGCGAACTCGGTTTGGTGATCACGGCGGTCACGCTGCCGTCGCGGGCCAGCCGCCGGACTTCCTGCTCTTCGTAGTAGGCGGTATAGAACACCACGCGGGTCGCGGCGAGCTGCGGATCGCTGCGCAAGGCCTCCAGCAACTCGAACCCGTCCATCACGGGCATCAGGATGTCCGAGATCACGAGGTCCGGCCGTTCGCGGCGGATGATCTCGAGCGCCTCGCGCCCGTCCGCCGCCTCGAGGAGCCGATGTCCGCGGTGCTTCACCAGGATCGCCAGCACGCCGCGATTGGCCGGAATGTCGTCGACGATCAGGATGGTGGCCATGGACCCGCGATGCCCTAGCCGTCACCGCGCGTGCGCGATCGCGCCGCATCGAGCGTCGCCTCGAGGATCGACACGATCGTGGATGGATCGAAGGGCTTGACGATGTAGCGCGCGAACCCGGCGGCGAGCGCGCGCTCGCGGTCCGCCGGCAGCGCCGCGGCGGTCACCGCGACGAGCGGCACGTCGCGCAACCGCGCGTCGGCCTGCATGAACGCGGCGACCTGCAGGCCACTGCGATGCGGCATCTGGCAGTCGCAGACCACGAGGTCCGGGATCGCGTCGGTCATCGCCCGGACGCCGAGTTCACCATCGTTCGCCGTGCGCACCGCGTGCCCGGCGTGCTGCAGCAGGTAGGCCAGCAGTTCGCGGCTGGCCCGGTCGTCGTCGATCACCAGGATCTTGGGCATCGGGCGTCACGTCACCGGCAGCCGGAGCACGAACACGCTGCCGCGGGGTTCGCGTGGCTCGACGCGAATCGCGCCGCCGAGTTGTTCGGCCAGACGCAGGCTGAGGTACAGGCCGAGCCCGGTGCCCTCGGTGGCCGGATCGATTCGGTCCGCGAGCCGCTCGAACGGCTGGAAGATGCGCTCCCGGTCCTCGTCGGCGATGCCCGGCCCCGTATCGGCCACGGACAGCTCCAGCGCGTCGGGGTCGACGCCGTCGCTGCGGCGCGCGGCGAGCAGGACCGATCCTTCCCCGGTGAACTTGATCGCATTGCCGACCAGGTTGATGAGGATCTGCCGGAGGGCGCGGGCGTCGGTCCGGGTGAGCAGCGGGGCTTCCGGCAGCTTCAGCTCGAGCGCGAGCCCCTTGGTCTCGGCCTGGGGCCGCAGCGCCGCGACGACGTCGAGCGCGATCGCACCGATGTCCTGTTCGGTCAGATGAAACTCGGTCCGGCCGGCATTGAGGCGAGCGACGTCGAGCAGCTCGTTGATCAGCTCGAGCAAGTGGTGCGCGCTCGCCCGCACCGTCCGGAGCTGGTCCTGCTGTTCGTCGTTCAGCGCTCCCGGCAGGCGCATGAGCAACGTGCCCGTATACCCGATGATGCCGTGCAGGGGGGTGCGCAGCTCGTGACTCATGTTCGCGAGGAACGTGTCCTTCGCGTGATTGGCGGCGGCGAGCTCGGCGTTCTTCTGTTCCAGCTCGCGCTGGATGCGCTTGCGATCGGTGATGTCACGGATCGCGCTCATCACCATCGCGTCCCCGTTGACCTCCAGCGGGCACAGGCTGATCTCGACCGGAAACTCGCTGCCGTCCTTGCGGCGCCCGTGCAGCTCCAGGCCCATGCCCATCGCGCGGGTCCGGGGTTGGGCGCGATATGCGTGACGGTGCGCGACGTGGACCTGCCGCAGGCGCTCCGGGAGCAGCGTCTCGACCGGCTGGCCAACCAGCTCCCCGGGCGGATAGCCGAAGAGCGTGTGCGCATGGGTGTTGGCCAGGACGACGTGACCGGTCTGGTTCGCGATCACGATCGCATCGGGGGTCGAGTCGAGCAGCTTCGCGTAGCTGGCGCCGACGCTGCCCGCGTCGCGACGCGCCCGCAGCTGCGTGACGTCCTGCATCGTCACGAGCAGCATCGTGGGCGAGGACGGCTCGTTCACGACCCGCGTGTAGACGATGTCGACCCGCGCCAGCGACCCGTCCCGGCGCTGGCGAAACGACTCGAGGTTGGCCTCGCCGCGAGCGAGCGCGTGCCGACGCGCCTGCTCGTCCTCGGCGACCAGGTCCGTCGGCACGATCAGGGCGGCGAGGGTGCGCGAACTCGCCTCATCGGGCGCATAGCCGAACAGCCGGGCGGCCGCCCGATTCCAGTGCAGCACTGCCCCGTCGACGTCGGTGACGACGACGGCGTGCGGCATCTGCCGCAACGTGAGCTGAGAGAAATCCGGCGCCACGTGACGTCTCCCGCATCGCGCTCGATGGGCCTCCGGGGCCAAGCGGCTCTTTCGCGACGCCCCGGTGGCCGGTCACCGAGCTCTACATGCGCTCTACGATACGCCCTGCGTAATGCGAATCAAACGTGGTTGCAATCGGCGACACCGGGAGCCGGGCGGCCGGTCATGCCCGCGGGCGCGTCCCCGGTGGCGTCGTCTGTTGCGCTGCGACGGACGCGCCTGGCGCGCCGCGCAAAGGATTTGCAATGCGCGCGAATACGCCGGTAGATTGCGCCGTATGGACGCACCCTTCGTGCTTGCGCTGCTCGCCTCGACGACCGGGGCCAAGGAATGCCTCGGCATCGCGAGCCGCGTCGGTCAGACCCTGGGGCGGCCCGTGCAGGTCGCGCACGTCGAGGTGGGACCGGGTGCGATCATCCTGCCCTCGCAGGAACAGTTGACCGAGTACGAGGCCGAGCATTTCGCCGAGCGCGAGAAGGCCGAGACCGACGCGGTGCGCGCGCTCGTCGCCGCCTGGAACGCCGATCACGGCACGAGCCTGCCGCTCGAGGTCTTCAAAGGGGACGAATGGCGCGTGATGCGCCATTACCGGGGCCAGCTCGCGATGGTCGTGCTCGCGTCGCCGCACACCCAGCCGATGGGGCACCGTGACACGCTGCGCGCGGCGCTGTTGCGAACCGGTCATCCGGTGGTGATGGTGCCACCGGGATGGACGAACGGGTTCGGCCGGCGCCTGTTGGTCGGCTGGGCGGATTCGCCGCCGCTGCGTCGCGCGATCGCCGCGTTCACGCCGTTCCTGGCCGCGGCCGAGGTGGTGGACGTGGTCGCGGTCAGCCAGGATCCGGCGGTCCTGGAGAAGGCGCGCAGCGTGCTCGGACCGCTCGTTCCCGCCGCGCGCTATCGAACGGTCGCGCCGGAGGGTCGCCGGACCGCGCAGGTGTTGATCGCCGAGGCTCGCGCCGCCCAAGCCGATGGACTCGTGGTCGGCGCCTTCCGCCGCGGCGAGATCCTCAACTGGCTGGTCCCCGGCACGTCGAGCCGGCTGATCCGCGAATGTACCGTTCCGGTGATGCTGAGCGCCTGAGGGCGAGGGCGACCCGCCGCGACGACGCTCGCAGGGCGCGGTGCCGCCGGTGTCACGGGCGCGGGTCGGTCAAAGCCAGCCGAGGCCACGCGCGAGCATGTTCAGCGCCACGAGCACGATCACCGGCACGAACACGCGCTTCAGCCAGACGTTCGACATTCGCGTGAGCGTCTTGGCGCCGATCATCGCACCGGCGAGCACGCCGAGCGCGACCGGGGCCGCGATCGCCGGGTCGATGTCGCCGCGCTGGAAGAAAATCCCGGCGGAGGCGGCCGCCGTGACTCCGATCATGAAATTGCTGGTGGTGGTCGAGACCTTCATCGGCAAGCGCATCGCGGTATCCATCGCGAGCACCTTGAACGTGCCGCTGCCGATGCCGAGCAGGCCGGAAATCAGGCCCGCGACGTACATCAGACCGAAGCCCCAGCGGATGTGCGCGACGTTGTAGGCGACGTCCTGCCGCGTGCGCCGGTCGGGATAGGTCCCGGGCAGACGCAGTCGCGCGGCCCACTTGTGATTCACCACGTTCGCGGGCAATTCTTCGCCGAGGCGCATCACCAATGGCATTGCCGAGATCAGCAGCACCACGCCGAACACGATGAAGAGCACCGTCGCGTTCAGTACGGTGGAGAGCAGCGCGCCGCAGATCGCGCCCAGCGTGGTCGCGATCTCGAGGAACATCCCGACCCGCAGGTTGGTCATCCGGTCGCGCACGTACGCTGCCGCCGCGCCGGAGGACGTCGCAATCACCGAGACGATCGACGCGCCGATCGCCGCGTCGAAGGGCACGTGAAAGACGAGCGTGAGGATCGGCACGATGAACACGCCACCGCCGAGGCCGACCAGCGCGCCGATGAAGCCGGCGAACGTGGACGAGAACAGCACGAAGAAGAAGAATCCCAGTCGCCCGTCCTGCACCATTGCCGGCTCCGGACGGCCGAGCCAGGCGCCGACGCCGAACACGCTGAACAGCAGGATCGCGAGCACCGCCGTCGTGATGATCACGTACGTGCGGTCTTCCTCGAGCGCGAAGGCGACGATCGACACCGCGACCCGCAGCACCGGCGTCGCGAGCAGCACCAGGAGCCCGAGGACCGCGACGGCGAGCGGATCGGCCGCCGCGATCCCTTTAATCACCGCCGGCAGCGTATCGGGAAAGGTCGGGTTGACGAGCGTTCCCGTGTAGCGTTCGACGAAGAACCACGCGATGCCGCCGAGGATGATCGCGACGCTGAGCAGGACGCCACCGCGCAGCACGCCGCTGATGATCAGTTCGGTCTTCCGGATGATGCTATCGTCGGGCCCGAGGGAGATGGAACTGCCGCCGCTGGATTCGCTTGCCATGAGGCCGTCGATGGTCGAGAAAGGACGAGAGGGCGAGCGCGGATCGCGGCTCGCCTTCTGGATAAGCTCCTGATCGTACGCGAAATTCCGGTGCGCCGCATCTCCCGAGACCTATGAAGAATCCGTAATGCCTCCGAAGATCCCCCGAAGAACCCGACCCAGCCGCCGGATCGGCGGCCGGCGGTGCGCCCGAGGGGACGGTAACGCGACATGAACCACCCGACCGGCCCCGATGCCAACAAACAGCACCGACTGGTCGCACGGATCGCGCACCTACCCCTGCTGCCCTCCATCGTCGCGCGGATCGTCGCGCTCGACCCCGAGGATCCCGGCTACTTCGACAAGCTCGTCAAGCTCGCCGAGGAGGATCCGACGTTCGCGGTGCGGCTGCTGCGCCTCGCGAACGCCGCGGCGAGCGCGCCGACGAAGCCGATCCTCACGGTGCGGCAGGCGGCGATCCGGATCGGCGCCCGCGAATCCGCGTCGCTCGTCACCTCGATGTCGGTTGCGCGGGTGTTCGTGCCGCACAGCGTCGGGCGGAAGAACCTGTGGATCCACGCGCTCCAGGTCGCCGTCGCCGCGCGCACGATCGCGAGCCTCGCGCCGGCCGCGCACGTCGCGCCGGATCAGGCGTATCTCGCGGGACTGCTGCACGACATCGGCCGCTTCGTGATGTTCGAGGGTGCGAGCGAGGATCTCGATCTCGTCGAATCCTCGGATTGGCAAACGCCGCAGGGCCTGCTGCAGACCGAACGCGCGCTGCTGGGATACGATCACGCCCAGATCGGTGCGCTCGTCTGCGGCCGTTGGTCGCTGCCGAAGCATCTCGCCGACGTCGTGGAGCACCATCATGCCTACGGCAACGAGAATCGCCCGGGTGCGCCGCGGGGCGGGCACGAATTGCCGCGGATCGTGCAGATGGCGGACCTGTTCAGCATGCGCTTGATGCATTCGCCCGAGTTCGCCGACCTCGAGCCGGACGGGATCGCCGCCGAACTCGCGGCCCATTGCGTGCGGGACGAATGGTCCTCGCCGCCAGTGTCGCCTGGCCATCTCGCGCCGCGAGTCGCGGCGATCCGCGACGAGTCCGCGCAGCTCGCGCGCGAATTGTTCGGTTGAGGCGTCGAGGCGGGCGGCGCCCGATCGCGGATCAGCCGCTCAAGCGTTTCACGCCCGCGACGAAGCGCGCGAGCGTCGTCGACAGCACGCCGCGCGGGATCGTAACCTCGATCAGCTGGAATCGCCCGCGGGTGGCGGCGGCGTGGGCGAGCGCCGCTTGCAGTTGTGCACGCGTGTCGACCCGGACGCCATCCCCGCCGAGCCCGGCCGCGATCCCGGCGTAATCCCAGCGGTCCAGGTCGTTGAAGCGGGATTCGGGCTGGAAGGTCCGCAGCATCTCCCAGCTCGCGTTGTTGAACACCACCACGATCGGATCCCAGCCGTAGCGACGGCAGTTGCCGAGCTCCCAGCCGGTCATCTGGAACGCGCCGTCGCCGACCAGGATCAGCGGGCGCTCGCCGGTCGCCGCCTGCAAGCCGAGACCGGCCGGCACGCCGTAGCCCATCGTCGCGTAGTAGCCCGGCGCGACCAGCGGGGTCGGCGCGATCTCCATCGCGGTGAACAGGCAGTCGCCCATGTCCGATGCGATCGGCATCCGGCCGTGACGCGCGAGCAGGTCGTTGAGCGCAATCGCGACGTCGCTCGGCGAGATCGGTGCATCGTCCGCGACGAGTCCCCGCGGGAAGGACGGGCGCGCCGCCGGCCGTGGCCGCTCGATCGTGCCGACCCGCTCGAGCATCCGGTCGACGAGCGCGGCGAGCGGGATCTCCGGATAGGTGTGATAGCCGAGCGTCACGCGGCCGTCGAGCGCCTGGATCGTCTTGCGCATGTCGATCCGCGTCTCCGAGACCGCGAAGTTGGTGTCGCAGATGATCTCGCCGAGCAGGAACAACCCGTCGGACTCCTCGACCAGGCGGGTGATCTCGGGCGTGCCGGCGACGCCCATGTAGGTGCCGACCAGCATGTCCTCGTCGGCGAGCAGTCCGCGTCCCATGAATCCGGACACGACGGGCAGCCCGAGCCGCCGTGCAAGCTGCGCGACCCGGTGTTCCAGGCGGTAGCGGCGGACCTCGACGCCGACCATCAGCACCGGGGCGTGCGCGCGCGCCAATCGCTCGAGGATGTCTTCGACGCAGGCATCGAGCGCCTCGGGGTCCGGGTCCACCGGCGCCGCCGGCACCACCTCGGCGCACTCGACCGCGACCATGTCGCGTGGAATCTCGAGGTACACCGGTTCCGATCGACGCAGGCAGCTCGCGAGCACGCGCGCGATCTCGGCCGGTGCCTGCGCCGCGTCATCGAGCCGCGCCTGGTCGCAGGTGACTTCCTTGAAGATCTCGAACTGCGAGTCGATCCGCTTCGCCTGGTGGTGCAGGAGCAGTCCCGAGCGCGCCTCGTCCTTGCCCGGCGCGCCCGACAGCACGACCAGCGGGACCTTCTCCGCGTAAGCGGCCGCGACCGAGTTGACCATGTTCAACGCGCCGGCACCGTAGGTCACTGCCGCGACCGCCGGGGCGCAGCCGATCCTCGCGGCGGCGTCGGCCGCGAACCCGACGCCCGGCTCGTGCGACAGGGTGTAGAGCGGCAGGATCGCCGAGGACTCGATGATCCGGAAGTACGGCAGCGCGAAATCCCCAGGAATCCCGAAGATCAAGCGCGCGCCGTGCGCCTTCAGCGCGAGCAGGAGCGATTCGGTCAATTTCATGGGCTGACGCTCCGGTGATGTTCGGCGGTCCAGCGCAGCATCCCGCCGGCGAGATTCGCGACCCGCTTGAAGTCGGCCTTTTGCAGCAGCACGGCCGCCTGCGCGGACCGCGAGCCGCTCCGGCAGACCGTGACGATCGGACGATCGCGCGGGAGCTCGTCGACGCGGGCGGCGAGCTGATCGAGCGGGATGCAGCGCGCGCCGTCGATGTGCCCCGTCGGCCCCTGGAATTCCTCCGCCGAGCGCACGTCGAGGATCAGCACCTCGTCGGCGCACTCGGCGAGGCCCGCGGGTTCGATTTCCCACAGGCCGGCGACCGTGAAGCGCAAGGGCGCCCAGTTCGGCCGATCGCGCGCCTCGATGCCGGGATCGGGTTCACCGAGCCGCAGGTTCGCCGGCACCGCTCGATCGAGCAGCTTCGGGTGCGGCAGGTTCAGGTTGCGCATGTGGCCCAGGAAGTCGCGCTCCGCGACGCCATCCGCGACCCGGGGGTTGTAATGGCGCTCCTCGGCGACGCTGCTGACCGTGAGCCCTCGATAATCGTGGGCGGGATACAGCAGACAGGCGCCCGGCAGGCTCAGGATGCGCTCGCGGATCGAGTGGTACATCGCAGCCGCATCCCCGCGCTGAAAGTCGGTGCGCCCGGTCCCGCGGATCAGCAGGCAGTCGCCGGTGAACGCCGCGCTCTCGTCGTCGAGCACGTAGGTGAGACACCCCGGCGTGTGCCCCGGGGTCGCGCGGACGGCGAGGTGCCGATGCCCGAACGGGACGCGATCGCCGTCGGCGAGCGGTCGGTCGATGCCCTGCGCGCCGCTCGCTGCGGACAGCGCGATCGGGCAGCCGAACTCGCGCTTCAGCCACCACGCGCCGGTCACGTGGTCGGCGTGCACGTGGGTTTCGAGGATCGCGACCGGCGTGAGTCCGATCTCGCGCACCAGCGCCGCGTCGCGTTGCCAGTGCTCGAGCACGGGATCGACGATCACGGCCTCGCGGGTCGCGCGATCGCCGATCAGGTAGGTGTACGTCGAGGACGTCGGATCGAACAGTTGTCTGAACACCATCGACGCTCCGGTCGGCCCGGTGGGTCCGATCATACGCCGGGGACCTTGGATCCGGGGCGCGACGGGACTTCGATCAGCGTGAGCGCGTAGGCGGGCAAGGTCAGCGTCACGGCGTCGTCGTGCAGCGGGATCGACACCGGCGGGGGAAGCTCGGCGGCCCGACGGAGCGCCGCGATCTGCGGCCGGGTCGGGTACCGCGGTGACCCCATGCGCCGGTAGGCCGCGAGCCAGTCGCCGTGCAGGGAATCGATCTGCGTGACCGTCGCGACCGCGTTGCCGGCGCCGGGGAATCGCAGGATGAAGCGGCGCGCGGGCCCCGGGCGCCCGGGCGGCGCGTAGTTCCACAGCGCGATCACGAGCGTGCCGTCGGCACGGCGGGTCGCGATCGCCGCATCCGAGGCGAGCGCGAGGCGGGTGTGGCCGAGCCGGTGCAACAGGCGGAATGCGTTGAACGAGGGCTTCGGGATGCCCCGCTCCGCGATCAAGCCGAAGCCGCCGTACGAGGGCTTGCGGATCACGCCCTGTTCCTCGAACACGTCCGAGAACGTCCAGTACGACATCATCGTCGCGAGACCATCGCAGCGGCTCACCGTCGTCGCGAGCCAGGGACCCATGTAGGCCGAGTCCGTGACCGCCGGATCGTTGTCGTAGGCCGCGTTGAACTCGCTCCAGATCAGCGGGAGCGAGGGTCGGGCGGACGCGAGGATCTCCCGGTGGACCTTGCGGACCGCGCGGCAGACCATCCGGTCGCGCGGGATTCGCTGGTCGGTGCCGAACACGTTCTTCGCGCTGTCGTTGCCGTAGACGTGGCTGGACACGAAGTCCAGCGGCACGTGGTGCGCAACCGCGTGCGCGATGAACGCATCGACCCAGGCCGCCTGCGCGGTCGCCGGCCCGCCGACGCGCAGCCGCGGGTTCACCTGTTTCAGCGCCCGCGCGGTGTGGTCGTAGAGCGTGAAGTAGCTCGCCTGGCGCGGCGTGCCGCGCCAGAAATCGAGGTTCGGCTCGTTCCATACCTCGAAGTACCAGCTCGCCACCTCGTCGATTCCGTAGCGCTGCACCAGATGCCGCGCGAACGCACGAATCAGCGCATCCCAGCGCGCGTAGTGCTTTGGCGGCGAGACCGTCGGCTTGTACCAGAACGCGTGGCGCAGCGGCCGGGCCGCGAGCGCGGGCGGCATGAAGCTCAGCTCGACGAACGGCTTCACGCCGGCCGCGAGCAGGTCGTCGTAGATCTGATCGACGTACGAGAAGTTGTATTGCGGGTGACCGTGCGCGTCCACGCGGTAGACGCCGACCTCGTCGTCGAGGATCCCGTGGAAGCGCACGTAGCGCATCTCGGTCACGCGCCGGGTCGCGCGCAGATCGCGCCGGTAACGATCGCGCAGCGCGAGGATCGCGCGGCCCGAGCCGAACATCTTCTCCCAGAAGTGGGGAAACGGATGCGCGGCCGCCGATCGGTCGATCACGATCGACGTCGTCGCCGTGCCCGCGGGGCTCGCGCCGGCGTGCGTCGTGGCTGCCGGGCACGCGACCGCGACGAAGAGCGCGAGCGAGCAGAGGAGCCGGGTCTTCGCAAACATCGAGGGTTCCCGTCGAGCGTCGGGCGCAGATCGCCTCGCTCGAAATTATCGCAAATCGTCGCCGAGCGCGCGCCCGGCGGCGCGCACCCCGCGCTCAGATCCCAAGGCCCCCGGTCACCGGGATCACCTCGCCGGTCACGTACGCCGCGCCGGCGCACAGGTACACGATCAGCTCCGCGTAATCCGCCGGCTGCCCCACGCGACCGAGGGGCACCGACTCGGCCGCGGCCGAGTCGATGTCGCCGAACGAGCATTCCCAGTTCGAGTTCACGAAGCCCGGCGCGATTCCGTTCACCCGCACCGCGGGCGCGAGCCCGCGCGCGAGCTCCCGGGTCAAGCCGGCGAGCCCGGCCTTCGCGGTCGCGTAGGCCGTGCTGCTGCCGCCGCCGCCGAACGCGGCGCTCGACACGGTGTTCACGATCGCGCCGCGCGCCGCCCGCAGTGCGGCCGCGACCGATTGCGTGACCCAGAACGCGCTCAACAGATTGATCCTCAGGATCCGATCCCAGAACGCCTCGGTCAATGCGTCGAGATCCGCCGGCGGGATCGGCTGGCGGGTGAGCGGCGCCCCGGCGTTGTTCACGAGGAAATCGAGGCCTGCGAGCCGCTGCGCCGCTTCGCGGCCGACGTCCCGGGCGGTCGCCGCGACGCCGAGATCGCCGGGTACGGCCTCGACCGCGAGACCGCGATCACGCAGCCGCTCGAACGCGAGCGCGAGCGCCGGCGTCGGCAGATCGTTCATCGCGACCCGCGCGCCGCTCCGCGCGAGCAATTCCGCGGTCGCGAAACCGATGCCCGACGCGGCCCCCGTGACCAACGCCCGACGCCCTTCGAGTCTGAATTCGATCGTCATGTCTTCTTCACTCCGTCGCCGCGGCGCCCGGGCCGCTGCGCCAGCGCATCGGCGCGATTCGCGGCAGCATCAACACCCAGCCGATCAGGCCGAACACGTTCACCGCGGCACCGAGCGCGAACGCGAGGTCGAAGCGGCCGGTGCGCTCGACCAGCAGTCCGGTGATCGCCGGAGCGATCAAGCCGGCGGCATTGCCGGCGGCGTTCTGGATGCCGACCCAGCGGCCGGTCGCCGCCGGTCCGGCGATGATCTGGGGGATCGCGAACAGTCCCGGATAGGAAAACCCGCTGATCAGCTCGAACGCGAACAGCGAGATCAGCGAGCCGGTCTGCGGCAGGGCGACCATGCCCACCATGCACACGATCCCGGCGAGGTGCGCGGCTGCCATGATCGTCTTGTAGACGAGGTTCGCGCTGACCCCGGCGCGGATCCACCGATCGGCCGCCCAGCCCATCGTCAGTGCCCCGAGCGCGTTCACGAGATAGGCCCAGGAGGCGGTCTCGGCCATCGACGCGATCGAGAAGCCGCGCGCCTTCACCAGGTAGAAAGGCAGCCACGACACGATGAAGTAATAGCCGTAGTTCGACGCGAAATGTCCGAGCGAGGCCCCCCAGAGCGCGCGCTGCCGCAGGATCTCGCCGAACGCGGGCGGCGACTCGGCGGGCGCATCGCCGACACCGGCCTCCGCGATCCGCGTGCGCCGCCACGGGACCAGCCAGAATATCGCGAGCGCGCCGAACACGATGAACACCGGCCGCCATCCGAATCGAGCCATCAGTGCGCCGCCCACCAGCGTGCCCACGGCGGGCCCGAGCAGGTAGCCGAAGCTCAGGATCCCGTTCGCGACGCCGAGCCGCCCGACGTCGACCGCGTTCGCGAGCACCTTCGACGCGCACGGGAACGCGACGCTCTCGCCGACGCCGAGCAGGATCCGCAAGGCGAGCAGCGCGCCGAAGCTGCCGACGAAGCCGGTGCCGAACGTCGCGAGCGACCAGAGCGAGACGCCGGCCGCGAGCACCGCCCGCGCGCCGAAGCGCTCGGCGAGCCAGCCGGTCGCCGGCATGCAGATCACGTACCCGTAGTAGAACGCCGACAACAGCACGCCGAGTTCGCCGGCCGACAAGTGCAGCTCGTCCTGCATCAACGGCGCCGCGGTCGCGAGATTGCCGCGATCGATGTAGTTCACGAATACCGCGAGCGTGACCAGCGCGATGACCCGCGTCGTCGAACTCGCGGCGCCGGCCGCCCGGTGGCGATCACGCCGGTTTCGGGAGGGATTCACCGGCCGTCAGTCCTCGTTCGCGGCGGCTCTCGCCGCTCGCGCCCGCGCGGCTTCCCGGTGCTGCCGGCGCAACGCGTTCATGTAGGTCGCGAGCGCGGCGCACGCGGCCCGCGCATCCCGCGCCGCGATCGCGCGGTGGATCCGCGCATGGAGCGTCGTCACCTGCGCGCGATCGCGATACCGGAACACGACCTGATTGACCACGGGCTGCAGGGATTCGATCACGCTCGCCGCGGCGAAATCCAGCGCCGGGTTTCCCGCCGCCTGGACCAGCGTCCGATGAAAGCGTACGTCGGAGGCGCAGAACTCCGTGTCCTCGAGCGCCGGATCGATCTGTCGCTCGATCTCCTCCGCAAGCGCTGCGAGGTGCGCGTCTGTGCGCCGCCGGACGGCGAGCCGGCAGCAAACGGTCTCGATCTCCTCGCGCGCCTCGACGATGTCGCGCAGCTCGAACTCGCCGAGCGACACGAGCAGCGTCGCCGCGTTCGCGGTCGTCGCGTGCAGCTCCTCCCGGCTCGGCTTGTTCACGAAGGTGCCGCCGGCGGGGCCGCGCCGCGAGCGAATCAGGTTCTGCGCCGCGAGACGCTTCAGCGCCTCGCGGATGGTCGCGCGCGACACATCGAAGCGCGCCGCGAGATCCTCCTCGGTCGGCAGTCGCTCGTGCACCTGCAGGCGCCCGTGCAGGATCGCATCGCGGATCTTCTCGGCGATCTGCTTCGAGAGTCCGTCGGTCACCAGGCCGCGATAGTCGATACCCATCCCGGCCGGAAACTAACATTGGTCAGACAAATCGGCAATAATGCGGCCGAGCGGGCTCGATCGGCCCCGCGATACGGAGGTGCGTCGATGTTCAAGGCTCTGGTGCTCGACTCGGCGAACGGTGCGGTCACCGCCTCGGTCCGGGAACTCGACGAATCGGCCCTGCCGGCGGGCAACGTCACGGTGGCGGTCGCCGCCTCCACGCTCAACTACAAGGACGGCCTCGTGCTCGAAGGGCGCGGCGGCCTCGTGAAGAAATACCCGCACGTCCCCGGCATCGATTTCGCCGGCACGGTGATCGCGTCCGACGATGCGGCCTACGCGGTCGGCGACCGCGTGATCCTCACCGGCTGGCGCGTCGGCGAGATCCACTGGGGTGGCTACGCCGAGATCGCACGGGTACGCGGCGAGTGGCTCGTGCCGTTGCCGAAGGCGCTGTCCTTCCGGGATGCGATGGCGATCGGTACCGCGGGGTTCACCGCGATGCTCGCGGTGATGCGCCTCGAAGCCCAGGGCCTCGTCCCGGACAGCGGCGAGGTGCTGGTGACCGGTGCGGCCGGTGGCGTCGGGTCGGTCGCGACCGCGATCCTCGCGAAGCGCGGTTACACGGTCGTCGCGTCGACGGGTCGTGCGGAGGCGGCCGACTACCTGAAGCGCCTCGGTGCGGCGAGCGTGATCGACCGGTCGGGATTCGCCGAACCGGCGAAGCGGCCGCTCGAGAGCGAACGCTGGGCGGCGTGCATCGACTCGGTCGGCGGCACCACGCTCGCGCGCGTGCTCGCGCAGACGAAGTACGGCGGTTCGGTCGCGGCCGTCGGGCTCGCCGGCGGCGCCGAATTGCACCACTCGGTCGTGCCGTTCCTGCTGCGCGGGGTGAACCTGCTCGGCATCGATTCGGTGATGTGCCCGCGCGGCCCGCGCACCGCGGCCTGGGGCCGGCTCGTCGAGGACCTGCCGCGCGAGGCGCTGGCGGCATTCACCGTCGGGGCGCGCCTCGAGGATCTGCCGCGGCTCGCGCCCGAGATCCTCGCCGGGAAGATCCGCGGCCGCGTGGTCGTCGACGTGCGCTGAGGCGATCGGCTCCGGTTGAGACTCGGCGGTCGCGTGTGCCACGATGCGCGCATGCGGCACCGGACGGCGGCGATGCGATGAAGACCTTCCTGCTCGCGTTCACCGCCTTGTTCTCGATCGTGAACCCGCTGTCCGGCGCGTTCATCTTCTACGGCGCGACCAGCGGACTCGCTCAGCGCGAGCGCGCGGCCGTATCCCGCTGGGTCGCGATCTACGCGTTCTCGATCGTCTGCGCGTCCTTGTACATCGGCGCGTACGTGCTCGGATTCTTCGGGATCTCGATCCCGGTGTTGCGCGTCGCCGGCGGCATCGTGATCGCGATGTCGGGATGGCGCATGCTCACCGAGCCGGACGCGACCGAGCACCGCCGCAGCGAGACGCCGTCGCCGCGCTCGATCGACATCCCGCCGAGCCGGCTCGCGTTCTACCCGCTGACGATGCCGCTCACGACCGGGCCGGGGACGATCTCGGTCGCGATCTCGCTCGGCGCGAGCCGCCCGAGCGGTCTGCATGCGCCGCTCCTCGAATTCTTCGTCGAAACCCTGGTCGCGGTCGCGCTCCTCACGCTGCTGATCTACGTCGCCTATCGGTACTCGTCGCGCATCGCCGAGGCGATCGGCGCGACCGGCACGACGATCATCGTACGACTGTCGGCGTTCCTGCTGTTCTGCATCGGGATCCAGGTGCTGTGGAACGGCGCGGCGGAGCTGCTCGGCACGCTGCCGCTCGGCTCCGCCGGCATCAGTTGACGGCCCAGGCCGCGCTCCCGCCGGGCTCGCGTTGACCCCGGGGCCGATCCGGGGCAGACTGCGCGAGCGTCCAGGAGTCCGCCATTCGAACCGAATGGCGGGTGAAACGGGAAGCCGGTGAAGCCCCCTTCGGGGCCAGTCCGGCGCTGCCCCCGCAACGGTCGGCGAGTCAAGCCAGGTCCTCGGAACAGCCACTGCGCGCGAGCGTGGGAAGGCGACCCGGCCGGAGTCGGAAGATTCCCCTCGCGAGCCCGTATACCGACCTGAGTCGCACCGACACGGCTTGCGTCGCGCACGGCGGGTGCGCGCAGAGGTTCTTCGACGATGATCGGCTTTCGCGGCGCCGTCGCGCGCCCCCGACTTCCCCTGTTGAT
This sequence comes from Gammaproteobacteria bacterium, assembly GCA_028870355.1. Taxonomy (GTDB): domain Bacteria; phylum Pseudomonadota; class Gammaproteobacteria; order Steroidobacterales; family Steroidobacteraceae; genus Bog-1198. The sequence goes on along the minus strand of JAGWPU010000048.1, from coordinate 5,591 downwards.
CGCCGCGTGGTGCTGCCTCGCGCTCGCGCGCATCGCGGGTGCGGTCGTGCTGCGCGATGACCTCGGACGCTCGGTCGACGTGCCGACGCCGCCACGGCGCATCGTCTCGCTGCTGCCGTCGCTGACCGAGACCGTCTGCGCGCTCGGTGCCTGCGATCATCTGGTCGCGGTCGGCCGGTTCGACGATTGGCCACCGTCGGTCCGCGCGCTGCCGCGGGTCGGCGACCTCGACCGCGTCAGTATCGAGCGCATCGTCGCGCTGCACCCGGATCTCGTGCTGCTCAGCAATTCGCAGCGGGCGAGCAACCGGCTCGGGGAACTCGGGATTCCCGCGTTCGCCATCGAGACCGACCGATATCAGGACATCGCACGGTCCATTCACCTCGTCGGTGCGCTGCTCGGACGCCCGCGCCGGGCCGCCGCGCTGATTGCCCGCCTCCGGACCCAGGTGCGGCAGGTGAGCGCCGCGGCGATCGCGGCACGCCACGGCGCATCGCCGTCGGTGTACTTCGAGGTCGATCCGGCGCCGTACGCCGCGGGGCCGGACTCGTACATCGGCGCGCTGATGACGCGGCTCGGCGTGCGCAACATCGTGCCGGCCGATCTCGGGATGTTTCCGCTGCTGAACCCGGAATTCGTCGTGCGCGCGAATCCCGACATCATCGTCGTGTCGCGCATCGACGCGCCGCGGCTCGCGGATCGGCCCGGCTGGGCGGACATCCGGGCGGTGCGCGAGCATCACCTGTGCGTGTTCCCGCCGGCCGTGCGGGACACGATCGTACGGCCCGGCCCCCGGGTCGCGGACGGCTTGCGGGCGCTCGCCGCTTGCTTCGCGAGGTACGCGCGGTGAGCGCCGCGCGCCCGAGCTTCGTGACCGCGGTCGTGGACGACGCGGCCGTGCACCGACTCCCGCTCGCGCGCTGGTTCGGTACCTGCCTCGCGGTCACGCTGCTGCTCACGCTCGGCGGCCTGCTGGTCGGGACGTCGAGCGTGACCACGTCGATCCACTGGCTGTTCGCACCGAACGCCGAGACCTCGCTCGTGCTGTGGCAGATCCGTCTGCCGCGCACGATCGGCGCGTGGTGCGTCGGTGCGCTGCTCGGGCTCGCCGGGGCGATCGCGCAGGGCGTGTTCCGCAATCCGCTCGCGGAGCCCTACCTGCTCGGGACGGCCTCGGGCGCCGCGCTCGGCGTCACCATCGCGCTGCTCGCGAGCGGGGCGTCCATCGGCGCGCTCGCGTGGGCCGCGCAGCTCGGCCTCACCGGCGCCGCCGTCGTCGGCGCGGCGGTCGCGATCGTGCTCACGCTCGCGCTCGCCCGCGGTGTATTGCAGACCTCCAACCTGCTGTTGTCCGGCATCGTCGTCGGCTTCCTGCTGAGCGCGATCACGTCGCTGCTGCTGCTCGCGAAGCCGCAGCTGTGGCGCACCCTGCAGGTGTTCCTGCTCGGCACGACCGGCTTTCTCGGCTGGCGGTCGACCGGTCTCCTCGCCGTGGTGCTGCTGGTTTGTGCGCTGCCCGCGACCTTGCTGTCGCGAGGGCTCGATGCGCTCACGCTCGGCGAAGACACCGCGCGCTCGCTCGGCCTGTCGCTGCCGGTGCTGCGCCTCGCCCTGCTCGGGATCGTCGCGCTCGCGACCGCCGCGGTCGTGGGCGAGGTCGGGGTCGTCGGGTTCGTCGGGCTGGTCGCCCCGCACCTCGCCCGCGAGACGCTCAGCGTGAATCATCGGCATCTGCTGATCGCGTCCCCGCTGTGCGGCGGCGCACTGCTGCAGGCGGCCGACCTCGTCAGCCGCTGGATCGTGCGGCCCGCCGAGCTGCCGGTCGGCGCGGTGACCGCGTGCGTCGGCGGGGCGTATCTCGCGTTCCTCCTGTGGCGCCGGACGCGTGATGCCTGAGCTCGCCGCCGAACCGCGCACCCCGGTCCCCGCGCTCGCGTGCCGCGACCTCATCGTCGGCTACGGCGCCCGAGTGGTCCTCGACCAGGTGTCGGTGGAGATCCCCGGCGGTAGCTGGACCGCGATCGTCGGACCCAACGGCAGCGGCAAATCGACGTTGCTGCGCGCGCTCGCCGGGCTCCTCGTGCCACGTGACGGCACGGTCCGGCTGCAAGGTCGGCGGCTCGGTGACTGGCGCCGCCGCGAACGGGCGCAACGCCTCGCGTGGCTCGCGCAGACACCGGGCGCGACCGATCTGACGGCGCGCGAAGTCGTCGCGCTCGGACGCTTCGCGCACGGCGGGTGGCTCGCGCATCGCGACGTCGACGACGACGCGGCGATCGATCGGGCGATGCGCGCGACCGGTTCGCAGCGCTGGGCCGGCCGGCGGGTCTCGACGCTCTCCGGCGGCGAGCGGCAGCGCGTGCACCTCGCGCGCGTGCTCGCGGTCGAGGCCGCGGTGTTGCTGCTCGACGAACCCACCGCGCACCTCGATCCACCGCATCAGGAGGACGTCGTGCGCCTGTTGCGTTCGCAAGCCCAGGGCTGTGGTGTCGCGGTGCTGAGCGCGATCCACGATCTGTCGCTCGCGCTGACCGCGGACCGCCTGATCGTGCTCGGCGAGGACGGCCTCGTCGGCCAAGGCACCGTCCGCGAGGCGTTGCGGGCCGACTGGCTGTCGCAGGCGTTCCGACGGCGGATCGACGTCGTCGATCACGACGGGGCGTGGCTGTGGCGCCCCGCGGTGGACGGCGCGCCGGATGGCTAGGCGCGGCCGCGCCGTGATGGTCTGCGGTACCACCAGCGGCGCCGGCAAGAGCTTCCTCGCGACCGCGCTCGCGCGCTGGTATGCGCGCGCGGGATTCAAGGTCGCGCCGTTCAAGGCACAGAACATGAGCAACAACGCCCGCGTCGTCGACGGCGGCGAGATCGGCAGCGCGCAGTATTTCCAGGCGCTCGCCGCCCGCTGCGCGCCCGACGTTCGCATGAACCCGGTGCTCCTGAAGCCCGAATCGCCGACGCACAGCCAGGTGATCCTGCTCGGGCAGCGCAACGACGGGATCGCCGCGATCGACTGGCGCGCGCGCGAGCCCTATCTCTGGCCGGCAATCCGCGCGAGCCTCGATGCGCTGCTCGATGCCCACGAGATCGTCGTGATCGAGGGAGCCGGGTCTCCCGCCGAGATCAACCTGCGGTCGAGCGATCTGGTGAACATGCGCGTCGCGGCGTACGCGCAGGCGGCGACCTTGATCGTCTGCGACATCGACCGCGGCGGCGCGTTCGCCCACCTGTACGGCACCCACCAGCTCCTCTCGACCGAGGAGCGCGCGCTCGTCCGCGGCTTCGTGCTGAATCGCTTCCGCGGCGACCGGGCGCTGCTCCAGCCGGGCCCGCAGATGCTCGAGTCGCTGACCGGGGTGCCGACGCTCGCGGTGCTGCCGATGTGGCGCGAGCACGGCCTGCCGGAGGAAGACGGCCTGTTCGGCTCCGCGATCGCGGCCACGGACGACGCGACGCCGGCCCGCACGATCGCGATCGTGGCCTATCCGCAGATCAGCAATCTCGACGAGTTCGCGCCGCTCGCGCGCGTGCCGAACTCGCGGCTGCGGTGGGCGCGCGACCCGGGTGCGCTCGACCGGGCGGATCTCGTGATCCTGCCGGGTTCCAAGCACGTCGCCGCCGACCTCGACTGGCTGCGGCGCCGCGGACTCGCCGCGGCGATCGGCGCGTATGCCGCGGACGGCAAGCCGTTGCTCGCGATCTGCGGCGGGCTGCAGATGCTCGGCGCCGACCTTCGCGATCCGTACCAGGTCGAGGCGGCGGCGACGGGACTCGGCTTGCTGCCCTGCACGACCGAATTCGCGGCCGAAAAGCGCTATCGGCGTGGCCGCTATCGCTTCGGTTCGACCTGCGGGTTCTGGCAGGCGCTCGCCGGCGTCGAATTCGACGGCTACGAGATCCGGCACGGCGAGACCACGTCGATCGCGGCGGATCGCGAGGCCTCGCTCACGCCCGTGCTCGGGGAAGGGTGCGGCTGGCAGTGCGGCGCGACGCTCGCGCTGTACGCGCACGGACTGTTCGAGAATGCCGCGGTGATGCACGCGCTGTTCGGCGACGCCACGCCGACGCTCGACGACACCCTCGACGGGCTCGCCGATTTCGTCGACGCGGAGTTCGGCCGCGAGACGCTGTTGCGCCTCGTCGCCTGAGCGACGAGGCGCGCGCTCAGTCGCGGGCTGTCGGTCGCATCGCTTCGCGCGGCAGACGGATCGGCAGACGCTCGCGAATCGCCGCGTCGACCGCGTCCGACAGATGCGTCGGGAAGTGGCTCGAGAGGATCGATTCGAGCTTGCGCGTCGCCCGCTCGACGACGCTCGGCCGGCCCTGGCTCACCCACTCGTTCGGGCTGGTGCGGTCGCCGACGCCCGGATACACGTATTCCCGCTGCATCCGCTGCAGCGTCTGCTCGGCGCCGAGGAAGTGACCGGGACCTTCCAGGCACACCTTGCGGATGGTCTCGATCGACAGCGATTCGTCGCTGACGTCGATGCCCTTGATCGTGCGTTGCACCGCGCCAATGATGTCGTTGTCGATGATCAGGCTCTCCATGCTGAAGCCGAGGAGGCTCGCGAGCATGCCGGCCGATTCGTAGATCAGGTTCGCACCGGCGTTGCCGACCAGCGCGTGGTTGTACGCCTTCTCGTAGCCGGACTGCACGTCGGGCAGTTTCGCGTCGCTCATCCCCGAGGCGGTTCCGCCGGTCAGATCGTAGTAGCGCGCGAGCTGGGCGCTCGCGGCCGACAGCAGTGCCTGTTCGGGGCTTCCGCCGGACATCGCGCCGGTTCGCAGATCCGACACGAAGCACCAGGTGCCGAAGATCGCGGGCGCGCCGGGCTTGATCGCGTTCACGTAGACGAGACCCGCGAGACATTCGGCGACTTCCTGCACGAGCGCGGCGCCGAGCGCCGCCGGCGCGGTCGCCCCGGCCTGGCCGGCCGACAGCAGCAGCACCGGCATCCCGCCGCGCACGGCGGTTTCGAGGCACAGGCACGCGTCGTACGCGAATTTCAGCGGTGGCACGACGAAGCAGTTCGACTGGCTCACGAACGGCCGCGCCCGCCACTTGTCCTCGCCGCCGGCGATCCAGTGGAACATCTCCAGGCTCGCCTCGAGGTGCTCCGGACGGACCCAGCTCGTGCCGACGTGCTTGGTCGTACCGGCGACGCACGCGTAGGCGGTGTTCACGTCCATCTCCATCGGGTTCACGAGCTCCCGGCAGACAACGGATCGCTGGTAGAAGTGCAGGTGCTCGAGGGTATCCACGACGCGCGCGATGTCGTAGAGATCCCGGGTCGTCGAGTCGCGATACTCACCGGTCTTCGCGTTCACGATGTGCACCGCCGCGCCGGCGGTCCCGAAATACACGCGGTTGCCCCAGGGCTCCAGGTCGTGCTTCGGATCCTGGCCGTGGAGCGCGAAGTGGCGGCCCGCCTTCGCGAGCGTGTCCTCGACGAGCGCCCGCGGGAACACCAGGCGACCCTGCTGGTTGACCTGCGCGCCGGCGCGGGTCATGTACTCGAGGCCCGACGGCGTCGCGTCGGCGAGGCCGATCTGCTCGAGCACGTCGAGCGCGGCCCGGTGAATGCGCACCACGT
>JAGWPU010000008.1 GCA_028870355.1 Gammaproteobacteria bacterium | reverse complement strand
CGGACCGGGCGCGGCCGCCGGCGTGCGCATCGAGCCGCTGCCGCGGGCAGGGCAGGGGCTCGACCTCGGCGCCGCGCTCTCGAGGCTCTGCGCGCTGGAGGTCAACGAGCTGCTCGTCGAGTGCGGCCCGCGGCTCGCTGCGTCCTGGCTCGCGTCGGGTCTCGTCGACGAGCTGATCGTCTACCTGGCGCCGATGCTGCTCGGCGCGGACGCGCCGCCGCTCGCGGCGCTCGGGGCGGCTCACGAGGCCGCCGGGGCGCGCTTCGAATTCGTCGATGCGCGGTTCTTCGGGCAGGATTTGCGGGTGATCTTGACGGCGAAGCGAGAGGAGTCGGTATGTTCACCGGGATCGTAACGGGGGTCGGCCGCGTCGTCGCGACGAACGCGCGCGGCGGCGACCTGGAGATCGCGATCGAGGCGCGCGGCGGCGGGATCGAGCGCCTGCAGATCGGCGACAGCGTCGCGGTGCAGGGCGTGTGCCTCACCGTCACGCGCTGGGAATCGGGGGCGTTCCACGCGGACGTGTCCGGTGAAACGCTCGCGAAGACGACGTTCGGTGGCCTGCGCCCGGGCTCGCGCGTGAACCTCGAGCCGAGCCTGCGCGCCGGCGATGCGCTCGGCGGGCACCTCGTGAGCGGCCACGTCGATGCGGTCGGTCGCGTGCTCGACACCCGCGAGGACGCGCGCTCGTGGCGGGTGCGCTTCGCGCTGCCGGCGGCCCTCGCGCGCTTCGTCGCGCCGAAGGGCTCGATCTGTCTCGACGGGGTGAGCCTCACCGTGAACGAGGTCGACGGTGCGATCTTCGGCGTGAACCTGATCCCGCATACCCGCGCCGAGACGACGCTCGGCGAGCGCGTCGCCGGCGACCCGGTGAACGTCGAGATCGACCTGATCGCACGCTATCTGGACCGCCTGGTCGGCGGCCCTCGGGAGTGACACGAACGATGAGCGGACTGAACACGATCGACGAGATCCTCGAGGACCTGCGCGCGGGACGCATGGTCGTGGTCATGGACGACGAGGATCGCGAGAACGAGGGCGATCTCGTGATGGCCGCCTCCTGCGTGCGGGCCGAGGACGTGAACTTCATGGCGCGCTACGGGCGGGGGCTGATCTGCCTCACGCTCACGCGCGAGCGCTGCCGGCAGTTGCGGCTGCCGCTGATGGTCAGCGACACGGACAGCCAGCACAAGACCAATTTCACGCTGTCGATCGAGGCGGCCGAGGGCGTCACGACCGGGATCTCGGCGCACGATCGCGCGCAGACGATCCGCGCGGCGGTCACGCCGAACGCGAAGCCCGAGGACCTGCGCCAGCCCGGGCACGTGTTCCCGTTGATGGCGCAACCCGGCGGGGTGCTCACGCGCGCCGGGCACACCGAGGCCGGATGCGATCTCGCACGGCTCGCCGGATTCATGCCGGCGGCGGTGATCGTCGAGATCCTGAACGAGGACGGCACGATGGCGCGCCGGCCGGACCTCGAGACGTTCGCCGCGAGGCACGGCCTGAAGATCGGCACCATCGCGGACCTGATCCGCTACCGCCTGACGAACGATCGGCTGAACGACGAACGGGCGGTCGAGCGCATCTACGACGGCATGGTCGAGACCGAGTTCGGCGAGTTCCGCCTGTGCTGCTACGAGGACCACGTGCACAAGAACGTGCACGTCGCGCTCGTGAAGGGCGACCTGAACGCCTCGCCGCCGCCGCTGGTGCGCGTGCACGTGAACGACACGCTGCGCGACCTGATCGGGGTGCGCAACGAGCGCCTCGGATGGCCGCTGCGCGCCGCGATCCGGCGGATCGCGGGCGAGCCGTCGGGCGTCGTCGTGATCCTGCGCTCGGAGGAGAATCCGCGCGAATTCATGGAGAGCGTGCGGCAGATCGATCGGCCGCCGGCGGAGGCGACCGCGTCGTCCGCGCACGGCGCGACCGTGATCCGGACCTACGGGATCGGCGCCCAGATCCTCACCGATCTCGGCGTGAAGCGGATGCGGGTGCTGAGCGCGCCGAAGCAGCTCCAGGGCCTCGCCGCGTTCGACCTCGAGATCACCGGCTACGTCGACGGCGGCGAATGAGCGGCCGCGCGGCTTATAATCCGGACCCTTCCACACCCCACAGGAACGCAACCGTGTCCCAGGCGACCCCCCGAACGATCGAAGGCGATCTGTCCGCGCGCGACCTGCGCATCGCGTGCGTCGCGGCGCGGTTCAACGATTTCGTCGTGGAGCCGTTGTTGCGCGGCGCGCTGGACGCGCTCGCGCGCCACGGGATCGAGGAGGGTCGGGTCGACGTCGTGCGCGTGCCCGGCGCGTTCGAGATCCCGCTCGCCGTCCGCAAGCTGGCGGCAGCGGCGCGCTACGATGCGCTGATCGCGCTCGGCGCGGTCATTCGCGGCGACACGCCGCACTTCGACTACGTCGCCGGCGAGTGCGCCGCCGGCCTCGCGCGGATCGCGCTCGAGACCGGCGTGCCGGTCGCGTTCGGCGTGCTCACGACCGACACGGTCGACCAGGCGCTCGACCGGGCCGGCGGCAAGGCAGGCAACAAGGGCGCGGACGCCGCGCTGACCGCGATCGAGATGGCGACGCTGCTGCGCAAAATCGAATCGTGACCGCGCGCGACCCGCAGCCGGCGGCGACCGGGCGTCGCGCACGCAGCCACGCACGGCGGCTCGCGCTGCAGGCGCTGTACGAATGGCAGATCAACCCGCGACCGTGGCGCGACATCGCGCACGACCTCGAGCGCGATCCGGAGGCCGATCGCGTCGATCGCGAGTATTTCCGCGAGTCGCTGGGCGCGGTCGCCGAGCGGCGCGAGGAGCTCGACCTGGTGATCGCGAAGTACGGCGACATCGCGCCTCCCGCGCTCGACCCGATCGAGCACGCGGTGCTGTGGCTCGGCGTGTACGAGCTCGGTCACCGGCCGGAGCTGCCGTATCGCGTCGCGCTCACCGAGGCGGTCGAGCTCGCGAAGCGGTTCGGTGCGACCGATGCCCACAAGTTCGTGAACGCGGTCCTCGATCGCGCCGCTCGCGAGCTGCGACCGCTGGAATACGGTCGAGAGCGGAGCTGAGCGCGTGGCGGGTGCCGGCCTCGGCGAGTTCGAGCTCATCCGGCGCTATTTCGCGCGGGCCGGCGCGCGGCCGGGCGCCGGCACGACGATCCTCGGCATCGGCGACGACGCGGCGGTGCTGCGCGTGCCCGCCGGCTGCGATCTCGTCGCCGCGGTCGATACGATCGTCGAGGGGCGGCACTTCCTCGGCGGCAGCGACCCGCGCTCGATCGGACACCGGGCGCTCGCGGTGAACCTGAGCGACCTCGCGGCGATGGGCGCGATCCCGGCCTGGGCGACGCTCGCGCTGACCTTGCCGGCGGCGGATCCGGACTGGCTCGAGGGCTTCGCCGCCGGCTTCTTCGATCTGGCGCGTGCGCATGGCGTCGAACTCGTCGGCGGCGATACGACCGCCGGTCCGTTGACGATCAGCGTGCAGATCCTCGGCGTCGTGCCCGCCGGGGAGGCCTTGCGGCGCGACGGTGCCCGTCCGGGCGACCTGATCGCGGTCACCGGGACGCTCGGCGACGCCGGCGCGGGTCTCGAGATCGCGCGGTCGCCGGAACGCCCACGCGACGCGCACGCGCAAGAGCTGTTGCGCCGCTACGAGTTCCCCGCGCCGCGCGTCGCGTTCGGCCGCGCCGCCCGCGGCATCGCGAGCGCCGCGATGGACGTCTCCGACGGTCTCGCCGGAGACCTCGCGAAGCTCGCCGCCGCGAGCGGCGTCGCCGCGGTGGTCGACGTCGAGGGTCTGCCGTTGTCTGCGGCGCTGCAGGCCGTCGCCTCGCCGGACGAGGCGCTCGACCACGCGCTCGGCGGCGGCGACGATTACGAGCTGCTGCTCGCGGTCGCGCCGGCCGCGGCCCCGCGGCTCGCCGCCGCGGCGGCCGGGACCGCGACGCCGTTCACGGTGATCGGGACGTGTCGTGCGGGCGACGGGGTGTGCTGGACCCGCGGCGGACGCCCGTTCGTGCCCCGGCGGGGGGGATTCGACCACTTTGGCGGAGCCTCGACCCAGTTCACGGATTGAGGGGCCGTGGGGCCGGTATCGTATCCCCCGGTGCGGCTTTCCGGCTGAACGCGCGGTTCGTCCTTGAGCAACTTCGGTTCCAAAGTGATCTCCCTGTCCTCCGGCATCCAGGCGGTGCTGCCGGAGAAGATCGGCAAGTATCCGATCATCAAGGAGGTCGGGCGCGGCAGCACCGGCGTCGTGTACCTCTCGCATGATCCGTACTACGGGCGCGACGTCGCGATCAAGGTCTACAACATCGAGGCCGCCGGCGACGAGAGCCGCAAGCGCATCGCGCGCAAGATGTTCCTCTCGGAAGCGCACATGGTCGGGATGCTGCAGCACCCGAACATCCTGCCGATCTACGACGCCGGCGAGGAGGACGGGCACTGCTACATCGTCACCGAGCACGTGCACGGCGCGCGGACCCTCGTCGCGTACTGCCGTCCGGACAACCTGCTGCGGATCGACGACGTCGTCGAGATCGTCTACAAGGCGGCGCGCGCGCTGCACTACGCGCACAGCCGCGGGGTGATCCACCGCGACGTCAAGCCGAGCAACATCATGCTCACGCAGGACTCGGACGTGCGGATCATCGATTTCGGGATCGCGCTGGTCGCGGATTCGGACATCTCCCGGATCGAGGGCATCGCCGGGAGCCCGTCCTACATGTCGCCGGAGCAGGTGCAGTCGATCGAGCTCACCAACCGCTCGGACCTGTATTCGCTCGGCGCGGTGATGTACGAGCTGCTGACCGGGACGCGGCCATTCCGCGCCGGCAACCTGCAGAAGCTCCTCCACCAGATCGTGTTTGCGACGCCCCCTCCGATCCACACGCTGCGTCCCGAGGTGCCCGAGGAACTCGAGAACGTCGCGGCGATGGCGCTCGCGAAGGACCCGGAGAAGCGCTACCGGACCGGCCTCGACTTCGCGGCGGACCTGACCCGGGTCCACCAGAAGCTGCGCGCGCAGTACAACCGCATCGACCAGCAGGAACAGTTCGGGCTGCTGCGAAAACTCAAGTTCTTCCACGAGTTCTCGCACGCCGAGATCTGGGAGGTGCTGCGCGCGAGCAGCTGGCAGGACTACGGCGACGGCGAGGAGATCGTCAAGGAAGGCGAGATGGACGATCGCTTCTACATCATCGTCGAGGGCACGGTCGATGTCGGCCGCAACGGCCGGCGGCTCGGGCGGCTCGAGGGTGGCGAGTGCTTCGGCGAGACCAGCTACGTGCGTGGCGCGAAGCGCACCGCGACGATCACCGCGCACGGCGCGGTCACCGTGATGAAGGTGAGCTCGACGCTCCTCGAGCAGGTCTCGGCGGAGTGCCAGCTGCGATTCAACCAGGTGTTCCTGCGCAGCCTGATCGCCCGGCTGCAACGCGCCGAGGCGCAGTCCTGACCGGCTAGCGGTCCCGTTCCGCCGGCGCGCGCGCGGTGGCCTCGCGCAGGCCCGCGCTCTTGTCGTGCTCGATCATCGCGTACGCCGAGTGGTTGTGGATCGACTCGAAGTTCTCCGCCTCGACGACGTACGCGGCGATCCGCGGCTCGCGGTTCAGCGCGACCGCGACGTCGCGGACGATGTCCTCGACGAATTTCGGGTTGTCGTACGCGCGCTCCGTCACGTATTTCTCGTCGACGCGCTTCAGCATCCCGTAGACCTCGCAGGAGGCTTCCCGCTCGGCGATGTCGATCAGGTCCTCGAGCCACAGGTGCTCGGTGATCTTCGCGGTGATCGTGATGTGCGAGCGCTGATTGTGCGCGCCGTAGTTCGAGATCGCCTTCGAGCACGGGCACAGGCTCGTCGCCGCGACCACGACCTTGAGCCACACCTCGGTCCGGCCGTTGCGGTGCTCGCCGAAGATCGCGGCCTTGTAGTCCATCAGGCTCTCGACGCCCGAGACCGGTGCCTTCTTCATCACGAAGTACGGGAAGGTCATCTCGATGTGCCCCGCGCTCGCGTCGAGGTACTCGGTCATCTCGCCGAGCATCTGGGTGAACGAGTCGACCGAGATCTCGCGTTCATGGCGGTTCAGGATGTCGACGAACCGCGACATGTGCGTGCCCTTGAAGTCGTGCGGCAGGTTCACGTACATGTTGAAGTTCGCGACCGTGCGCTGCTCGCCACCGGCGCGGTCCTTCACGCGCACCGGATGGTAGATGTCCTTGATCCCGACCTTGTTGATCGGGATGCGGCGCGTGTCGGCGTGCCCCTGCACGTCCTCGATCGCGGTGGGGCTCGTCCCGGGCGCGGGGATCGCGGCGTTCATCGGTTCAGCCCGCCACGTCGGCCGCGCGGCGCAGCCCCTGCGGCCGCGCCCAGGCGTGGATCCGCGTGCGCAGCGTCGCGAGGTCGAGGCCCGCGTCGACGAGATTGTCCTCGCGCGATCCGTGCGCGACCGGCTGATCCGGGATGCCGATCTGCAGCACCGAGCAGTGATGGCCGCGCGCGTTCAGCACCTCGGCGACCGCGCTGCCGGCACCGCCGGCGACCACGTTCTCCTCGATCGTGACGATCCGGTCGTGCGTCGCCGCGAGCCGGTTGATCAGTTCCTCGTCGATCGGCTTCACGAACCGCATGTTCACGACGGTCGCGTCGATCTCCTTGCCGATCTCGAGCGCGCTCGTGACCAGGCTGCCGAACGCGAGCAGCGCGATCCCGGCGTGGCCCTCGCGCAGCATCACCGCGCGTCCGATCGGCAGCGCGCGCAGTTCCTGCTGGACCGGGACGCCGGGACCGGTGCCGCGCGGGTAGCGCACCGCCGCGGGTCCGTCGATCGTGGTCGCGGTGTGCAGCATCTGGCGGCATTCGTCCTCGTTCGAGGGCGCCATCACCACGATGTTCGGCAGACAGCGCAGGAAGCTCAGGTCGTAACTGCCCTGGTGCGTCGCGCCGTCACCGCCGACGAGCCCGGCGCGGTCGATCGCGAACGTGACCGGCAGGTTCTGCAGCGCGACGTCGTGGACCAGCTGGTCGTAGCCGCGCTGCAGGAAGCTCGAATAGATCGCGACCACCGGCCGCATGCCTTCGCACGCGAGGCCGGCCGCGAACGTGACCGCATGCTGCTCGGCGATGCCGACGTCGAAGTAGCGGTCCGGGAAGCGCTTCTCGTACTCGACCATCCCGGAGCCCTCGCGCATCGCGGGCGTGATCCCGACGATGCGCGGGTCGCGCGCCGCGGCGTCGCAGAGCCACTGGCCGAAGATCTGCGAGTAGGTCGGGCCGCTCGCCTTGTCCTTGAAGATCGTCGCGCTCGCGGGGTCGAACGGCCCCGGGCCGTGCCACTTGATCGGGTCGGCCTCGGCCGGTGCGTACCCCTTGCCCTTGCGCGTGACGATGTGCAGCAGCTGCGGTCCCTTCATCTCGCGCATGTTCTCGAGCGTCGCGAGCAGCGCGTTCAGGTCGTGCCCGTCGATCGGGCCGATGTAGTTCAGGCCGAGCTCCTCGAACACGGTGCCCGGCAGGATCATTCCCTTCATGTGCTCTTCGGAGCGACGCGCGAGCTCCCAGACGGTCGGCATCTGCCGCAGCACCTTCTTGCCGCCCTCGCGCAGGGTCGCGTAGATCTTCCCGGACAGCAGCCGCGCGAAGTAATTCGACATCGCGCCGACGTTGTTCGAGATCGACATGTCGTTGTCGTTCAGCACGACGAGCAGGTCGACGTTCAGGCTGCCGGCGTGGTTCAGCGCCTCGAACGCCATGCCCGCGGTCATCGCGCCGTCGCCGATCACCGCGACGACCCGGCGGCGCTCGCCGCGCGCGGCCGCGCCGATCGCCATCCCGAGCGCCGCGCTGATCGAGGTGCTCGAGTGCCCGACGCCGAAGGTGTCGTACACGCTCTCCGAGCGGGCGGGGAACGGCGCGAGCCCGTGATGCTGCTTGATCGTGCGCAGGGAATCGCGTCGGCCGGTCAGCACCTTGTGCGGATAGGCCTGGTGCCCCACGTCCCAGACCAGTCGATCGTCCGGGGTCTGGAACACGTAATGCAACGCGACCGTGAGCTCGACGGTGCCGAGTCCGGCGGCGAAGTGGCCGCCCCGCTGACTGACCGTGTGGATCAGGTAGCGACGCAGCTCGTCCGCGACGACGCCGAGCTCGCCGCGGGGCAGGGCCCGCAGGTCGGCCGGCGAGTCGATCCGGGATAGCAACGGAAAGTCGTCGGAAATGCTCATTGTGTCGCGTAGTTTACATGGCCGGCCGGCCAAACTCGACGCCGCGATCCGGCCGGAAAGCCCTCAGGCGCGGCGATCGACGACGTAGGCTGCCAGAACCGCGAGGATCTGGGCTTTCTCGCCCAAACTCGCGATTCGCTCGCCCGCCCGGACCTTGAGCGCCTGGGCGCGTTGTTTCGATGCGTCAAGACCGAGAATGCTCGCGTAGGTGGGTTTCGAACGCGCGGCATCGGCTCCGGCCTGCTTGCCGATGTCCTCGGTGCTGCCCTCGACGTCGAGGATGTCGTCCTGGATCTGGAACGCGAGACCGACGTCCCTCGCGTAGTCGTCGAGCGCGGCGTGCTGAGCCTCGTCGAGTCCGTCGGCCGCGGCCGCGGCCATCAGCACGCTCGCGCGGATCAGCGCGCCGGTCTTGCGGCGATGCATCTCCTCGAGGTCCGGCAGATCGAGCCGACGGCCGACCGCCGCGAGGTCGAGCGCCTGGCCGCCCGCCATTCCGGCGGTGCCGCTCGCTTCCGCGAGGATCCGGATCGTCGCGATGCGGGCGGCCGCGCTGCCGATCCCGGGGTCCTTCGCGAGCACCTCGAACGCCAGCACCTGCAGTGCATCCCCGGTCAGGATCGCGGTGGCCTCGTCGAACGCGCGGTGCGTGGTCGGCCGCCCGCGGCGCAGGTCGTCGTCGTCCATCGCCGGCAGGTCGTCGTGGACCAGCGAGTACGCGTGGATCAGTTCGACCGCGGCCGCGGGCGCGTCGAGTTGCCGCGGGTCGATGCCGAGCGCGGCACCGGTCGCATAGACCAGGATCGGTCGCAGGCGCTTGCCGCCGCCGAGCACCGAATAGCGCATCGCCTCGTGAAGTCGCTGGGGCACCGCGTCCGCGGGCGGCAGGCAACGTTCCAGCACGCGCTCGACGCGCGCCTGATGGTCGCGAAAGAACGTTTCGATCGTCGGGGTCGGCATCGCGGGGGTACTCAGTCTTCGTCGGTCGATTCGGCGTCGAAGGGCTCGATCGCGGGCTCGCCGGCCTTCTTCAGCAGGATCTCGACCTTCTGCTCGGCGTCCTTCAGCGCGGCCTGGCACGCGCGGGTCAGCTGCACGCCGCGCTCGAACGCGGCGAGCGATTCCTCGAGCGGTTGGTCGCCGCGTTCGAGGCGCTCGACGATCGCCTCGAGGTCGCGCATCGCGGCCTCGAAGTCGATCGGCTTGGTGTCCTTGTCGGCCTTTCGTGTTCCCATGGCGCGCCACGGTACACAAGGGCTCCGGGCGCGGTCAAACCGTCCGCGCGCCGCGACTTGCGATGTGCGGTGCGCGGCGCGAGACTTGGCGATCATGTGGAAATGGCAACGATCGCTCAGCATGCCGAGCCCCGCCGAAGCCTTGCCGGGACGCGCCGCCCCGATGCCGGTGCCGGAGCGGCACGTGGTGAACGGCCATCGGCTCGCGCCGCCGTTTCCCGACGGGATGCGGTTCGCGCTGTTCGGTCTCGGGTGCTTCTGGGGCGCGGAGCGGCTCTACTGGCAGATGCGGGGCGTGTATTCGACCGCGGTCGGGTACGCGGGCGGCCTCACCCCGAATCCCACCTACGAAGAGGTGTGCACCGGACTCACGGGTCACGCCGAGGTGGTGCGGGTCGTGTTCGACCCGGCGCTCGTCGGCTACGAGGCTCTGCTGACGCGGTTCTGGGAATCGCACGATCCGACCCAGGGCATGCGCCAGGGAAACGACGTCGGCACGCAGTACCGCTCCGCGATCTACGTCGCCGACGAAGCGCAGCGTGCGCTCGCGCTGCGGTCGCGCGACCTCTACGCGCGCGCGCTCGCCGCCGCGGGACGCGGTGCGATCACGACCGAGATCGCCGACGCACCGCCGTTCTATTACGCCGAGGAGTATCACCAGCAATACCTGGCGAAGAACCCCGACGGCTATTGCGGGATCGGCGGGTGCGGGGTGCCCTTCGAGCTCGCGGAGCTGCCGGCGGGGGAGAAGGCGTAGACGAAGCGACACCGAGGGTTCCCGCAGGAACTCGCGTGGTTAGCGCCAGCCTGCCCGAAGAGCCCCGATGTCTCTGCAAAAAGGGCAGGCTGGTTTCTGCGCCGACGCCTACCGGACATCTACCGCCTACCGAGCCGCAGGATGGTCCGCGGCGAAGGTCTCGTAACCTGGAATCGTCGTGGCAAGAGGGTCGAACGCTCCGGTTTCGGCTACGGTGGAAAGCGCCTCAATACTTCGTATTCCTGGCCTTTGGTTCCGCTATGCGGGGCTCGCGATGGCCATCCTCTCCGGATGCGTGTCGATAGCCATCGTTTTCGACATCGCATCGCACGGGCATGTTCTCGTGAATGGGCAGCCGTCGAGAGCACTCGCATCGATAACGGGTGCTGTTGGCGTCCCGCTCATCGGGGTGCTCTTGGGGATGGCTCTGT
Source organism: Gammaproteobacteria bacterium (assembly GCA_028870355.1). Classification (GTDB taxonomy): domain Bacteria; phylum Pseudomonadota; class Gammaproteobacteria; order Steroidobacterales; family Steroidobacteraceae; genus Bog-1198. The sequence continues at coordinate 3,139 of JAGWPU010000008.1, read as the reverse complement.
TCTACATTGTGCCGAAGGTGCCGCGGAAAGGCGGCTCTTCATGGTCGGCCGCTTGGTGCATACCCTCCGCACCAACGCCAAAGACCGCGCGACGACTATAGGGACGTCTGCCTCCTGACCGGCAGGGCGAGCGCGACGAGAAGCGCGTCATCGAGTTCGCGCAGCTTGTCGAACGTCAACTCGCCGACGTAGTCGGTCAGTCTGGACTTTTCAAGGCTCATCAGACCATCGCATTGGATCCCGCTCTCGTGCTTGAGGCCTTCGGCGGTACCTACGGAAACTTGGGTGGGCAGGCCATGATACTGGGTGAAGACCGGAGCGCAGACTACGGTCGAGAACGTCGAGTCGATCAGTGGCTGGCGGCTGACGACCACAAAGACGCGGGCGGGTTTCGGGTCACCGGGTGGTCTGCGTACCCGGTACAACTCGCCGCGCTTCATTCGTCCGCCAGATTGGCTTGAAAGGAAAGCGCATCGGTCATCTCAGCATTGAGCTGTGCCGAGTGGCGATTGATTGATGCGGTTTCCCGCGCGTCCTTCCGAGCCTGAGCGCGACGGTCGACGAATTCGCGGAGAATCTGCTCGATATAGGCAGAGCGGGAGACCTTCGTGCCCGCCAGCTTGTCGATACTGGCAACAAGGTCCTCGGACAGGGTCAAGGAGGTTTTTGTCTTCATCCCACACTTATACTACTTGAGTGGGATCATGACAACACAATGGGGAGTTGCAGCGGGCGATCCGCCGGCACGGTGCGCGCCGCCTGCGCACCACGGTCGCCGGCGGGTGGCGGGTGCGGCGGATCCAGGGCACCCGGCGCGCGGCGCTCAGTGCGCCGCGCCCGTCGGGTCGGAGTTCCAGGTGTCGCGCACGTACCGCCATTGGCCGTGCTCGAGGCGCGAGACCGAGAAGTACCAGCCGCGGTCGACGATGCGGCCGGTCTTGTCCTTCACGAGGTAATTGCCCGATACCCAGCCGAGCCGACCCGAGACCGCGCCGTCGCGCTTCCCGTCCAGCACGTACACCAGGCCGTTGCGGACGAACTCCGCATCGTCCTTCGTGAGGTACGCGCGGATCGCGGCCCGACCGCGCAGCGGCCGCAGGCCGGGCGCGAAGACCACGGCGTCCCGGTCGTAGAGCCGCACGATCGGCTCGACCCGGCCGGCGTTGTAGGCGACGACCCAGGCGTCGTCCGCGGCGTGCAGCGCCGCGAGTTGCGCGGCGCGATCGGCGGCGAGCGCGGCGTGACTCCAGGACCCCAGGACGAGGGTCATTCCGAACAGGGCGAGCAGCTTGCGCACAGTGATCATTCGACGGGCTCCTCGATCGCGCGGTGGACGGCGCCGCTTCGGCGCCCACGTCCGAGTGTAACCGCTCCCGCTCGACATCGTCCGCGATTGTGAGAGGATGCCGACGTCGTGGCGAGGAGGACGATCGGATGAAAGCACGAGTGGCCCTGGTGACCGGGGGCGGGCGCGGGATCGGTCGCGAGGCGGCGTTGCTGCTCGCGCAGGCGGGCGCGCGCGTGATGATCACCTCGCGCAGCGCCGCCGAGCTCTCGGGCGTCGGTGTGGATTACGTCGCGGCCGATCTCGGGACGCCGGAGGGTTGCGCGCACGCGGTGCACGAGACCGAGCGGCGTCTCGGGCCGATCGACCTGCTGGTCGTGAACCACGGGATCGGCTCGGCGCACGAGCGGCTCGTCTGGGAGCAGGATCCGGCCGTCTGGCGCGAGACGATGCGCATCAACCTCGACGGGCCGTTCGAGCTCGCCCGCCTCACGGTCGGCGGGATGTGCGAGCGCGGCTACGGTCGGCTCGTGTTCACGAGCTCGACCGCCGGCGAGAAGGCCGAACGTTCGGGCAGCGCGTACACCGCCTCGAAGCACGGCGTGATCGGCCTCGCGCGCGCGGTCGCGCAGGATGCGGGTCCGTTCGGCGTGACCTCGAACGCGGTGCTGCCCGGCTGGGTCAAGACCGAGATGGCCGAGCGCTCGGCGAAGACCGAGGCCGAGCGGCGCGGGATCAGCGTCGAGCAGGTCTGGAGCGAGCGGGCGGCGATCTATCCGCGCAATCGCGTGCTCGAACCGCGCGAGGTCGCCGAGGTGATCGCGTTCCTGTGCAGCGACGCGGCCGGCGGGGTCAACGGCGAGGCGATCACGGTCGCGCTCGGCGGGATGTGGTGATGGATTCGCAGCGACGCGAAACCTCGTCGCGACCGCGGTCGTAGACCGCTGGCACCCATGGCCGCGCTCCCCGTCCTCTTCGTCTCCCACGGCGCACCGACGTTCGCGCTCGAGCCCGGGGAGCCCGGATCGCGGCTGCGCGCGATCGGTGCCGGGCTCGCGGATCGCGTCGAGGCCGTCGTGGTGCTCTCGCCGCACTGGATGACGCGCGCGCTCGCGATCACGAGCGTCGCGACGCCGGCGACGATCCACGATTTCGGCGGGTTCGACCCCGCGCTGTACCGGTTGCAGTATCCCGTGGCGGGCGCACCGGCGCTCGCGATCGAGGTCCGCGACCGGCTCGCCGCGGCCGGAATCGGCGCCGATCTCGATCCGCAGCGCGGCCTCGATCACGGGGCCTGGGTCCCGCTGATGCATCTGTTCCCCGCCGCCGATCGACCGGTGCTGCAGGTGTCGATGCCGGTGGATCTCGATCCGCGGGGGGCGTTCGCGCTCGGTCGGGCGCTCGCGCCGCTGCGTGAGCGCGGCGTGCTCCTGGTCGGCTCCGGGAGCCTCACGCACAATCTGTACGACCTGCAGCCGCCGGGAGCGCCGGCGGCCGAGTACGTGCGCGCGTTCGCCGAGTGGATCGCCGCCGCGATCGGCGCCGGCGACCACGATGCGCTGGTCGATTACCGGCGGCGGGCGCCGCAGGCCGAGCGCGCCCACCCGACCGAGGATCATTACCTGCCCTTGCCGTTCGCCGCCGGCGCCGCGAACGTCGCCGAGACCGCACGCCGCCTCGACGGCGGCGTGACCTATGGCGTGCTGTCGATGGACGCCTACGTCTGGGGCGGCGTCGACGCGGCCGACTGATTCTCGAGCGGATAGGTGCGTGGCGCCTGCGCCGGCGGCTGCGGAGCCGGCGCCGGGCCGGGGCCGGCGGGCGTCGAGGCGGCCGGTGCGATCGCCGCGGGCG
>JAGWPU010000047.1 GCA_028870355.1 Gammaproteobacteria bacterium | reverse complement strand
GGCGTACTCTTTCTCACTGTCAATGAAATAATTTTCAACTCGAACCGGCCTCGGGCACACGCAGTCGAGTCGCCGTTGCGCTGCAGACGCCGCTGCCCACGGCGGCGCTCGGGTCGTTCAGGCTCGCCTTCAGGGCGTCTGCGAACTCAACCGGTGGGCATCGCCCGCCGGTGCGGTACCGTGCTCGTACGGACGCGCGGTGACCATGTAGAGCAGACCGAGCGCGAGCACGCCGATCGTGGTGACGATCATCGCGTAGTTCGCGTACCACGGTTGCGCTGGATTTCGCGGCCACAGGATGTTCGCGATCGCCGAGACGCCGTACGCGAGCGCGAGCGCGTTCACGATCCAGCCCTTGCGTCCGAGGCGGAACGGTCCGGACGGACGCCAGCCGCGGCTGCGCGCGAACAGCGCACCGAGCACGATCATCTGGAACGCGACGTAGATGCCGATCGCCGCGAAGCTGATGATCGTCGCGATCGCGTCCTGCAGCCAGAGCCCGGTGAGCGCGATCAACGCCGGGATCGCACCCATCACGAGCAGCGCGTTCGAGGGCACGTGCCTCCCGGGGGAGAGCCGGCCAAGGAAGCCGCTGCCGGCGATCATCCGGTCGCGCGCGTACGCATAGATCAACCGGCTCGCCGCGGCCTGCAGGCTGAGCAGGCACGACACGAACGAGATCAGCACCACGCCGATCACGGCCCGGAACCCGGTATCCCCCATCGCGAGCCGCAGCAAGGTCGCGATGGGATCCGGATCCGCGCCGGAGATCGCCGCCGGCACGTTCGGGATCGCGAGCACGAACGCGAGGCAGACCCAGCAGGCGGCCGCCCCCCCGATGTAGATCGTCATGCGCATCGCCTTCGGAATCATCCGACTCGCGTCCGGCGTCTCCTCGGCGACGTCGCCGCAGGCCTCGAAGCCGTAGTAGCAGAACATCGCCGCGAGCGAGGACGCGAGGAACGCCGGCCAATAGGGTCCATGCGGCGCGACGAAGTGCGTATCAAGCAGGATCGACAGCGGCTGGTGCCGCGCGAACAGCATCAAGTAGCCGCCCACCACGAGGGCGCCGACCAGTTCGCAGACGAAGCCGATCAGTGCCACGCGCGCGAGCAGCCGGGTGCCGCTCAGGTTCAGCGCGGTCGTCGCCGCGAGCAGCACGAGCGCGATCGCGGTCGCGGCGGCCGGAGTGACCGCGAGACCGAACGCCTGCGCGACGAAGGGCGCCGCGCCGGTCGCGACGCCGGCCATCGTGCAGCACAGCGCCCAGCCGTAGACCCAGCCGGCCATCCAGGCCCAGCGCTTGCCGACCAGCCGGCGCGCCCAGGGATACAAGCCACCGGAGATCGGGAACTGGGAGACGATCTCGCCGAACACGAGGCTCACGAGCCACTGGCCGATGCCGACGAGCACGTAGGTCCACCACATCGGCGGCCCACCCGCAGCGAACGCGCTCGCGAAGATCGTGTAGACGCCGACGACCGGCGAGAGGTAAGTGAAGCCAAGCGAGAAGTTCTCCCACTTCGACATCGTTCGGTCGAAGTGCGATTCGTAGCCCAGCGCGCGAAGCTGGGCGTCATCCCGGTCGGACTGGCGCGTCCCTTCCCCGATTTCCAGACGATCTCTCCCCTACCGCAGCGCGGTTCGCGCGAGGATCATACGGGATTCGCTCGTCGAGCGGCGAGCGCGAGCCACGCGCCTCAGCGGCCTCGATAGCGATCCGTCGCCAGCACGAGTTCGTGGATGATTCCCGGTTCGAACGCGGAGTGCCCGGCATCCGCGACGATCCGCAGGTCCGCTTCGGGCCACGCGCGGTGCAGATCCCACGCGCTCGTCGCGGGGCAGACGACGTCGTACCGGCCTTGCACGATCGTCGCCGGCACGTGCCGGATCCTCGCGACGTCGTCGAGCAGCTGGGATTCGCTGCGCAGGAAGCCGCGATTGACGAAATAGTGGCACTCGATCCGGGCGATCGCGAGCGCGAACTCGGCCTCCGACCAGCGGGCGATGTTGTCGGCGTTGCTGCGCAGGAAACTCGTCGAGGCCTCCCAGACCGACCAGGCGCGCGCCGCGGCGACCGCCGCGCGGTGATCGGTGCCGGTCAGGCGGCGATGGTAGGCGCCGAGGAAATCGTCGCGTTCGTCTTCCGGTATCGCGTCGCGGTACGCCTCCCAGCGGTCGGGGAAGATCGCCGAGGCCCCTTGCTGGTACATCCAGCGAATCTCAACCTGGCGCAGCAGGAAGATCCCGCGCAGCACGAGTTCGGTGACCCGCTCCGGGTGCGTCTCGGCATAGGCGAGCGCGAGCGTGCTGCCCCAGGAGCCTCCGAACACCAGCCACCGATCGATCCCGAGGTGCTTGCGCAGGCGTTCGATGTCGGCCACCAGATGCCAGGTCGTGTTCTCGACCAGGTTCGCGCTCGGGCGGCTCCGCCCGCAGCCGCGCTGGTCGAACACCACGATGCGATAGTGGCGCGGGTCGAAGAATTGGCGAGCGCGGGCATCCGCGCCCGCGCCCGGCCCGCCGTGCAGGAACACGGCGGGCTTGCCGGCCGGGTTGCCGCATTCCTCGAAATGGAGCTCGTGCAGTTCCGAGACGCGCAGGTAGCCGCGCCGGTACGGCTCGATCGCGGGATACAGCCCGCGGCGCGCGGCGGTGTCGCCGGCTGCTCGAGCCGACGGCGCGGTCGCGGACGGCTTCGCCGCGGTCCTCGCAGCCGCCTTGGCAGTCGACTTCGCGGTCGACTTCGCGGTGGGCTTCGGGGCCGGCGCCTTTTTCACCGACGCCGGTTTTGCCGCGGCTCGCGACGTGGCACGCCGCGTCCGACGTGCGGAGGGTGCCGGGGGGGTCGATCGCGGGCGGGTCGTCTTTTTCTTTTTCGACATCGGCTGTTCCTCGAGCATTCAGGTCTGCGCGATCATCCGTCCGAGCGGTCGGCCACCGATCAGGTGCAGGTGCAGGTGGTACACCTCCTGACCGCCGTGCGCATTGCAATTGAAGATCAGTCGGTAGCCACTCTGCGCGACGCCGAGCTGGCGGGCGAGGTCGCGGGCGACCAGCACCATGTGCCCCATCAAGGGCTGATCCTCGTCGGTGACATCGTCGACCGTCGGGATCGGCTTGCGCGGGACGATCAGCACGTGGACCGGCGCGGCCGGTCGGATGTCGTGGAATGCGACGACCTGGTCGTCGCGATGCACGATTGTCGCAGGCAGCTCTCCGGCGATGATCTTCTCGAATATCGTCGGCATCGGCAGACCCCCTCGTTCCATCGTATGCCCGGCAAAGAGTATCAGGAACCGCGCGAAGCTCGGTCATGGCAACCCGATGATGCGACGCAATAACCGGGGCGGGGGTGTGCGGCGCAGGGATCCCGTCCGGGTGAATGGAAATGCGACGTATTCTCATTTAGAATCTCGGCCGATGGACGACGCGGCCGCATCGATCGATTCGCCAGAGCGCGGGGACGCCGCGCTCGCGCTCGCGGATTTGCGGCCGGGGGTGCGCGCGCGAGTGGTCGCGGTCCGCCCCGAAGGCCCGAGCGTTCCTGCCGAGATCGCGCATCGCCTCCGTGAACTCGGCTTCCTGCCGGGGGAGCGCGTGTGGATCGTGGCGCGTGGCCCGATCGCGCGCGAGCCGATCGCGGTGCGCGTGGGGACCGGAACGTTTGCGTTGCGTCGGGTCGAGGCCGCGTGCATCCGGGTGGTTCCCGACGCGTCGGCGGGTGACTGACGCCGTGGGCGGCGCGTTCGGCGAGCGGGACGGCCCCGTGGTCGCGCTGGTCGGGAATCCGAACTGCGGCAAGAGCGCGTTGTTCAACCGCCTGACCGGCAGCCGGCAGAAGGTCGCGAACTACGCCGGCGCGACCATCGAGCGCAAGGAGGGCGGATTCGCGGCGCCCTCGGGGCGACGGATTCGCGTCGTCGATCTACCGGGCGCGTACAGCCTGGATCCGCTGACCCCGGACGAACACGTGACCACCGACGTCCTGCTCGGCCGGCGCGACGGCGAGTCGCGGCCCGATCTCCTCGTGTGCGTCACCGATGCGACGAACCTGCGACAGAATCTGCGCCTCGTGCTCGGCCTGCGACGCCTCGGCCTCCCGATGATCGTCGCACTCAACATGATCGACGTCGCCCGCCGCAAAGGCATCCGGATCGACGCGGCGCGCCTCGCGAAGGAACTCGGGTGCCCGGTCGTCGAGACGGTCGCGATCCAACCCGGCGGGGTCCGTGCGTTGATCGCGGCGCTCGACCGCGAAACGCTGCACGCGGCGCCGCCCGATGCCGGCGCCGCGCCGGCGGTCGCGTCGATCGAGCGCGACCAAGCGGAAGTGTGCCGAATCC
>JAGWPU010000046.1 GCA_028870355.1 Gammaproteobacteria bacterium | reverse complement strand
TTCGCCTCGATCTTTGCGATTTTCACCAGCCAAGCCTGGAACATGGCGTTCAGTTTCTATCAGTCGCTGCGCACCGTGCCGACGGAGCTCACGGAGGCGGCGGAGTCGTTCCGGCTGTCGCCGTGGATGAGATTCTGGCAGCTCGAGGTCCCCTTCGGCCTGCCGGCGCTCGTGTGGAACATGATGATGTCGATGTCGGGCGGCTGGTTCTTCGTCGTCGCGTCGGAGTCCATCAGCGTCGGACGCACCAGCGTGACCTTGCCGGGCGTCGGATCGTACATCGCGCTCGCGATCGAGCGGCGCGACCTGACCGCGATCGGCTGGGCGATCCTGACGATGTTCCTCGTGATCCTCGCGTACGACCAGCTGCTGTTCCGCCCGCTGGTCGCCTGGGTCGACCGCTTCCGGGTCGAACAGGAGCCCGGCGCGCACGAGCCGCACTCCTGGGCGCTCACGATGATGCGCCGGTCGCGGCTGATCCAGGCCGCGAAGCTCGCGTTCCACGCGACGGTGCTGTGGACGAGCCGCGCGGTGCGCCGCGAGGACCCGCGGCCGCCCGACGTGGCCGCGGTGCGCCGGAGCCGCAGCCAGGACCGGGTCTGGGTCGGGATCGTCGCGACGCTGGTCGCGATCGGCGTCTGGCGGATCGCGACCGATCTGGTCGCGCACACGGACCCGGCCGAGTTCGTGCACGTCGTCGGGCTCGCGGTGCTGACGATGATCCGGGTGTTCGTGCTGATCGTGCTCGCGAGCCTCGTCTGGGTGCCGATCGGGATCTGGGTCGGACTGCGGCCCCGGGTCGCCGAGATCGTCCAGCCGATCGCGCAGTTCATGGCCGCGTTTCCGGCGAATCTGTTGTTCCCGATCGCGATCTACGCGATCGTCGTGTGGCGCCTGCGGCCCGACATCTGGCTGAGCCCACTGATGATCCTCGGCACGCAGTGGTATATCCTGTTCAACGTGATCGCCGGCGCCGCGGCGCTGCCGACGGAGCTTCGCCAGGTCTCCGCGAATCTCGGCGTCAAGGGCTGGCTCTGGTGGCGCAAGGTGGCGCTGCCGGGCGTGCTGCCGTACTACGTGACCGGCGCGATCACCGCGTCGGGCGGGTCGTGGAACGCCGCGCAGGTCGCCGAACTCGTGAACTGGGGACACACCCGGATCGAGGCGCAGGGCCTCGGTTCCTACATCGCGAACGCGACCGCCGCGGGGCGCTTCAACCGGATCGTGCTCGGCGTCGGCGTGATGAGCTTGTTCGTGGTCGCTCTCAACCGGCTGTTCTGGCGACCGTTGTACTACTACGCCGAACGGCGATTTCGGCTGAACTGAAGACGGTACGAGATGAACGTCACACCGCGGCTACTGACGTGCACCGGCGTTCGCAAGGCGTTCCCGAAGCCGGACGGGGGCGAACTCCTCGTGCTCGACGGGATGAACCTCGAGGTCAACGAGGGGGAGATCGTCGGCTTGCTCGGCCGCTCCGGTTCCGGCAAGTCCACGTTGCTGCGGCTGATTGCGGGACTCACCGAACCGACCGCCGGGGAGCTCCGGTACCTCGGGCAGCCGATTTTCGGCCCGCCGCCGGGCATCGCGATGGTGTTCCAGAGCTTCGCGCTGTTCCCGTGGCTCACGGTGTTCGAGAACGTCGCGCTCGGCCTGGAGGCGCAGCGCCTGGCGAAGGCCGAGATCCGCCAGCGGTCGCTGGCGGCGATCGATCTGATCGGACTCGACGGGTTCGAGTCCGCCTATCCGCGCGAGCTCTCGGGCGGGATGCGCCAGCGCGTCGGTTTCGCGCGGGCGCTGGTCGTGCACCCGAACATCCTGCTGATGGACGAGCCGTTCTCCGCGCTCGACGTGTTGACCGCGGAGACGCTGCGCACGGATTTCCTGGATCTATGGTCCGAGGGGCGCATGCCGATCAAGGGGGTCGTGCTGGTCACGCACAACATCGAGGAAGCCGTGCTGATGTGCGACCGCATCCTGGTGTTCGGCAGCAATCCGGGACGGATCCTCTCCGAGATCCGGGTTGGATTGACGCAGCCGCGCAACCGCCTCGATCCGAGCTTCCGTGAGCTCGTCGAACGGATCTACGTCGCGATGACCGCGCGGACCGAGCAGAGCGCGGCGGCCGGCCGGCAGGAACGGTTCCCCGGACTCGGGATCGGCAGCGTGCTGCCGCCGGTGTCCTCGAACGCTCAGGCGGGCCTGATCGAAGCGGTCGCCGCAGCGCCGTTCAACGGGACGGCCGACCTGCCGAAGATCGCATCCGACCTGCAGATGGAGATCGACGAACTGTTCCCGGTCGCCGAGACGTTGCAGATGATGCGGTTCGCGGAGCTCGAGGGGGGCGATCTGAAGCTCACGTCGGACGGGATCGCGTTCGCACAGTCGGACATCGACGAGCGCAAGCGCGTCTACCGGCGCCACCTGCTCGCCTACGTGCCGCTCGCGGCACACATCCGGCGCGTGCTCGACGAGCGGGCGTCGCACTCGGCCCGCAAGAGCCGGTTCATCGACGAACTCGAAGACTTCATGAGCGAAGAGGACGCCGAGGATACCCTGCGCGCGGTCGTGCACTGGGGGCGCTACGCGGAGGCGTTCGCGTACGACGACGGGAACGCGGTGTTCAATCTCGAGAATCCGGCCTGACCGCGTCGCGCGATGAAGTCGTCCCCAGCGGTGCCGCGCTTCGGATTCCTGCGAGCGATCGCGGTCTACAAGATCCTGAAAGTCGCGCTGCTGCTCGCGGCGGCGTATGGGGAGCTGAAGCTGCGCGACGCGTCGGTGCTCGCGCGGCTCTTCACCTGGGCCTCGACGCTGCGGTCGGGACCCGAGCACAAGGCGGTCGTCTCGCTGCTCATGTGGTTCAGCGGCCTCAGCGCGGCGCGCGTCCAGGCGCTCGGCTGGGTCACGCTCGCGTATGCGGCCGTGTTCGCGGTCGAGGGGGGCGGGCTGTGGATGCGGCGCCGCTGGGCGGAATGGCTCACGATCGTGATCACCGGCTCGCTGATCCCGTTCGAGGTCTGGCGGCTCGCCGCGGCGCCGGGCCTCGGCAAGGCGGCGGTCGTCGCGATCAACGTCGCGATCGTCGCGTACCTGGTCCGCCAACTGCGAGCGGCGACCGTGACGAAGAAGCCAAAACGCCGACGAAAGCACGCAACGTGAACCAGTCTTAATCTTTCGGGGCCGGCGCCTACGGGGAATCCCGGCACCCAGGTGAAATGATCTTCATATCCGTGGATTCGGATGCGGACCGCGTATTCTCGTCCCTGGTTTAGAAAACTCACTCTGGAGCTGAACATGAAGAAGTCCACTAGCATGATGTTGAGCGCGGTGATGGCGATGGGGCTGGCCGCCGGTTCGCTGGCGATCGCGCCGCTCGCCTCGGCCCAGGGCGCCGCTCCGGCCGCGACCGCGACCAAGAAGGAAACGAAGCACGTGGTGCATCACGTCAAGCACCACAAGATGAAGAAGGCGATGCACCACAAGAAGTGGCATCACAAGAAGATGAAGAAGGCTGCCAAGAAGGCCGCCAAGAAGGTCGAGAAGAAGTCGGAAAAGAAGTAACGCCGACTTCGATGCCGCGCGCGTCCCCGTGACGCCGCGGTTCGACACCGATCGACGCCCCGTCAGCACCGCTGGCGGGGCGTTTTGCGTTTCGAGGACCGGCGACCGGCGTGAGCGGCGGCTTCCATGTCGCCGCGGGTTGTTTTAGGGTAGCGGCAGTCCATCCACGAGGATCCCTGCATGAAGACGAAAGCCGCCGTCGCGGTCGCCGCGGGCAAGCCGCTCGAAGTGATCACCGTCGATCTCGACGGCCCCAAGGCTGGCGAAGTGCTGGTCGAGATCAAGGCGACCGGCATCTGTCACACCGACGAATTCACGCGCTCCGGTGCCGATCCCGAGGGCTTGTTCCCCGCGATCCTCGGCCACGAGGGCGCCGGCATCGTCGTCGACGTCGGTCCCGGCGTGACGTCGGTGAAGAAGGGCGATCACGTGATCCCCCTCTACACGCCCGAATGCCGCCAGTGCGAATATTGCCTATCGGGTAAGACCAACGTGTGCGTGGCGATCCGCGCCACCCAGGGCCAGGGCGTTATGCCCGATGGCACCAGCCGCTTCTCGCGCGGCGGCGACAAGA
>JAGWPU010000045.1 GCA_028870355.1 Gammaproteobacteria bacterium | reverse complement strand
TCCATGGCGCCTTGCCGGCCGAAGTAGCCGACGGTGCCGCCGTAGAGCTCGCGGCCGACCGGCTCGAGCTGGTCGATGATCTGCATCGCCCGCACCTTCGGTGCGCCGACCAGGGTTCCCGCCGGGAACGTCGCCGCAAACAGATCGAACGCGTCGTTGCCTGGCGCGAGCCGCCCGCCGACGCCGCTGACGATGTGCATCACGTGGCTGTAGCGCTCGATCACGCGATACGGATCGACCGCGACGGTGCCCGCGACCGCAACCCGTCCGAGATCGTTGCGCGCGAGATCGACGAGCATCACGTGCTCGGCGTTCTCCTTCGGATCGGCCCGCAGTTCCGCCTCGAGCGCGGCGTCGCGCGCCGGATCGTCGCCGCGCGGCCGGGAGCCCGCGATCGGGCGCAGCTGCGCGGCGCCCCGATGGAGCTTCACGAGCGCCTCGGGCGAGGATCCGACGACCGTGAGCTCGCCGAGTTCGCAGAAAAACATGTAGGGCGAGGGATTGAGCAGTCGCAGTGCCCGGTACACCTCGAACGGCGACAGCGAGCACTCGCCCTCGAAGCGCGAGGACAGGACCAGCTGGTACACGTCGCCGGCCGCAATGTGCTCCTGCGCGCGTCGGACGCCATCCGCGTGCGCGGCCTCGCTCAAGGACGGCGTCGCCGGCGCGAAGCGGCCGCCGGCACGCGCGGTCGGCACCGCGCCACGCAATGCGGCGACGACCTCGCGCCGCAGGGCTTGGCGCTGCGACTCGCTGCCGTCGTGCAACAGCGCGACGCCGCGCGTCAGATGATCGAAGACGAGCAGGGATCGCGGCGCGACGTAGTGCGCATGCGGCACGACGGTCGCGTCGAGGCGGCGGCCCGGCAAGTGCTCGAAATAGCGAACCGCGTCGTAGGCGGTATAGCCGACGAGCCCTCCGGACAGCGGAACGCCCGGCAGTTCGGGCTGCGGCTGAGGCGCTGCGGCGAGCGCGGCGCGCAGGGTATCGAGGAATTCCCGCCGGGAGCGCGGACGCGGCGCGCGAGCGTCACCGATCGTGGCGCCGCCCGCATCGATGCGCACCTCCAGGCAGTCCCCGAAGCCGATGAACGAATAGCGCGCCAGGCGCTCTCCGCCCTCGACGCTCTCGAGCAGGAAGCGGGGGCGGAACGGCGCGAGCTTCAGATACGCCGAAACCGGCGTGTCGAGATCGGCGGCGATGTCGAAAGGCGCTTGCATGTGCGATGTCCCGCAGCGAATTCCATGGGCAACAAAAAACCCATCACCGGCTACGTCGGAGATGGGTTCTGGTGATCGACCGAAAGACTTGAAGGTGTTGAGCGATACCGGCCAGGCCCTCTCCTTACGACGGGCTACGCCACCACCACCGGGCGAAAGAATCGTGTCGCGCGTCGCTCATAGGAGTCAGTATCGCCGCGATCCGAGGCCAGCGTCAAGACGGTCGCGGCGACCTGGCTCGCTTTGCCGCGGCCTCGAGATCCTTCTTGTATCGACGGCTCGCCTCCACGAAGCGCGGCGTCAGCCCGACGTCCTCGTAGACCGGATCGCCTTGGTCGTCGCGGGAGATCACCTTCGGGCCCGGCTCGTAAGGCATCGACGCGGCCACTTCGTCGAGCGCGGCGTGCAGCAAATCGGTCAGGAGGCTCTCGATCGGAAATCCGGGAAAGAGCTCCGCGAGCGCGTGGAGCCGGGAGGCATCGTCGAGGGTCAGGTGCACCGGATACGCCTCGGCGGTGAGCACCGGCGCCGACGCCTTCTTCCATCGATCAAGCAGGGACTTGAATTTCACCGCGGTTCCACCATTCCGGGATCGGTTCGATAGTATAGTCGCGCGGCGGGAACGAGGGACGAGCGATCGCGAGAAGCAGACGGTTCACGCCGCCGGATACCGGCGAAGGCGCGCTTCGGCGCGGTTTTCTCGGCGTCTTCGGGTACGGGCGCCGCGCGCTCGCGCTCGTGTGGACGACGAACCGCGGCCTGTCGATCGCACTGATCGCGCTCACCGCCGTCGCCGGCCTCCTGCCCGCGGCGATCGCGTACGTCGGCTCACTGATCGTCGATGCGGTGGTTCACGCGGCCGAGATCCACCGGCACCGTGGCACGTTCGAGCTCGCCCGGGTGTGGACCTACGTCGGTCTCGAGGCGCTGTGCGTCGCCGTCTCCGCGGCCGCTGCCCGTGGTCTGTCGCTCGCGCAATCGCTGTTGCGCGCGCAGCTCGGTCAGCGAGTGAACGTGATGATCCTCGACAAGGCGCTGACGCTCGAACTCGCGCAGTTCGAGGACTCGCAGTTCTACGACAAGCTGACCCGCGCGCGGCGCGAAGCCTCGAATCGTCCCTTGAGCCTGGTGATGCGCACCTTCGGGCTGATCCAGAACGCGGTCTCGCTGGTCTCGTTCGGCGGCCTGCTGATCAAGTTCTCGCCGTGGGCCGTGGCGCTGCTCGCCGCGGCCGGATTGCCGGCATTCTTCGCCGAAGCGCGCTTCTCGGGCGAGGCGTTTCGACTGTTCCGCTGGCGTGTGCCGGAAACGCGGATGCAGATGTATCTCGAATCGGTGCTGGCCCGCGAGGACCACGCGAAGGAAGTCAAGCTGTTCGGTCTCGGCGAGCGCCTGCTCGAGCGGTACCGGCGGATCTTCGACCGGCTCTACGTCGCCGACCGGAATCTGTCGATCCGCCGCGACGCCTGGGGACTCGTCCTCGGACTCCTCGGAACCGCCGCGCTCTACGGCGGCTACGCGTGGATCGCCGCGGAGACCGTCGGCGGAGCGATCACCCTCGGGCAGATGACGATGTATCTCGCGCTGTTCCGTCAGGGCCAGACCGCGGTCGGCGCGGCGCTCTCGGCGATCAGCGGGATGTACGAGGACAACCTGTACCTGTCGACCCTCTTCGAGTATCTCGAGCAACCGGTCGCCGAGCCCGGAGGCCGCGCGCAGGACGGTCCCGCGCCCGGCGACGGGGTGCGCTTCGAGGGGGTCGATTTCGTCTATCCCGGCGAGTCGCGGCCGGCGCTGCAGGGGGTCGACCTGCACGTGCGCCCGGGCGAGAGCCTCGCCCTGGTTGGCGAGAACGGGTCCGGCAAGACGACGCTGATCAAGCTGCTCACGCGACTGTACCGGCCGACGCGCGGACGGATACTGCTCGACGGGCGGGACCTCGCCGAGTGGGACGAGCAGACGCTGCGCCGGCGGATCGGCGTGATCTTCCAGGATTTCGCGCGCTACCAGATGCGGGTCGGCGAGAACATCGGCGCCGGCGACGAACGGGCGTTCGAGGACGAATCCCGATGGCGCGAAGCGGCCACCCAGGGTCTCGCGGCGGAATTCGTCGACCAGCTCCCCGGCGGCTACCACACCCAGCTCGGCAAATGGTTCGACGATGGCCGCGAGCTCTCGGGCGGGCAATGGCAGAAGATCGCGCTCGCGCGGGCGTTCATGCGCAAGGACGCCGACATCCTCGTGCTCGACGAACCCACCGCCGCGATCGACGCGGGCGCGGAAGCCCAGGTGTTCGAGCACTTCCGCGCATTGACCCGGCGGCGGATCGCGATCGTGATCTCGCACCGCTTCTCCACCGTGCGGATGGCCGACCAGATCCTCGTGCTCGAGGCGGGACGGATCGTCGAGCGCGGCTCTCACGAGGACCTGATGCGCCTCGACGGCCGCTATGCCCGGCTTTTCACGCTGCAGGCGCGCGGGTATCGTTGAGCGGTCGTTCCCCCGGAGATCCGCGATGCCCTCGTTCGACGTCGTGTCGCAGATCAACCGTCACGAACTCACCAATGCCGTGGACCAGGCGCGTCGCGAGCTCGCCCAGCGTTTCGACTTCAAGGGCGTGGAGGCCGGCTTCGACCTGCTCGAGACCACCGTGACGATGACCGCACCGAGCGAATTCCAGCTCAAACAGATGCTCGAGATCCTGAAGCTGAAGATCGCGAAGCGCGGAATCGACGTCGCCTGCGTCGATCCGCAGACCCCCGACGTGAATCTCGCCCGCGCCGCACAGCAAGTCGTGCTGAAGCACGGGATCGACGCCGACACCGGCAAGAAGCTGGTGCGCGTCGTCAAGGACTCGTCGCTGAAGCTCCAGGCGCAGATTCAGGGCGACAAGGTTCGCGTGACCGGCAAGAAGCGCGACGACCTGCAGGCGGCGATCGCGCTGCTGCGCAAGGCCGAGCTCGGGATCCCGCTGCAGTTCGACAACTTCCGCGACTAGAACCGGGTCCGCACGGGTCGCAGCCGCCAGCGGGCGATCACCAGGGCGGCACCGAGCATGCCGCCGAGATGCGCGAAGTGCGCGACGCCGCTCTGCGTGCCGGTCACGCCGAGCGCCAGTTCGACGCCGGCGTACAGCGTGGCGAACAGCCAGGCGGGCATCGGGATCGGCGGTATCAGCGGAATCACCTTGCTGCGCGGGAACAGATACGCATAGAGCAGCAGCAGGCCGAACACGCCGCCCGAGGCTCCGATCGTCGGCTCGGCCGGCGCCGCGAACAGCATCGGCACGAAGAGCTGCGAGAGGGCCGCCGCCACGACCGAAGCGAAGTAGACCTCGAACAGCCGGCGCGGCCCGATGATGCGCTCGACCTGGGAGCCGAACATCCACAGGCCGAACATGTTGAAACCCAGATGCAGGATCGTCTGCCGGCTGTGCAGGAACGCGTAGGTCACGATCTGCCAGAGGTGGAAATTGCGGATCCCGTCGATGGGCTGCAGCGGCCACAGCGCGAACCAGATCTCGAGCACGCCGTGCGAGAGGAACTCCAGGGGGTAGACGAGGACGTTCGCGATCACGAGCGTCCTGACGGCGGTGATTCTCATCGCGCGGGCACGGCCTTGGCTTTCCAATGGGCGCAGGTATTCTATCCTGCCATGCGAGCCGTGTTCCTGGATTACGATACGGTCGACCAAGACGACCTCGACGCGGGTCCGCTGCGTGCGGTGCTGCCCGATCTCGAACTGCGCGGGGCGACGGGCGACGAGCAGATCGACGCGGCGATCGCCGATGTGGACGTGGTGTTGCTGAACAAGCTCGTGCTCGACGCCGCGCGCCTGCGGCGCGCCGGCAGGCTGCGCCTGATCGCGCTCGCCGCGACCGGCACCGACAACGTCGATCTCGCGGCCGCGGCCGAGCTCGGCATCGCGGTCTGCAACGTTCGCGGCTACTGCACGGCCTCGGTGGTCCAGCACGTCTGGGCGATGATCCTGTACCTGACGCAGCGCCTGCCCGAATACCGCGCCCTCGCGGTCGACGGCTCCTGGGCCGGCAGCGCCCAGTTCACGATGCTCTCGCTGCCGATTCGCGAACTCGCGGGTCGTACCCTCGGAATCGTCGGCTGGGGAGAACTCGGCCGCGGCGTCGGCTCGGTCGCGAGGGCGTTCGGAATGCACGTGATCGTCGCGAACCGCCCCGGCGGCCCGTCACAGGCGGACCGGTGCGACCTCGACGATCTGCTCGCGCGGGCGGACGTGGTCTCGCTGCACTGTCCCCTGACCGAGGCGACGCGCGGGATGATCGACGCGCGGCGGCTCGGACTCATGAAGCGCGACGCGCTGCTGATCAATACCGCGCGCGGCGGTCTCCTCGACGGGCACGCGCTCGCCGCCGCGCTGAAGGCCGGGGCGCTCGGCGGCGCGGGCATCGACGTGCTCGCGCGCGAGCCGCCGGCGGGCGGCGACCCGCTGCTCGACCCCGCGATCCCGAACCTCCTGGTCACGCCGCACGTCGCCTGGGCGGCGCGCGAGGCGCGGCAGCGCTGCATCGACATGATGGCGGACAACGTGCGCGACTTCCTCGCGGGCGGACGGCTGGGCCGGGTCGTGTGAGTCTCACCGCGAGACCGAACACTTGCTAAAATTGCCCTCATGGGACGCATATTCGAGACTCGCAAGCACACGATGTTCGCCCGCTGGAACCGCATGGCGAAGCAGTTCACGCGGATCGCGAAGGACATCACGATCGCCGTTCGCGCCGGCGGGACGGATCCGACGTCGAACCCGGCGCTGCGCCGGGTGCTGCAGAATGCGCGCGCGGTCAACATGCCGAAGGAGAAGACCGATGCGGCGATCCGCCGCGCCTCGGGCAAGGAAGCCGCCAACTACCAGGAGATTCTCTACGAGGGCTATGCGCCGCACGGTGTCGCCGTGCTGGTCGAGGCCGCGACCGACAACCCCACCCGCACCGTCGGCAACGTGCGCAACGTGTTCGCGAAGCACGGCGGCAATCTCGGCAGCAACGGCAGCGTCGCGTTCCAGTTCAAGAAGATGGGGGTGTTCCGCCTCGATCCGGCCGGCGTCGGCGACCAGGACGAGCTCGAGCTCGACATGATCGATCACGGCCTCGAGGAGATGGGCGAGAGCACCGGAGAGAAAGGCGAACCGCAACTGGTGCTGCGTTGCGCGTTCAACGACTTCGGCCGGCTGCAGGATGCGCTCGAGAAGCGCGGCATCACGCCGCTGTCGGCCGAGCACGAATACATCTGCCAGACCCCGGCCGAGCTGCCCGAGGAGCAGGCGACCGAGGTCCTCACGCTGATCGACAAGCTCGAACAGGACGAGGACGTGCAGAAGGTCTTCCACACGCTGGTCTGAGCTCGACCGGCGCTGATCGCCGCGTTCAGCCCGGGCGCGGCGGCGGCGGACCGTGGTTGATCACCGAGTACGCCCACCGAACGACCGGCTGGAGCCGCGAGGACACCATCGCGAGCGCCCGCTCGTAATCGACCCAGGCAGCCTCCTGATGCTCCGGATGGCCCAGGTCGGGGTTGACCGGCAGGCGGATCGACCGCTCCTTGCTGCGCGCGATGTAGTAGCGCGCGATCTTGCCCCGGTTGTACGGCCCGGTCTCGCGGTAGACCAGGCCCCAGTCGAACGAGAGGTCGTCGAGTGCGGTTTCCTCGCGAACCTCGCGGACCGCGGCGTCGATCGGCTCCTCCCCGGGCTCGACGAGGCCCTTCGGGAAATCCCAGTTGCGGTACGCCCGCAGCAACAGGAAGCGCGGCCGGCGATCGACCAGACTGACGACGACGACGCCGGCGGACGTCCGCGTCGTTTGGGGGGTGTTTGCCATGAGCGCGCGATGCGACCTCGAAGACCGGCGGGCGCTGCCACCCGCCCGATAGGGACCCTGCGGATTCTACCGATGACGGTCCGCTCGCTCGATTGATTTAGCGGGTCAATGGATTTTATGATTGGAATCCATCGCATCTATCAGCGCGGCACGGCACCGGCCGCCTCCGGCGCCGCGGCCGCCGCAGCACGCACCATGAACCTCAAAGACTTCAAGTATCTCGTCGCGCTCGCGGACACCGGACACTTCGGCAAGGCCGCCGAAAAGGCGTTCGTGAGCCAGCCGACGCTCTCCGCCCAGCTGAAGAAGCTCGAGGACTATCTCGGCGTCCAACTGGTCGAGCGCCGGCCGAAGCAGGTGCAGCTCACCGAAGTCGGACAGCGGATCGTCGAGCGGGCGCGGCGCATCCTCGACGAGAGCAACGAGATCGTCGCGCTCGCGCGCCATCATGCCGATCCGCTCGCCGGGAAGCTCAAGGTCGCGCTGATCCCGACGATCGGCCCATACCTGCTGCCGCGGGTGATGCGGCGGATCCGCAAGGCGCTCCCGGATCTCGGTCTGATGCTCTACGAGTACCAGACCGAGCCGCTGCTGAAGTTGCTGCGCGACGGCGAGATCGATCTGGGGATTCTGGCGCTGCCGACGCCGACCGACGGGCTCGAGTCGCGGCCGCTGTACGAGGAGGCGTTCACGGTCGCGCTGCCGAGCAGCCACCCGCTCGCCGCGCAGCCGGCGATCCGGTCGCAGGACCTGCGCGGCCAGACCTTGTTGCTGCTCGAGGACGGTCATTGCCTTCGCGACCAGGCGCTCGAGGTCTGCAGCCGTGTCGGCGCACGGGAGGCCGACGACTTCCGCGCGACGAGCCTCGAGACCTTGAGACAGATGGTGATCGCGGGACTCGGGGTCACCCTGCTCCCGGAACTCGCGGTGGACTCACCGGTCGCCTCGCAGCGCGGCCTCACGATCCGGCGGTTCCAGAAGCCGGCACCGAGCCGCCGGGTCGGCGCGGTCTGGCGCAAGTCGACCACGCGTGCGACCGCGATCGAGGAACTGTGCAAGGTGATCGCGCAGACCATCGCAGAGGACGGGTGAACGCCCGCAGGAGGTGTTTCCAATGACCGAGTCGACGGCAACGAAGCCCCCGCCCGACGGGCCGCGCCTGGCCAGGGCGTTCGTCGACGAACAGCACCTGCTCGATCGCTATCTCGACGGCGACCTGCCCTACAAGGGCGCGCGCGAGTTCGAGCAGTGGTGCGCGATCCATCCGCAGTACCTCGCCGAGCAGCGCCTGGCCGATCGCACCCAGGCGTCGCTCCGCCTGCTCGAGGCGGCGGGTCGCGCACCGGATCTCGCGGACCCGCAAGTGCGCTGGTGGCGGGCGTCCTGGCTACCGATCGCGCTCGGCGCGATCGCCGCCGCGAGCCTGATCGGCCTGTGGACCGCCGCCGCGCACGGCGCGTGGCTGCGTGACCAGTTGACCGAGGCCCGCGCGCGGCTCGCGCACGGCTCGATGCGCCCCCCGGCGTCCGAGCAGATCGTCCGGGTCAGCCCGGATCGCGGCGCCGACTCGGGCGCCGCGTCCATCGCGCTCGCGCGGTCGCCGGCGCGACTCGTCGCGCTGCGCATCCGGATGGGGTACGTTCGCGCCGACCGTTTCCGGCTGGCCGTCGACAAGCACGGGGCAGGACGCGCGCTCGAGCTCGACGGGCTCACGAAGGACTCCAACGGGGATCTGCGCATCACCTTCAACGCCTCGGCGCTCGAGCCCGGCGAGTATGCGGTGCGGGTCGAGGCGATGCCGCTGCTCGGTCGGCCGGTCGCCGACGGGTGGTTCACGATGTCGGTCCGCTGACGCCGCTCGCCACCCCGCGGGCGGCCGCTCATCCTTCGGCGCGCAAGCTCTGCGCCGGCGGTGCGCCGACGACGCGCCGCGCGGCGAGCGTGCCGCTGACCCCGACCAGCACCGTGCCGCCGAGGATTCCGAACCACCAGAGTCTCGGGTCCGGCGCGTAGCGCAGCGCGAACAGCCGGTGCGCGACCCACCAACCGGTCGCGGCGGCACCGGCGGCGCCGAGCAGGCCGGACAGCGAGCCCAGCGCGACGAACTCGGCGGCGACGCCGCTCAACACCGTGAACCGGCTCGCGCCGAGGGTGCGCAGGATCGCGCTCTCGTGACGCCGCTCGTCGCGGGTCGCCTGCACCGCGGCGAGCAGCACGATCACGCCGGCCGCGAGCGTGAACAGCGACACGTACTGCACCGCGAGCGAGGCGCGGTCGATGATCGTACGGACCTGGGCCAGGATCGCGTCGACGTCGATCACGGTGACCGTCGGGAACCGCTGCGCGAGCGCGGCGAGCCCGGGGCGTTCGCGGGCATCGAGATAGACGCTGGTGATTTCGGTGCCGGCTGCGCCGTCGAGCAGGCGCGGCGGGAACACCAGGAAGAAATTCGGGCGAAAGCTGTCCCAGCGCACCTGCCGGATGCTCGCGACGCGCACCGTCAGCGGTTCACCGGCGACGTCGAACGAGATCGCATCGCCGAGCTTCAGATGCAGCGCGTCGCGGTACTCGGTCGAGATCGACACCCAGGGCTTGCCTTCGTCCGCCGGCGTCCACCACCGTCCCGCGACCAAGCGGTTGTCGGGCATCAGGTCCGCCGACCAGGTGAGGTTCTGCTCGCGCTCGGCGAATGCGCGGCCCCGCGCGCCCGCGAAATGCAGCGACGCGATCGGCCGCGAGTCGATCGCGGTGATCCGCGCGCGGATCACCGGAAACATCGGCGTATCGGCGGCGCCGAGCGCCGCGAGCGCGCGACGCAGCGCCGGCACGTCCTGCGGTCGGATGTTGATCAGGAACTCGTTCGGCGCGCGCGCGCCGACGCTCGCGCGCCACTCGCGCATCAGGTCGCCGCGGACCACCGCGAGCAGCAGCAGGATCATCAGGCCGAGCCCGAACGCGACGACCTGCAACACGCTTGCGACCCCGCGTCGCGAGACGTTCGCGAGGCCGTAGCGCCAGGCGACGCCGACGCCACCGCGAAATCGACGAGTCACGCGCACCAGCACGAAGCCGGCGGCGGCGAGCACGGCGCCGACCGCGACGACGCCGGCCGCCAGATCGACGACGAGAGCCGAATCGCGCACCATCAGCCAGAGGATCGCGAACAGCGCGACGAGCGCGAGCGCCGGCACGACGCCGTGGCGCAGCCGCGGTGGCGCCGCGTCCCGGCGCAGCACCCGCAACGGCGGTGTCCGCCTCAGCCGGATCAGCGGCGGCAGTGCGACGCCGAGCAGCATCGCGAGCTCGGTCGCGAACGCAACCGCGATCGGCTGCACCGACGCGGCGGGAAGCTCGCGCGCGACCAGGCTCCGCAGCAGCCACGCGATCCCCGATTCGGCGATCGCGCCGGCCAGGGTTCCGGCGATCAGCGCGAGCGCACCGATCGCCGCCAGCTCGGCGAGCGCGACGCCGAGCACGAAGCGTTGCGATGCCCCGAGGCACTTCATCAATGCGACGCCGTCGACGCGGCGGCTCGCCCAGCGGCGCGCGCTCATCGCGACCCCGACCGCCGCCAGCAGCACCGCCGACAGGCTCGCGAGATTCAGGAAGCGGCTGGCGCGCTCGACCGCGGAGCCGAGCTCGCGGCTGTTCTCGGCGGCATCCCGGATCCGGACCGCCGGGTCCGGGTGGGCCCGCAGGGCGGTCCGGTACGCGGCGACCGCGGCCGGCGGGCCGGCGAACAGCGCCGCATAGGTCGCCCGACTGCCGGGCTGGATCAGGGTGGTCGCCGGCAGGTCGGCGGCGTTCATCAGCAGCGCCGGCGCGAGGCTCACCAGACCGACGCTCTGATCGGGACGAAACGCGAGCACGCGCGTGAACCGCAGGCGGATCGCGCCGACCCGCAAGCTCATCCCGGGACGCAGGCCGAGCACGGCGGCCGTGCGCGAGTCGAGCCAGACGGTCCCGCGCGCCGGTATCGCGGTGGTCGCGATCGCGGGTCCGTAGGGCACGTCCGCGATCCGGACACGGCCGCGCAACGGATAGTCGGGCGTGACCGCGTTGACCGCGACGAGCTGGCTGCGATCGCCGTGGAACAGCGCGGTCGGAAACGAAGTCTCCTGCGCGACGCGCAAGCCGTCGCGGCGGGCCCGCGCCAGGACGCGCGCCGCGATCGGGCTCGCGGACTCGAGGCGCAGGTCCGCCGCGAGCACCTGGGTCGCTTCGCGGGCGACGCCCGCCGCTACGCGACTGGTGAAGAAGCCGACCGCGGTCATCGAGGCGACCGCGACCGCGAGCGCGCCGAACAGCACGAGCGCGTCGCCGGAGCGAAGCTCACGCCACAGCCCGCGCATCGCAAAGCGCAGGGTCGACCGGCGCGTCATCCGACCACTCGGCCGGCGTCGAGCTCGACGATCCGATCGCATCGGGCGGCGAGCTCGCGATCGTGGGTGACGAGCACGAGCGTGCTGCCGGCCGCGCGATTGAGCTCGAACAGCAGCTGCGCGATGCGCCGGCCGGTCGCGGCATCGAGATTCCCGGTGGGTTCGTCGGCGAACAGCAGCGGCGGTCGGCCGACGAAGGCCCGCGCGATCGCGACGCGCTGCTGCTCGCCGCCGGAGAGCTGCCGCGGATAGTGCGCGAGACGCGCCGACAATCCGACCTCGGTGAGCGCGGCCGTCGCCGCCGCACGGGCGTTGGGGTCGCCCGCGAGCTCGAGCGGCAGCATCACGTTCTCCAGCGCGGTCAGCGACGGGATCAGCTGGAACGACTGGAACACGAAGCCGACCTGCCGGCCGCGCACCGCCGCCCGACCATCCTCGTCGAGACGGCCGAGATCCGTGCCGGCGATCGCGACACGCCCGCGGGTCGGGGTGTCGAGACCGGCGACCAGCGCGAGCAAGGTCGACTTGCCGGCTCCCGAAGGACCGACGATCGCGACGGTCTCGCCCGCTCGCACCCGCAGGTCGACATCGGCGAGAATCGTGAGCGGTCCCGAGGGGCTGTCGACCGTCTTCGTCAGGCCGATCGCGTCGAGCGCGAGCGGCGCGCCGTTCGATCCAGGATGCATCGGAGGAGATCCGTGAAACGTTGGTTGATCGTCTGTCTACTGTTCGCCGCCTCGGCTGCGGCGCATCCCGCACGCACGATCCTGGTGTTCGGCGACAGCATCAGCGCCGGTTACGGGATCCCGGTCGGCCAGGGCTGGGTCGCGCTGCTGCAGGCGAAGCTCGACCGGTTAGGGTACGGATATCGCGTCGTCAATGCCAGCGTCAGTGGCGAGACCACCGCGGGGGGCCTCGACCGGCTGCCGCGCGCACTCGCACTGCATCGACCGCGGATCGTGATTCTCGAGCTCGGCGGGAACGACGGGCTGCGGGCGCTCCCGGTGCAACCGATGCAAGCGAACCTCGCGCGCATGGTGCGCCTCGCGCGCACGGCGGGCGCCTCGGTCCTGCTGCTCGGGATGCGGATGCCGCCGAATTACGGTCCCGAGTACACCGCGCAGTTCCAGCACGCGTTCGTCGCGGTCGCGAAGGCCGACCACGTGGCGTTCGTCCCGTTCTTTCTATGGGGGATCGCGACGCGACCCGCGTTGATGCAGGCGGACGGACTCCACCCGAACGTGCAGGGGCAAGCCCCGTTGCTCTCGAATGCCTGGCGAGCCCTCGCGCCGATGTTGCGCGAATGACGGGGGAGGATCGGACCGGGGCCGCGGGCGCCGCCGGTCCGACCTGGCCGTGCAATCTCACCCGGGCCGCACGATCCTCAGCGATCCGCGCGCCACGAGCGTGACCGTGACCTCAGTGCTTCATCCACTCGGCGACGCCGCCGTGGCCGGAGCAGGCGCCCCGATGGGTCTTCGCATGCGAGTAGGTTCCGTCCTTGCACCGCGCGGTCGCGCCGGCCGCACCCGCGGCCCCGGCCTTCGCGGGCGTCTTCGCGGCCTCGTGCGTGGCCGCCTTGTGACCTTCCATCTTCCCCTTGAGCTTCTTCGCCCACTCGTGCTTCGGCTTCGCCTCGACCTTCTTGGCCGACTCCTTGGCCTTGGCCTTGGCCTTGGCCTTGGCCTTGGCCTCGACCTCGGCCTTGGGCTTCTCCTTCGCGATCACACGAGACGCGGCCATCGCGACACCGCCGTGGCCGCTGCACGCGCCGCGGCCGGCCTTCGCATGCGTGCCGTCCTTGCAGGCGACCAGATGGGTCTTCGCGAGCGCCGACTGGGCGGGCAAGCCGAGCGCGAAACACGCCGCCAGCGCGGCCAGAGTCATGCCGAATTTGTTCTTCACGAGTCGTCTCCCTGTGGAATGGGTAGGTCCCGCGGCGGATTCTAATGGGCCGGCGCAGGTTTCCCAAGCGTCGGCACGGTGTCGATCGAGCGCACGCGCAGCACGAAGTGGGTGTGCTGGTGCGGCGAGGTCGCGACCGCGAGCGAACCGGAGACGCGAACCCGTGTCCCGTTCCGCAGATCGGGCGGATACTCGCCCCATCCGGTCAGCTGAAAGCGCTCCGCGAGCTGGCACTGGTCGTTCTCCGCCGGGGCGTAGACGTACTGCGAGTGGTCGGTCGTGAGCACCGCGACCCGCTCGACCACGCCGCCGACCTCGTAGGCGTGGAAGTCGAGCGTGCCGGCGAGCGTCGTGCGCATCGGCGACAGGAGCAGGCAGCGACCGTAGCCGAGGACGCACCCCGACAAGGCCGCGCACGCGACCAGGAACGCCCACCGCAGTTTCGTCATCGATCGCTCCTTCGGCTCGTCATTCGCCCACCGCGCGAGCGGGCCCGCGCGCGACCCGGCGACCGATTGCCGCTCCGGCGCACCGGTGCTATACACGCGACACGCGGTACATCATAACGAGGAGCCCGCCGGTATGGACCGAATTTGGCTGAAACGGTATCCGGCCGGTGTACCCGCCGACATCGATCCCGATCGGTACCCGTCGCTCGTCGAGCCGTTCGAGGAAGCCTGCGTGCGCCATCGCGATCGGCCCGCGTTCACGAACATGGGCACGACGGTCTCTTACGGACGCCTCGACGAGCTCACGCGAGCCTTCGCCGCATGGCTGCAGAACCGCTCGGGACTTGCGCCGGGCGATCGAATCGCACTGATGATGCCGAACGTGCTCCAGTACCCGATCGCGCTCTTCGGCGCGCTGCGGGCCGGCCTCGTCGTCGTCAACACGAATCCGCTCTATACCGCGCGCGAACTCGAGCACCAGCTGACCGACTCCGGCGCGAAGGCGATCGTGATCGTCGAGAACTTCGCGCACGTGCTCGCCGAGGTGCTGCCGAAGGTTCCGGTCGAGAAGGTGCTCGTGACCGCGATCGGCGACTTGCTCGCGCCGCCGCGAGGCGCGATCGTGAACTTCGTGCTGCGCCGGATCCGCAAGCAGGTACCGCCGTGGCGGATCCCCGGATCGCTACGCTTCAAGGCGGTGCTCGCGGCCGGCCGCGGACTCGCGTTCGTCCGAGCGCGGATCCGCGGATCGGACCCGGCGTTCCTGCAGTACACCGGCGGCACGACCGGCGTCGCGAAGGCAGCGGTGCTCTCGCACCGGAACCTGGTCGCGAACGTGCTCCAGGCGAGCGCGTGGCTCCGGCCGGCGCTCGACGGCGAATCGGCACCCGCGGGTCTCGCGGTGATCACCGCCTTGCCCCTGTATCACATCTTCTCGCTGACCGCGAACTGCTTCGTGTTCTCGTTCCTCGGCGGGCACAACGTGCTGATCACGAATCCGCGCGACTTCCCGGGCTTCGTCGCCGAGCTGCGCAAGCACCGGTTCTTCTTCATCAGCGGCGTGAACACGCTGTTCAACGCGCTGCTGCACACGCCGGGATTCGCGGAACTCGATTTCAGCTCGCTGAAGATCAGCCTCGGCGGCGGAATGGCGGTGCAGGCGGTGGTCGCGCAGCGCTGGAAGCAGGTCACGGGCTGCATCCTGCAGCAGGCCTGGGGCCTGACCGAGACCTCGCCCGCGGCGACCATCAATCCGCTGAACCTCGATTTCAACGGCTCGATCGGCCTGCCGATCGCGTCTACCGAGATCACGATCCGCGACGACGCGGGTCGGGAGCTCGCGATCGGCGAGATCGGCGAGATCTGCGTGCGCGGCCCGCAGGTCACCGCCGGATACTGGAATCGGCCGGACGAAACGGCGAAGGTCTTCTACGAGGACTGGCTGCGCACCGGCGACGTCGGCCGGATGGACGCCGAGGGATTCGTGTACATCGAGGACCGGAAGAAGGACATGATCCTCGTGTCCGGCTTCAACGTGTATCCGAACGAGGTCGAGAGCGTCGCCGCGGAGTACCCGGGCGTGCTGGAGGCGGCCGCGGTCGCCGTGCCGGACGAGAACTCGGGCGAAGCGGTCGCGCTGTTCGTCGTGAAGAAGGATCCGGACCTCGACGCGGACGCGCTGCTCGCGCACCTGCGCCACAACCTGACCGGCTACAAGGTGCCGAAGCACCTGTACTTTCGCGCCGAGCTGCCGAAGACCAACGTCGGCAAGATCCTGCGGCGCGCGCTGCGCGACGAGCTGCGCAAACCCGCCTGAGTGCGGACGCCGACCGCGCCGCGCGCTAGCCCGGACGGTAGCCGCGCACGGTCTCGACGAGCACGGCGACGTTCTCCGGATCCACGTCCGGCGTGATGCCGTGACCGAGATTGAACACGTGCCCGGGCCCGGGCCCGTAGTCGGCGAGCACCCGCAGCGCCTCGGCGCGCAGCACGTCCGGCGGCGCGAGCAGTGCCGCCGGATCGAGGTTGCCCTGCAGCGCGATCCGGTCGCCGACCGCCGCGCGCGCAGCCGCGAGATCCGTCGTCCAGTCGACGCCGGCCGCGTCGCAGCCGATCGCCGCGATCCGATCGAGCCAGGCACCGCCGCCCTTCGTGAACACGATCCGCGGGACGACGCGCCCGTCCGCCCGGCGCGTGAGCGCATCGACGATCTGCGCCATGTAGGGGAGCGAGAATTCCCGGTACTGCGCCGGCGTCAGCGTGCCGCCCCAGGTATCGAACAGCATCACGGCCTGAGCGCCCGCCTCGATCTGGGCGTTCAGGTAGGCGGTGGTCGCCCGCGCGAGCAGGTCGAGCAGCCGGTGCAGGTCGCGGGAGGCGCCATACATCATCCGCTTGATCCGCGCGAAGGACTTGCTGCCGCCACCCTCGACCATGTAGGTCGCGACGGTCCACGGCGATCCGGCGAAGCCGATCAGGGGGACGCGGCCGTGCAATTCGCGGCGGATCAGCGCAACCGCGTCGATCACGTACTTCAGATCGCTCGCCGGATCGGGGACGAAGAGCTTCGCGATGTCGGCGGCGCTGCGCACCGGT
This sequence comes from Gammaproteobacteria bacterium, assembly GCA_028870355.1. Classification (GTDB taxonomy): domain Bacteria; phylum Pseudomonadota; class Gammaproteobacteria; order Steroidobacterales; family Steroidobacteraceae; genus Bog-1198. Next base: position 33,448 of record JAGWPU010000045.1, on the reverse strand, counting down.
CGAGCGAAACGCGGTCCCTCGCCCGCCTCGAACTCCAGCCCCAGGCGCATCGCGTGCGGGATCGTCAGGATGTCGGAGAACAGGATCGCCGCGTCCAGCGCGAAGCGATCGATCGGCTGCAGCGTGATCTCGCAGGCGATCTGTGGATTGGTGCACATCTCGAGGAAGCCGCCCGCGCGCTCGCGGGTCGCGCGATACTCCGGCAGATAGCGGCCCGCCTGCCGCATCAGCCAGATCGGACGCCGCGACGTCGGCTCGCGCATCAGCGCGCGCAGCAGGCAATCGTTCGCGAGTGGCGCGCTCACGTGCGCTCCGACGGATCGAACAGCCGACGATGCTCGAGGATCGCGTAGCGGTCGGTCATCCCCGCGATGTAGTCGGCGACCGCGCGCGCGCGGCCCGCGGGGCCCTGGACCGCTTCGCGGCGCGTGCCGGAGGCGCGGTGCTCGTCCGGCATCAGCGCCGGATCGGCGAAGAACGCGTCGAACAGCTCGCGCACCACCCGTCGCGCCTTCGCGGTCATCCGCCGCACCTTGTAGTGCCGGTAGAGGTGCTCGCGGAGAAAGGACTTGAGCTCCTGGTTCGCGCGCGCGGTCTCCTCGCTGAATCCGATCAGGAACTGTCGCTGCGTGCGCACCTCCTGGATCGAGGCGACGCCGGACTCGCGCAGGCGCGCGGTCGTGGACTCGATCAGGTCGGTCACCAGATGGTCGATCATCCGCCGCACGACCTCGTGAACCAACCGGCGCCCGCCGAGCCGCGGGTGCTTCGCGAGCACCTCTCCGTGCAATTCGGCGAACAGCGGGACCGCGACCAGGCCCTCCACGTCGATCAGGCCCGCGCGGATTCCGTCGTCGACGTCGTGATTGTTGTAGGCGATCTCGTCGGCGAAGTTCGCGAGCTGCGCCTCGAGGCTCGGCTGCTCGCGATTGATGAAGCGCTCGCCGACCTCGCCGAGCGTGAGCGCATTCTTGTATGAGCAATGCTTCAGGATGCCCTCGCGGCACTCGAAGGTGAGGTTCAGCCCATCGAATCCCGCGTAGCGCTCCTCCAGTTCGTCGACCACCCGGAGCGACTGCAGATTGTGCTCGAAGCCGCCGAAATCGCCCATGCACTCGTTGAGCGCGTCCTGGCCCGCATGGCCGAACGGCGTGTGGCCGAGGTCGTGAGCGAGGCAAATCGCCTCGGCGAGCGACTCGTTCAGCCGCAGTTGACCCGCGACGGTGCGCGCGATCTGCGCGACCTCGAGGGTATGCGTCAACCGGGTGCGAAACAGATCCCCCTCGTGATTGACGAACACCTGGGTCTTGTAGACCAGGCGCCGGAACGCGGTCGAATGAACGATGCGATCCCGATCGCGCTGATACTCGGTGCGGTATCGCGGCTTGGGCTCCGCGTGGCGCCGCCCCCGGGAGTGGCCGTCGTGGGCCGCGTACGGCGCGAGCGCGGACGTCATCCGAAATGCTCCTCGAGCGTGCGCGTGAGCTCGTCGTCCCCGACGTCACTGCGCAGTTCCGCGGCGCCGAGTCCCGCGAGCAGCACGAGCCGCACGGTGCCGCCGCGCACCTTCTTGTCCATGCCGATCAGCGCCCGCGCGCGCGCGGCACCGAACCGCGGCGCCTCCAGCGCGAGACCGGCCGCACTCAGGAGCGCGCGCAGCCGCTGCGGCACCGATCCAGCGACGAGTCCGATCCGCGCCGACAGATCCGCGGCGATCGCCATGCCGATCGCCACCGCCTCGCCGTGCAGATACCGCTCGTAACCGGTCGCCGCCTCGATCGCGTGGCCGAACGTGTGGCCGAAGTTCAGGATTGCCCGCACGCCATCCTCGCGTTCGTCCCGCGCGACGATCGCGGCCTTGATCTCGCAGGACCGTGCGATCGCCTCGACGAGCATCGCCGGCTCGCGGGCGATCAGCCGCGGGACGGCGCGCTCGAGCCACTCGAACAGCGCGGCGTCGGCGCTGCAGCCGTACTTGACGACCTCCGCGAGCCCGGCCCGAAGCTCCCGGTCGGCGAGCGTGCCGAGGCAGTCGGTGTCGGCGACCACCGCGACCGGTTGGTGAAACGCGCCGATCAGGTTCTTGCCGCCCGGATGGTTCACGCCGGTCTTGCCGCCGACCGACGAATCGACCTGCGCGAGCAGGGTCGTCGGGATCTGCACGAAGCGGATCCCGCGCTGATAGCACGCGGCCGCGAAGCCGCCGACGTCGCCGACCACGCCGCCGCCGAGCGCGATCAGCGTCGCGTCGCGATTGAATCGCTGTTCGACGAGCGCGTCGAACACGCGGCTCGCGGTCGCGAGCGTCTTGTAGCGCTCGCCATCCGGCAGGATGCACTCGCCGACGCGCCGATCCCGCAGGCCCGCCTTCACCCGCGCGAGGTACAGCGGCGCGATCGTCTCATTGCTGAGCACCAGCAGGTCGGCGCCGGGGACCCGGCGCCCAAGCGTCCCACCATCGCCGAGGAGACCCGGTCCGATGTCGATCGGATAGGTCGCGCGGCCGAGATCGACGTTCACGGTTCTCACGGCGAGGGATTATACGGAGCCTGCCCGCCCTTGGCCCGCTGAAGCTCGCGCAGGATCTCCTCGGCGACCACGCCGACCCGGCGACCGTCGGTCGTCACGGTGAGATCGGCGATCTCGGCGTACAGCGGCGCGCGCCGCTCCATCAGCGTCCCGAGGACTCGCGCCGGATCACCGACCGAGAGCAGCGGCCGGTGCCGCGCGTGGCGGGTTCGGGCGATCTGTTGCTCGACCGAGGTGTTGAGGTAGACGACCACGCCGCGCTCGGCGAGCACCCGGCGGTTCGCGGGATCGATCACCGCGCCGCCGCCGGTCGCGAGCACGATGCCGTCGAGCGCGGTCAGGTGCTCGATCGATTCGCGCTCGCGCACGCGAAAGCCGGTCTCGCCCTCCTGTTCGAAGATGTAGCCGATGTCGACGCCGGTGCGCGCGACCACGTCCGCATCACTGTCGCGGAACCCGAGGCCGAGCAGGCGCCCGAGCTGACGGCCGACGGCGGTCTTCCCCGACCCCATCGGACCGATCAAGAACACGTTGGTCTTGCCGAACATCTCGGCTGCGCATCATAGAACAGGCGGGGCGGGACCGGGCACCCGCCGACGCGGACGGCGGGCGCCCCGTCCGTCGCGTCGGCTGGGCTCGAACGGGGGGGCGCGGCGCCCGGCGCCTCAGTAGAGGTTCGATCCTTCCCGCAGGATCTTCGGCGTGATGAAGACCAGCAGTTCGGTCTTGTTGTTGATCCGCGTGGTGTTCTTGAACAGGTGTCCGAGCACCGGGATGTCGCCGAGGTAGGGCACCTTGTCCGCGGTGTTGCTCTTGGTCGTGTCCAGGATGCCGCCGAGAACCACCGTCTGCCCGTCGTTCACGAGCACCTGCGTGATGATCTCGCGGGTGTTGATCGAGGGCACGTTGCCGCCGGTCGCGCTCGCCACCGACTGGCCGACCGAATCGTCGCTCACGTCGAGATCGAGGAGCACCCGATTGTCCGGGGTGATCAGCGGCGTGACCTTGAGCGACAGCACCGCCTTCTTGAACTGCGTCGTCGTCGCGCCGCTCGACGCGGACTGCTGGTAGGGGATCTCGACGCCCTGCATGATCGTCGCCTCCTTCTGGTTGGCGGTGATCACGCGCGGCGAGGAGATGACCTCGCCCCGGCCCTCGTTCTGCGCGGCCGACAGCTCGAGATCGACCAGGTAACTGCTGCCGAGGATCGACAGGCCGATCGCTCCGGCCGGATTCGCGACCGGCAGGTTCACCTGATACCGATTCCCGAGCGACGGCGCGGTGACCGGGTAGAGCGTGTGGTTCGAGTTCAGGTTGCTGATCGCCGACTGGGTCATCGTATCGGCGCCGGTGCCGTTGCCGGTCACCGACAGCAAGCCGGTGTTGCCGTTCTGGGCGTACTTGGTCACCCCGAAGCGGGCGCCGAGATCGCGTTCGAACTGATCGGTCACGACGACGATGCGCGCCTCGATCAGCACCTGCTTCACCGGCACGTCGAGCTTGCGGACCAGCCGGCGAATGCTCGCGAGCCGCTCGGCGGTGTCCTTGATCAGCAGCGTGTTGGTGCGTTCGTCGACCGACAGTGCCCCGCGCGGCGAGAGCATCGAGTTCTTGCCGCCGGCGGCCTTGATCAGGGCCGCGAGATCCGACGCCTTCGCGTAGTTGACCTGCAGGAATTCCGTGTGCAGCGGCTCGAGCTGCTGGATCTGATCACGCGCCGCCAGGTGCGCCTTCTCCTCCGCGGCGAGTTCGGCGGTCGGGCCGACGATCAGCACGTTGCCCTCGTGCACCTTGTCGAGGCCCTTGGTCCGCAGCACGATGTCGAGCGCCTCGTCCCAGGGGACGTTCTGCAGGCGCAGCGTGAGGTTGCCGGTGACCGCATCGCTGACCACGATGTTCTGGCCGCCGGTGTCGGCGAGCAGCTGCAGCACGGAACGCACGTCGATGTTCTGGAAGTCGAGCGTGAGCCGCTGGCCGCTGTAGCGCTTCTTGCCTTCGGTGCCGGCGACCTCGGTCTTCGGCTTGACCTCGACCACGTACTGGGAGTCGGCCTGATAGGCGAGCTGGTCGAAGTTGCCGTGCGCGTGGATCACGATTCGGGTGCTGCCGTTGCGGCGCATCGCGTCCATCGAGATGACCGGGGTCGCGAAGTCGGTCACGTCGTAACGGCGCATCAGCTGGGCGGGCAGGTGCGCGCCCGAGAAGTCGACGACGATCCGGTCGCCTTCCTGGCGCGTGCTGACCGGGATGGTCGCATCCGACATGTTCACGACGATGCGACCGGTGCCGTTCGGGCCCCGGCGGAAGTCGATCGTGCGGATCGAGTGCGCGGCCGCGACCGTCGCCTGCGCGCCGACCGGGGTCACGCCGCGCTCGGCCATCGCCGGCGGCGGCGGCGCGGGCCGCGCGCCGAGATCGACCAGGATCTCGTTGCCCTCGACCCGCGTGGTGTACGGAATCAGCGTGTCCAGGTCGATGACGACCCGCGTGCGTCCGTCGGCTTGCGCCGCGAGCACCGAGTCGACGACGCCGGAGCGCACGTCGATGCGCCGCGACGGCAGCGCGAGCGCGACGTTCGGCAGGTCGAGCGCGATGCGTGCCGGCTTGTCGACCGTGAACGCGAGCGGTTGCGGTGCCGGTCCGCTCAGGTGCAGGGTGAGCAGCACTTGCTGGCCGGCCAGCGTCCGCACGTCGATCGACTGGAGCTTGTTGGGAGCGGCACCCTGGGCCCGTGCGCCGATCGCGGCGAATACGATCAAGGCGAGGCCCGCCAGGCTCGCGATCCGTGTCTTCGAACTGGTCATGCGTTGCTCTCCGTGAGGCTTCAGTTGGACAGAGCCAGCGAAGCCGGTCGCTTGATGTAGCCGCCGAGGCCGTCGGGGACGATTTCGATGACGCTGATCTTGCTCGGCGTGATCGACACGATCTTGCCGTCGCTCTGGCCGATGTAGTTGCCGATCTGCACCTTGTGCACCAGACCATCCTTCGTCTGGACCAGGCCGTAGAAATGGTCGCCGATCTGGATCGTGCCGACCATCGTCAGCGCATCCAGCGGAAAACGCTCGAGGAATTCGCGCGGCCGATGCAGGTTCGGATGCACCGCCGACGGGCCGGTGTCCGAGGGTCCCTGGGGCTGGAACGGCGAGCGCAGGGTCGAGGCGCTGTAGGTGAACGACTCGTAGGGCTTGACCTCGGGGAGCGGTTCGATGCGGCCGCCGGGCCGCTTCTCCACCTGTGCGATCCAGGCCTTCAGGTTCGTCTGTCCGCTCGTGCAGCCCGCGATCGCGCCGCTCGCGAGCATTGCGGCGACCAGCGCCGCGGTGCGGGTCGATCGCCTCACTTTGCGCCTCCCCTCTTCGTCGCCGGGCCCTTGCCGCCCGACTTCTCGTCCTCGATGTAGCGGTAGGTCTTCGCGGTGACGTCCATCGTCAGGTCGTCGTAATCGCCACCGTGGCTGGAGACCGGCGTGATCTGGATGTCGTGCAGCGTCACGATGCGCGGCAACGCGGCGATCCCGCTGACGAACTTGCCGAACTCGTGATAGCTGCCGACGAGCCGGATCCGGATCGGCAGCTCGGCGTAGAACCCCTTGTCGACCTCGGGCGCCGGCTGGAAGAGCTTCTCCTGCAGACCCGCGGCGAGCCCGGTCTGCGAGATGTCGACCAGCAGGTTCGGGACTTCGGTCCGTCCGGGCAGCTGTCGCAGCATCGCGCCGAAGCTGCGCCGCATCTCCGCGAGCTGCGCCTTGTACGCGTCGAGGTTCGCCGCGCGCTGCTGCTTGGTCATGAATTCCTGGCGCAGCGTCTGCTCGCGGGCCTCGGCCTGCAGCAGCTGCGGCCGGTCCTGCGTCCAGACCAGCAGATACCAGAAGATCACCGCGCTCGCGACGAAGATCAGGCCGACGAAGAACCCACGCACCGACGTCGGCCAGCGCCCCGGATCGCGCGGATCGAGCGTCCGCAGTTGTTCGATGAAGTTCATTTCGCCGCGACCTCATGGCGCTGGTTCTTGCCGCCGCCGGAGCCGGCCGCGACCGTGTTCACGAACAGCACGAACTTCGATCCCCCGGACGGCGAGCTCTTCGCTGCCTCGACGACCTGCAGGACCGGGTCGTCCATCCACACCGATGCGTCGATGTTGCGCATCAGCGTCGAGACCCGGGTGCTCGATTGAGCGATGCCGTCGATCTCGAGTTTCGCACCGTTCTGCCTCAGCGCGGTCAGGTACACCCCGTCGGGCACCGCGCGGGTGATCGCATCGAACAGGTGGACGATCTCGGGGCGGCTGCGTTGCAGCTTCTCGATGATCTCCATCCGGGCGACCAGCCGCTGCTTGCGGTCCTCGAGGTTCAGGATGTCGGCAATCTTCAGGTCGAGCTTGTGGATCTCGTGCTGCAGCAGCTGGTTGCGCGCGAGCTGCGCGTCGATCCGGCCGGCATAGATCAGTTTTCCGAGCAGCGCGAACATGATGGCGCCGAGGACCGCGGCGCCGGCGGCGAGCGCGAATTCCTTGCGGCGAAGCGTCCGTTGCTGTTCACGCCAGGGCAGTAGGTTGATACGCGGCATGGTGGCCCTCAGTCGAAGCTGCGCAACGCGAGTCCGCACGCGGTCAACAGCGCCGTCGCGTCACGCTCCACGCCCTGCGCCCGGGCCTTCGACGACACTTTCATCGCACCCAGCGGATCGCCCTTCTCGGCCGGCACCCCGACGCGGCTCGAGACCACGTCGGCGACCCCGGCGATGTTCGCGCAGCCGCCGCAGATCAGGATCTGGTCCGGCTGCGCGCGGCCGCTCCCGGAGGCGAGGTAGAACTGCAGCGATCGGCTGACCTGCTGCGTCATGTCGTCGATGAACGGATCGAGCACCTCAGGCTGGTAGTTGCTCGGCAAGCCGCCCTCCTTCTTCGCTCGCCCCGCCTCTTCCATGCTGAGGCCGTAGGTGCGCATGATCTCCTCGGTCAGCAGTTGCCCGCCGAACGCGAAATCGCGGGTGTAGATCACCTTCAGGTCGCGCAACACGCTGAACGTCGTGCTGCTCGCACCGAAATCGACGACCGCGATCGTGCGATCCATGCCGCCGTCGGGCATCTGGTGGCGCATCAGCGCGCACGCGTTCTCGAGCGCGAACGCCTCGACGTCGACGAGCTGCGCGGTCAGCCCCGAGGCCTGGACCGCGGCGCGCCGCTGCTCGACGTTCTCGGTCCGCGTCGCGACCAGCAGCACGTCGACCATCTCCGAGTCCTTCTCGGACGGCCCGATCACCTGGAAGTCGTAGCTGACCTCCTCCATCGGGAACGGGATGTACTGGTCGGCCTGCATCTCGACCTGGGCCTCGAGATCGCTCTCGCCGAGATTCTTCGGCATCTGGATCACTTTGGTGATCGCCGCGTCGCCGCTGATCGCGACGGCCGCGAGGCGGCTCTTCGCGCCGGAACGCTTGACCGCACGCCGGATCGCCTCGCCGACCGCCTCGGCGTCGACGATCGCCTTTTCGTTGATGGCATTGTGCGGCGTCGGTTCCGCCGCGTAGGACTCGACCCGATACTGATCGCCCGCCAGCGTCAACTCGATCAACTTCACCGACGACGTGGTGATGTCGAGCCCGAGCAGGGGGCGATACCGCTTAACGAACGACCACACGATTTTTCCTTTTTTGGTCAGTATCTTGTAGGTCGAAACTTGTGCATCAGATTAGCTATGGATCAAGAACTTAGCAAGAAACTGTTAAATCGAACGTGACCGTACTCACGGTAATCGCACTCGGCCGGCGCACGGGTGGCACTTCTCCCCGGAGGCGCGGTCTCATCCGCAGGTGAGCGAAGTCGGTCGGAGGGTGGCGATGGCCGCGCAGGAGAACGTGGGTGCCGGTGCGTACAGGTCCCGCCGACTGCGAGTTCGCTATCTCGCGAACCCGGCACCTCGAGACCCGGCAACCCCGCTGTCCTAGGCACGATCGGCCCTTAGACCGGAAGCTTTGCGTCCCCACCTTTCGATGAGTATGCCCCTCGAACCAGCGGTAAACTGCTTGCGCAATCCCGCTGGGCAATAAGTTAGAACGGTTTTACGTGCTCAAACGATACCTAGTTCTCATATCTCGCATCTGCATCCTCGGTGTTGGCGCCGCAGCATTGTTCTTTTTCTCGAACGTCTGCGCGTACGTCTACCTGAAACCGAGCCTGCCGAACGTCGACACGCTGCGCGACGTGCAGCTCCAGGTGCCGCTGCGGGTCTACACGCGCGATGGGCGTCTGATCGCCTCGATCGGCGAGCAGCGACGCATCCCGGTGCGCTACGAGGAGATCCCGAAGCTGCAGATCGACGCGTTCCTCGCCGCCGAGGACGACCGATTCTTCGAGCACCCCGGGGTCGACTGGGAGGGCATCGTGCGCGCGGCGCTCGCGGATCTGCGCGCCGGGGGCGTGCGCGAGGGCGGCAGCACGATCACGATGCAGGTCGCGCGCGACGTCTATCTATCGCCGCGCCGCGACATGAAGCGCAAGCTGAGCGAGATCTACCTGTCGTTGCTGATGGACGCGAAGTACTCGAAGCAGGACATCTTCTCGATCTACGCGAACCGGACCTTCCTCGGCGAGCGCGCCTACGGGATCGGCGCCGCCGCCGAGGTGTACTACGGCAAGACGCTCGATCAGCTCACCCTGCCCGAAATGGCGATGATCGCGGGATTGCCGAAGGCGCCGTCGGACATCAACCCGGTCGTGAATCCGACCGCCGCGCGAATCCGCCGCGCGTACGTGCTCGGCCGGATGCGCGATCTCGGTTACATCACGCAGGCCCAGTACGCCGCCGCGCTCACGAGTCCGGTGGCGACCTACGTGCACGGTCCGACGCGCGAGGTGCAGGCGCCTTACGTCGCGGAGATGGTTCGCGCGGCATTGCTCGCGAAATACGGTAACGCGATCTACACCAGCGGATACAAGGTCGTCACGACGATCGACTCCCGGCTGCAGCTCGCCGCCGACGTCGCACTGCGCACGGGCATGCTGGAATACGATCGCCGCCATGGCTATCGGGGGCCGATCGGGCACCTGCGCCTGCAGCATGTGCCGAATGCCCGCGCGCTGAACACCGCGCTCGGCCGGTACCCGGACGTCGGCGGGCTGCGCCCGGCCGTCGTCGAGAGCGTCGCGGCGAAGAGCGCCCGGATCTTCGTCGAGAACCTGGGCCCGGTCACGCTGACCTGGGACAAATTCGACTGGGCGCGACGCGCGCTCGCCGGCGGCAACGTCGGCTCGGCACCGCGCACCGCATCGGACGTGTTCCACCGCGGCGACGTGATCTACACGGTCGGTACGACCGCGCAGAACCTGCAGTTCGTGCAGGTCCCGCAGGCGCAGGCGGCGCTGGTCGCGATCGACCCGCACGACGGAGCGATCGCCGCGCTCGACGGCGGTTTCGATTACTACCAGAGCAATTTCAATCGCGCGACCCAGGCCGAGCGCCAGCCGGGCTCGGCGTTCAAGCCGTTCATCTACGCGGCCGCTTTCGACAAGGGCTACACGCCGGCGAGCGTGATCCTCGACGCACCGATCGTGCTCGGCGGGGCGACCGATACGAAAGCCTGGCGTCCGAAGAACGATGCGAACAAGTTCTACGGGCCGACGCGCCTGCGGGTCGCGCTGGTGCGCTCGCGCAACCTCGTCACGGTGCGCCTGATGCGCGACATCGGCGGCGAGTACGCGCGCGACTATGTCACGCGGTTCGGCTTCAGCAAGGCGCAGCTGCCGGACAACCTGACCCTCGCGCTCGGCACCGCGGACGTGACGCCGCTGCAGCTCGCCGAGGCGTACGCGCCATTCGCGAACGGCGGCTTCCGGGTGAGCCCCTACTTCATCGACCGGATCGTCGACGCAAACGGCAACACGGTGTTCCAGGCCGATCCGCCGATCGCCTGCTTCGACTGCGGCGAGCAGGCCTTGCCGCCGGCGCAGGCGCTCGGCTCGCTCGGGATGAACGGGTCCGAGACCCCGCCGCTCGCGCCGGCCCCGCCGGCGACGCCGCTGACCCCGGGGACGCCGCTGGTCGCGGCCGCGGGCGCGACCCCGTCGCCCCATCTCGATACGGGCCAATCGGACGGCCGATTCCTGATCCCGGGCCAGTATCTCGCGCCGCAGGTGATCCGCCCGCAGATCGCGTTCCTGCTCGCCGACATGATGAAGGACGTGATTCGTCACGGGACCGGCATCCGCGCACGCGTATTGCACCGCGATGACGTCGCCGGCAAGACGGGCACCACGAACGACCACCGCGACGCCTGGTTCTCGGGCTTCAACGGCGATCTGGTCGCGACCGTCTGGGTCGGCTTCGACCAGGACCAGTCGCTCGGCCCGGGCGAGGAAGGCGGCCGCACCGCGGTACCGATCTGGACTTATTTCATGCATCAGGCGCTCGACGGCGTGCCCTCGCGGTGGGTGCCGATGCCGAACGGGATCGTGACCGCGCGGATCAACCCGGAAACCGGGTTACTCGCGAGCGCGGACGACCCGAACGCGATCATGGAGAAATTCATCGAGGGCAACCTGCCGAAGCCGGAGAACCCGCAGGGCAAAGGCAGCGCGAAGCCGGCCGAATCCGAGAAATCGATCTTTTAGCGAGTAACGAGTCCGACGCCCCGATGGCGAAGCGATTTTCCCAGCGCGCCGAGGATCTGCGCCGCATGCTCGCCGAAGAGGCGGCACGCTGGATCGGCGATCACGGGATCGAGGATTACGGTCAGGCGAAGCGCAAGGCGGCGGAACGGCTCGGCGTGACGGACGCGGCGGTCCTGCCGCGCAACGTGGAAATCGAGGCGGCGCTGCGCGAGCGCCAGCGCTTGTTCGGCGGTGCGGCGCACGGCGCGAGCCTGAAGGAGCAACGGCGCGCCGCGCTCGACGCGATGCGGATGCTCGGTGAATTCGAGCCCCGCCTGGTCGGGCCGGTGCTCTCCGGCACCGCGACACCGCACAGCGAGATCCACCTGCACGTCTTCGCGGACCGCTCCGAGGCGGTCGCGATCCGCCTGATGGAGATCGGCATACCGCACTCGATCCACGAACGGCGCTTGAAAATGGACGCCGATCGGAGCGTGAGCTACCCGGCGCTGCGCTTCCAGGCGGGCGAACGCACGATCGACGCGACCGTGTTCCCGATCGACGGGATCCGCCAGGCGCCGGCTTCGCCGGTCGACGGCCGACCGATGCGGCGCGCCGATGCGCGCGAGGTCTCGGCGCTGATCGACTCGCCGGTCTAGGGTCCGGCGGCCGTCCGCGGTCGCGACGCCCGCCACACGGCCATCGTGTCCGTGGAACCCTGCGCCCTGACGTCGTTGTCGCGGAGGATCTTCGCGGTCGCGGCGACCATCGCGCGCCTCGGGAACACCAGCGTCTCACCGGTGTTCTGGTCGAACTCGAAGGTCACGAACTCCCCGCGCGCGTCGCGCAGCACCGCGACCAGTTGGTCGAGGCTGGCTATCCGCACGCCGTTGACGGCCGACACGACCCATCCGAGCGGATTCGAGTAGCCGATCGCGAGCTGGCTCGGAAAGAACGGCGAGGCGACCACGACGAGTTCCTTGCGCTGCGGCGTCGGCCGGTCGAGCGCCGCGGACAGCAGCGGGCTGTCGATCAGGCCGATCGTCCGGGCGAGGTTCGCGTTCTGCAGGAACGCCAGGAACTGCCAGGACACCTTGGAGAACACGAGCGGGCCGTAGATGAAGTACGGCGGGTACCGCCCCTCGAGGTTCTGGACCAGGGTATGCCGCCCCGGATCGACCGGCAGTTCGATCTGCCGCGGCGTGCCGTCACGGAGGATCTCGAGCGGGAGCCGCCCGTTGCGCGCGAGCTTCTGCACGAGATAGCGGAAATCGACGCGCAAATCGTCGCGGATCTTCACCATCCCTTCGTCGTCGATCGGCGTGTCGCCGATCCGCGTGATCACGTCCCAGGGCTTCAACGGATAGGCCGGATCGGAAGCGTAGGGCCGGTAGACCACCACGCCGTGTACCGAGGGGCCCACTTTGAGGTACGCGCGCAGCGCCGGGTTCTGCAGCGTCTGCAGTTCGTCGTACATGCCGGGCTTGCCGACGTAGCGACCGTCGTGGATCTCGGAGAGGAAGAGATTGATCTCTTCGTTCGGAATGATGTAGCCGATGTTCTCGGCGTTGCCGAGCCGGCTGAACGTGAGACCGATCATCCGCCCGTCGACGACGGCCGGTCCGCCGCTGTTGCCGGGGTTGATCGCCGCGTCGATCTGGATCCGCAAGCCCGAGACCGGGAAGTTGTACGGGACGAACTCGATTCGCGAGACGATCCCCTGGGTGATCGACAGCGACGATCCACCGGTCGGGAAGCCGTACGCGAGCACGCTGTCCTTCACGTGGGGCAATCCGGCGGCAAAGCGCAGCGGCGGATGGGAGCGGAAGAACGCGGGGTCGTCGAGCTTCAACACGGCGAGATCGATCCCCGGCGCGACCGCGACCACGTGGGCGGGGATCTTGTCGCCCGACTCGTGGCCCTGAACCTCGATCTGGGCCGCATACAGCACGACGTGTGCATTCGTGAGAATGCGATCGCCGTCGATCACGACCCCGGATGCGCTGATCTCGGTCGGTCCTTGCTTCGTCCACGGCCGATAGGGATTCGGATAACGCAGCGTCGCGAAGATCTTCACGACGGAGTTCGAGACGTCGGTCGGGGTGGCCGCGGCGACCGCCTGCCGACTCGCCGCGAGCGCAAGCAGCGCGCCGAGCACCAGCGGCGCGAAGATCGCGAATCCATGGCTGCGGGTCTTCATCGAATCCTCCCTGGGGGAATCATTTGGCATCGACCGAGAACGCGAGCACCAGTCCCGCCGCGGGTTCGCCGTGCGCACGATCGACCGCGTCGGCGAACGCCATGCCGTTCACGATCGTCGGCCCGTCGCGATCGAGGGGCCCTCCGTGCATCGGACCGTCGTTGACCGTCGGCAGCTCGCGCGCCGCATCGAAGTCCCAGATCGACATCCCGTCGATCGTCGAATAGGCCCGCAGGTGGCCATCGCGCGAGCCGCAGAAGACGATCCCGGGAATCACGGTGATCGCGTGCGCGCGGACCGGATCGCAGCCCTGCGCGGACGCGCACAGCGGCTGCGGCGCGGCCTTGCGCCAGCGCAGCGCGCCGGTCGCGAGGTCGATCGCGGCGATCACCGCATTGTCGCGGCCGGCCTGCGGAACGCGGCTCGCCGCCGAGACGTACACCTTCCGATGGTCCGCGGCGTGACTCCACTCCACGCCGCCGGCGACCGACAGCACCGGGGTACGCCACAGCGGGGTCCCGCGGTCGGGATCGAACGCCTCGACGACGCCCGCGGCGCTCGCGGTGAGCAGCACCTGACGGCCGTTCGCGAGCGACTGGAGGATCGGCGGGTCGGCAGCCGCCGACCGTGCCCCGGCCTTGGCCGGCACCCTGCGCGCCGGCGCGTGCCCGCGACGTGCGGCGCGCGTCGGTGCTCGCGGCGCAGCCGGGGGCGTCGCGACCGGCAACGGCGGCCCCTGACCCACCCAACGCAGCGTGCCGTCGGCAAGGTTCAACGCAACGAGCGTGCCGGTGTCGCCGATGGCGACGTAGAGTGCGTGACGATTCGCATCGATCGTCGGCGACGTCGGGGCGGTCATCTCACCGGCGGCCGCGTCGTGGGCGAGCAGCGGCGGGGACTGCCAGAGGATCGCACCGCTCGACAGGTCGAGCGCGACGAGCGAGCCCGCGCCACCGTTCGGCGACGCGACGGGCACGTACACGCGCCCGTCGTCGGCGACCGGCGCGCCACTCACGGCGCCGTGCAGGCGATCGCCGAGCGCGGTTCGCCACAGGACCGTGCCACGGCTCGCGTCGAGCGCGGTGACCGTCCCGTGCGCATCGCCGAAGATCGCGGCGCTCGGCGGCTCGATCACCCGGATGTGCGCCTTCTGCCAGTGCCAGCGACGCCAGCGCGGTCGCAGCGTGACCGGCTTGCCGAGCGCGCCGATCACGACCGGCGTATCGATCGGCGCAGCGGCGTCGTAGGTCCAGTAGGTGCATCCGCGGCGCGCGTCGAGCGAGTAGACCCAGCCCGTCGAACTCGTGACGAACACGCGTCCGCCGACGACCGTCGGCTGCGCATAGGACCGCGCCGGCGCGAGCGCGTACGCCCACCGCAAGGCGAGCTTCGGGACGTCGGTTGCGCGCAGCGCGGGCTCCGGCTGATAGCGGCTGTTGCCGTCGTCGCGACCCCAGCCATTCCACTCGGCGGTGCCGATCGCGACCGGCGCGCCCGGGTGCGCGGGGGCCGGACACGGACGATCGGCGGCGCGGGCGAGCGCAGCGACGGACAGGGCAACGACGGCGAGCGTCGCGGCGAGCGCGCGAGAGCGTGCCGCCTCCACCGCGTCAGCGCCGATCGAGCGGCACGTAGTCGCGCTGCGTCGGCCCGGTGTACAGCTGCCGGGGACGCCCGATCCGCATGTGCGGATCCGAGACCATTTCCTGCCAGTGCGCGACCCAGCCGGCGGTGCGCGCGATCGCGAACATCACCGTGAACATCGACCGCGGAATGCCGAGCGCGCTGTAGATGATTCCGGAGTAGAAATCGACGTTCGGGTAGAGCTTGCGGGAAACGAAGTATTCATCCTTCAGCGCGATTTCCTCGAGCCGCAGCGCGAGCTCGAACAACGGCGTTTCGGCGTGGCCGAACTTCTCGAGCACCCGGTAACACATCGCGCGGATGATCTTCGCGCGCGGATCGAAGTTCTTGTACACGCGGTGACCGAAGCCCATCAGCCGCACGTGATCTCGCTTGTCCTTCACGCGCGCGAGGAATGCGTCGATGTTCGCCACGGAGCCGATCGACTCGAGCATGTCGAGCACCGCCTCGTTCGCGCCGCCGTGCGCCGGCCCCCACAGGGCCGACACGCCGGCCGAGATCGCCGCGTACGGGTTCGCGCCGGTGCTGCCCGCGAGCCGCACGGTCGAGGTGCTCGCATTCTGTTCGTGATCCGCGTGCAGGATCAGGAGCAGGTCGAGCGCCTCGGCGGCGATCGGGTCGATCGAGTACGGTTCGCAGGGCACCGCGAAGAACATGTTCAGGATGTTCGAACAGTAGCGCAGGTCGTTGCGCGGGTAGACGAACGGCTGAGCGAGCAGGTGCTTGTAGGCGGCCGCGGCGATCGTCGGCAGCTTCGCGACGATCCGGTGGGCGAAGATCTCCCGGTGCCTCGGTTCGTTGATGTCGGTGCTGTCGTGATAGAACGCCGCCATCGACGCGACGACCGCCGACACCATCGCCATCGGGTGCGCGTCGTAACGGAAGCCCTGGAAGAAGCGCAGCAGGTGCTCGTTCACCATCGTGTGCCGGGTGATCGAGTTGCGGAAGGCCTCGAGCTGCGCCTTCGACGGCAGCGAACCGTAGATCAACAGATACGCGACTTCGACGAAGCTCGACTTCTCGGCGAGCTGTTCGACCGGGTAGCCCCGGTACAGCAGCACGCCCGCGTCGCCATCGATGTAGGTGATCCGGCTCTCGGTGCTCGCGGTCGCCATGAAACCGGGATCGAAAGTGAACACCCCGTGGTCCTTCACGATCGGCGCGATGTCGAGCACCTGCGGTCCCAGCGTTCCACCGCGCGCCTCGAGGGTCGAGGTCTTGCCGGTCGCCAGATCTTTCAGTTCGTACTTCGTGCTCATGCGCTCATCCGATGCTCAAGGGACCGCGGGTGTCGGGATTCGGAAGGTTTGCACGAGCATGCTAGCGAAAGCAAGCGGGCACGATCCCCGGCTCGCGAGGTGCGCTGCACGGCGCGTACCGCCGCGCAGAGTATCGTGTCAGGACGGTTTGAAAGTGATTCGCGTTCGGCGCCGCCGGACCCGCTCCGCGCCACGCGCGGCGCGTCGCGAATCACGCGACCTGCGCGATGCCGCGCGCGATCGAGCGGCGCTCAGCTGCGCGGTGTGGTCGCGGCGTATTTCTTGCGGAACTTGTCGACCCGGCCGCCGGTGTCGACGATCTTCTGCTTGCCGGTGTAGAACGGATGACAGTTCGAGCACACTTCGATCTGCAGATCGTGCCCGATCGTCGAGCGCGTCATGAACGTGTTCCCGCAGCTGCAGGTCACGGTGATCTCTTGGTATTCGGGATGAATGCCGGCCTTCATGATCTGATCCTCGAAAGTCCTCAAATGTCGCCCCGGCAGAATCGCCGCGCGTCTCGCGACGCGGCGCCACGCCGCCTGATCGTGCCGTACCGGCCCGATCCGCCGGCTCCAAACGGGCCGCGCAGTTTAGCCGGTCCCGGGGATCCCGACAAGCGCCACGACGCGGCGCGCCGATGCGCGCGCCGATGCGCTCCGATTGTCCACAATTCTTGTGGATAACTCTGTGGAAGAATCGACCTCGGCGAAACCGCGAACGCGAAAATTAGCGAATTTGTTGAGATGGTCAAAAAATAGACAGGCTGTTTTGTCTTATTAAAACAATCAGTTACAGGCACCATTTGACCTATTGTCATTGCAATGTCTCGTAGGTGCCGCATTCGACCGGGACCTTCGCGGGGTGTGCATAAGCTCACGGAAGGAAACCGGCTTGCAGGTCGTTGAGGAAGCGCCGGCCGAGCGCCGTCGGCCGCCATCCGTCCGGCCGGGCCTCGAGCAGGCCGCGTCCCTGCGCCCGATCGAGTGCGGCGGCGATCCGCTCGATCCCGAGCCCGGTGCGCGTCTCGAACAGCGCGCACGCGAACCCCTCGACCAGGCGCAGCGCATTCAGCAGGAACTCGAACGGCAACTGCTCGCGCGCGATCGCCGTCCGCTCGCCGCAGCGACCCGCGGTGGCCGCGGCGACGTACGCACCGGGCATCCGCGGCTTCACGCTGCGCCAGATCCCCTCGGGCAAAGCGACGCTCAGCTTGCCGTGCGCGCCGGCACCGATGCCGAGGTAGTCGCCGAATTCCCAGTAGTTCAGGTTGTGGCGGCAGCGCGCACCCTCGCGCGCGTACGCCGACACTTCGTACTGGCGGTATCCGGCGTCGGCAAGCGCGCGCTCGCACTCGACCTGCATCGTCCAGGCGGCGTCCTCGTCCGGCAGCACCGGCGGCCGCGCATGGAAGGGGGTACCCGGTTCGAGCGTGAGCTGGTAGTGCGACAGGTGGGTCGGGCCGAGCGCACAGGCCGCCGCGACGTCCGCGAGCGCGCCGCGCGGCGTTTGACCGGGGAGCGCGTACATCAGATCGAGATTGAAGTCCTCGATGCCCGCGGCGCGCAGTTCCTCGACGGCAACGAGGGTGTCACGCGGCGAATGGATCCGTCCGAGCGCGCGCAGCAGCGTCGCATCGAAACTCTGCGCGCCGAGCGAAACGCGAGTGATCCCGGCCGCGCGGTAGCCCGCGAAGGCGCCGCGCTCGACCGTGCCCGGATTCGCCTCGAGCGTGATCTCGGCGTCGCCCGCGAACCGCGCCCGGGCGCGCAGCCCGTCGAGTAGACGGGCGATCTCCTCGGCGGCGAACAGGCTCGGCGTGCCGCCGCCGAGGAACACGGTCTCGATCCGGCGGTCCCCGATCGACGGCTGTTCGGTCTCGAAATCGGCGAGCAGGGCGTCGACGTACGCCGGATCCGGTCGCGCAGCGCGCAGCGCGTGCGAGTTGAAATCGCAGTACGGACACTTGCGCACGCACCACGGCAAGTGCAGGTAGAGCGACAGCGGCGGCAGCTGACTCACCGCGGCGCCCCCGCGCGCTGCGCGAGCCGCTCGAGGCGCTCGCGCAGCGCGCGCAGCGCGATGCCCCGGTGGCTGATGCGGTTCTTGTGCGCCGGATCGAGCTGCGCCGCGGTGCAACCGAGTTCCGGCACGAGGAAATGCGGGTCGTAGCCGAAGCCGGCGGCGCCGGCCGGCGCATCGACGATCCGCCCTTCCCAGACGCCCTCGGCGATCAGCGGCGCCGCCACCCGGTCGGCCGGCAGATAGACGAGCACGCAGCGATAGCGCGCGCCGCGCCGCTCGGGCGGGACGCCGGCGAGCGCGGCGATGAGCTTCGCGTTGTTCTCGGCGTCGCTCGCACCGGGTCCGGCATAGCGCGCGGACCGCACGCCGGGCTCGCCGCCGAGTGCGTCCACCTCGAGACCCGAGTCGTCCGCGATCACCGCGAGTCCGGTCGCCGCGCGCGCGTGCCGTGCCTTCAGCAGCGCATTCTCGAGGAAGGTCGCCCCGGTCTCCTCGGGCGGCGCGAGCGCGTACTGCGCGAGACTCGCGATCTCGAAGGGCAAGCCGTCGAGCAGCGCGCGCAATTCGCGCCACTTGCCGGGGTTGCCGGTCGCGATCAGGAGCCGGTCAGCCGCCGCGTGCACCGATTTGCGCCGCGTGCAAGCGGCCGATGCCGGCGGCGGCGAGGTCGAGCAACCGGTCGAGCTCGTGGCGACGGAAGGCATGCCCCTCGGCCGTGCCCTGGATCTCGATGAACGCACCGCCGCTGTTCATCACCACGTTCATGTCGGTCTCCGCATCGGAATCCTCGGCATAGTCGAGATCGAGCACCGCGACGCCCCGGTAGATGCCGACCGAGACCGCGGCGACCTGGCCATGCAGAGGGTTCGTGCGCAGCGCGCGGCGCTCGAGCAGCGCATCGATCGCATCCGCCAGCGCGACGTAGCCCCCGGTGATCGACGCCGTGCGCGTGCCGCCGTCGGCCTGCAGGACGTCGCAATCGATCGTGACCGTGCGCTCGCCGAGCGCCTTCAGGTCGATGACCGCGCGCAGGCTCCGTCCGATCAGCCGCTGGATCTCCTGCGTCCGGCCGGATTGCTTGCCGCGTACCGCCTCGCGGGCGCCACGCGTGTGCGTCGCGCGCGGCAACATCCCGTACTCGGCGGTGATCCACCCCTGTCCCTTGCCGCGCAGAAAAGGCGGCACGCCGTCCTCGACCGTCGCGGTGCACAAGACGCGGGTATCGCCGAACCCCACCAGCACCGAGCCTTCCGCGTGGCGCGTATAACTGCGGGTGAAGGACAGCGCGCGCAGCTCGTCGGGCGCGCGACCGCTCGGCCGGACGTTCATGCGGCTCGCCAGCGCAGCGCGGCCGCGCTGGTGTTGTCGCTGTAGGGCGCGGACGCGTCCACCGCGCGGGTGGCCAGCGCGGTCAGTGCCGCACGCAGCGGCTCATTGGTGACTTCGACGAAACGCACCAGGTCTTCCTCCTTCACTCCCGACCAGAATCCATCGGTGCACAGCAGCAGCAGGTCGCCGGACTCGAGCCGGCGACGCGCCGAGACGCTCATTTCCGGTAGCACCGGATCGCCGCCGAGGCAGCACTCGACGTAATTGCGCATCGGGTGCCCGTGGATCTGCGCCTCCGTGATCAGTCCCTCGCGCAGCAGCACCTCGACGTGGCTGTGATCCCGGGTGCGCTCGACGACGCGCTGGGCGCGCAGCTGATAGATGCGGCTGTCGCCGACGTGCGCCCAGTAGGCGGCGGCGCCCTGCACCAGGCAGACCGCACAGGTTGCCCTCGGTCGCGCCTCGACCGCAAGCCCGCGGCCGAGCTCGGCGACCGCATCGTGGGCGCGGCCGATCGCGAGATGCAGGAAGCCGAGCGGATCGAACACCGGATGCGCGGTCTGCCAGAACGTCTCCAGCAGCGTTGCGAGCGCGGTCTCGGCCGCGCGCGCGCCCTCGGCGTGACCGCCCATGCCGTCGACCACGACGAGCAGCGCCGAGTGCTCGTCGGCGGCGGCCGCGACGCGATCTTGATTCTCCTCGCGATGACCGATCAAGCTCACGTCCGCGATCTCTATTTGCAAGGAACGCTCCCGGGGTTCTGCTAGACTTTCGGCGATTATCACCGATTTACGGCCGCAAACCCTATGATCCGCAGCATGACGGGCTTCGCTCGGCGCGAGACCCATTGCAGCTCCGGCATGCTCGCCTGGGAGTTGCGGACCGTGAACCACCGTTTCCTCGAAGTCTCGCTGCGGCTCCCCGAGGAGTGCCGTGCGGTGGAGGCGCGCATCCGCCACGCGATCTCCGCCGCGCTGCGCCGGGGCAAGGTCGACGGTACGCTGTCGTTCCGACCCACGGCCGCAGCGGCGAGCCTCGACCTCGACACCGCGCTGCTCGAGTCGCTCGCGGCGCGCGCCCGCGAGGCCGCCGCACTCGCCGGTCCCGCAGCGCGCATCGAGGTCGTCGATCTGCTGCGCTGGCCGGGCGTGGTCCGCGACGCGGCAAAGGACCCGGGCCCGATCCAGGAGGCCGCGCTCGCGCTGCTGCAGGAGGCGCTCGCCGAGCTCGGGCAATTCCGCGACGCGGAAGGCGGCAGACTGCAGACCGGTCTCGAGCAGCGCTGCGCGAGCCTGCTCGAGCTGGCGGAGCGCGTCGCCGCGCGCCGCCCGGAGGTCGTCGGGCGCCAGTACGCGAGGCTGCGCGAGCGGATCGCCGAGGTCGGCGTCACCGTCGACCGCGACCGCCTCGAGCAGGAGCTCGCGATCCTCGCGCAGCGGCTCGACGTCGACGAGGAAATCGACCGCCTGCGCGGTCACGTCGCCGAGATCCGCAGCGCGTTCGGTGCGACCGAGCCCGCCGGACGGCGCCTCGATTTCCTGATGCAGGAACTCAATCGCGAGGCCAACACGCTGTCCTCGAAGTCGCAGGACGTGGAGACGACGCGCGCGGCGGTCGACATGAAGGTGTTGATCGAGCAGATGCGCGAGCAAGTGCAGAACGTCGAGTAGCCGCCCGTGGGGACCGATCGCGCCAACACCGGCGGCCGCGGCCGCCTCTACGTGATCGCCGCACCGTCGGGCGCCGGCAAGACGAGCCTCGTCAGGGCGCTGATGCAGAGCGACCCCGGACTGCGGTTCTCGGTCTCGTACACGACCCGCGCACGCCGGCCGAACGAGGTCGACGGACGCGACTATCATTTCGTCTCCGTCGAGCGATTTCGGGCAATGGTCGGGCGCGGCGAGTTCCTCGAGCACGCGCAGGTGTTCGACAACTACTACGGCACCGGCCTCGAGACCGTCCGCGAGGCGCTCGGCCGCGGCGAGCGGCTGCTGCTCGAGATCGACTGGCAGGGTGCGCGGCAGGTGCGCGCGCGCCTGCCGGAGGCGTGCACGATCTTCGTGCTGCCGCCGTCGCTCGCCGCGCTCGAGCAGCGACTCCGGGGTCGCGGGACCGACACCGACGAGGTGATCCGGCGCCGGCTGCGGGACGCGGTCGCCGACATCGGCCACTGCGTCGAGTTCGAGTACGTCGTCGTCAACGACCGCTTCGACCAGGCGCTCGCGGATCTGCGCGCGATCGTCTCGGGCGGTGGCGAGGACCTGACGGCCGGGCGTGCGCCGATTCGCGACCTCCTCGCGGCCCTCTCGGTCGACGGGACGGGCGGTCGCGGCGCCTGAGCCCCTGCCGGACGGCCCCGATCTCTGCTATCCTGACCGATCTCTAACGGCAACTGCCGCAGCGATTGCGCGAGGATCGATCCGACCCATGGCCCGCATCACCGTCGAAGACTGTTTGCAGAACGAACCGAACCTGTTCAACCTCGTACTGCTCGCCGCGAAGCGAGCACGACGCCTCGCGAACGGTGCCGAGGCGACCGTGGAATGGGAGAACGACAAGCCGACGGTCGTCGCACTGCGCGAGATCGCCGCGGGCCACGTGACGATGGCGATGCTCGAGGAACCCGAGGAGCCGGTGCCGCCGGCGCCGCCGGAGCTCGAGATCCCGTCGGATTTCCGCGCGCCGCAGCTCGGCCTGGGGGATTGATCTCGGGCGTGCCCCCCGCCAGGGCCCGATGGACTATGCGTCGTCGATACTCGGATTCCTGCCCGGAGTCAGGCGCTCGACGGGGATCGGCGGCCTTTTAGACAAGGTCGAGGCCTACCTGCCGCCCGCGCAGATCGAGCGGGTCCGCGAAGCCTACGAGTTCGGCGCCGATCGGCACCGCGGCCAGACGCGGGTGTCCGGTGAGCCGTACATCACCCATCCGGTCGCGGTCGCCGGGATCCTCGCGGATCTGCACCTCGATGGCGACACCCTGATCGCCGCGATCCTGCACGACGTGATCGAGGACACGCCGACCGCGAAGGCCGAGATCGCGGCCGCGTTCGGCGACGTCGTCGCCGACCTCGTCGACGGCGTCAGCAAGCTCGATCAGATCCAGTTCAAGAATCGCGAGGAAGCGCAGGCCGAGAGCTTCCGCAAGATGGTCTTCGCGATGGTCCGCGACATCCGCGTGATCATGGTCAAGCTCGCCGACCGGATGCACAACATGCGCACCCTCGGCGTGATGCCGCCGACCAAGCGGCGCCGCATCGCCCGGGAGACCCTGGAGATCTACGCGCCGATCGCCGAGCGGCTCGGCCTGTACGCGGTCAAGCTCGAGCTGGAGGACCTCGGCTTCCGCGCGCTCTACCCGCAGCGCTACAAGGTGCTCGAAAAGGAGGTCAAGCGCGCGCGCGGCAACCAGAAGGAGTTCGTCGCGAAGATCTCGGAGGCGCTGAAGGGCGCGCTCGCGAAGACCGGGGTCAACGGCCGCGTGGAGGGCCGGGAGAAGCACCTCTACAGCATCTACAAGAAGATGCGCGCGAAGGGGATCTCGCTCGGCGAGGTCGTCGACGTCTACGGGTTCCGGATCGTCGTCGACTCGGTCGACGCGTGCTACCGCGCGCTCGGCGTCGTGCATGGGCTGTACAAGCCGATGCCCGGCCGCTTCAAGGATTACATCGCGATCCCGCGCGTGAACGGCTACCAGTCGCTGCACACGACGCTGTTCGGCCCGAACGGCGTCCCGATCGAGGTGCAGATACGCTCCGAGGAGATGCACCGCGTCGCCGAGTCGGGGATCGCGGCGCATTGGAAGTACAAGTCCGGCGGCGAGACGTTCGGCGGGATCGAGCACGACCGGGCGCGCGAGTGGCTCGCCGGCCTCGTGCAGATCCAGGAAGGCGGCAGCTCCGAGGAATTCCTCGAGAGCGTGAAGGTCGACCTGTTCCCGGACCGGGTCTACGTGTTCACGCCGAAGGGCAGGATCCTGCGGCTCCCGAGCGGCTCGACCTGCGTCGATTTCGCGTATGCGATCCACACGGACGTCGGCAACCGCTGCGTCGCCGCCAAGGTCGACCGGCGGCTGGTGCCGCTGCGCACGCCGCTGCGCAACGGACAGACCGTCGAGATCATCACCGCGAAGGGCGCGACGCCGAACCCCTCCTGGTCGAGCTTCCTCGTGACCGCGAAGGCACGCGCGGCGGTTCGCCAATATTTGAAGAGCATGAAGCGCGGCGACGCGATCGAGCTCGGCAAGCGGCTGCTCACGCTCGCGCTCGAGGAGCTGTCGCTGAAGCTCGCGAAGATACCGCCGGCGCAGATCGACGCGGCGGTCAAGGAGTTCAAGCTCAAGGACGCCGACGATCTGTACGAGCGCATCGGTCTCGGCGAGCGGCTCCCGCAGCTGGTCGCGCGGCGTCTGCGCCCGACCGGGGACACCGAGCACGGCGCCGCGACCCAGGGCCCGCTGACGATCGCGGGCACCGAGGGGCTGCTCGTCACCTACGCGCGCTGCTGCCATCCGATCCCGAACGACCCGATCATGGCGTACCTCAGCACCGGGCGGGGTCTCGTGATCCACCGGCAGAACTGCGGCAACCTCGCCGACTACCGCAAGCAGCCGGAGAAGTGGTTGCCGGTCGCGTGGGAACCGAATCCCGGCCGCCTGTTCGGCTCCGAGATCCAGCTGGAAATCGACAATCGCGTCGGGGTGCTCGCGGCGGTCGCCTCGAGCATCGCCGGCACCGGTACGAACATCGATCACGTGACGCTCGAGGAGCGGGACGCGTCGACCTCGGCGCTCACCTTCGAGCTGAAGGTGCGCGACCGCAAGCATCTCGCGCGCGTGATCAAGACGATCCGGCGCATGCCGAACGTGCAGCGCATCCACCGGTCGCTCGCGACCGCGCGGTCGCGCGACAAATCCTGAAATCCCAAGGGGTCAACATGACGAAGCGAATCATCTCGACATCCGACGCACCGTCCGCGATCGGCACCTATTCGCAGGCGACGCGGGTGGGCGACACGATCTGGGTGTCCGGGCAGATCGGGCTGGATCCGGCGACGATGACCATGGTCGCCGGGGGCATCGAAGCCGAGACGCGGCGGGTGTTCGAGAACCTCAAGGCGATCGTCACGGCCGCCGGCGCGAGCCTCGACGACGTCGTCAAGGTCAACCTCTACCTGACCGACCTCGGGAACTTCGCGCTCGTGAACCGGATCATGGCCGAGTACTTTCTCGAGCCGTATCCGGCGCGCGCCGCGGTCGGCGTGGCCGCGCTGCCGCGCAGCGCGCTGATCGAAGCGGAGTGCATCGTCGCACTGTGATCTCGCCGACGCCGGTCACCGTGCTGCGCGGCGTCGGCGGAGCCGTCGCCGAGCGGCTGCGCGCGCTCGGCGTGGAGTCGATCGCGGATCTGCTGTTCCTGCTGCCACTGCGCTATGAGGACCGCACGCGGATCGTGCCACTCGGTGTGCTGCACCCGGGCCAGCGCGCCGCGGTCGAGGGCGAGATCCGCCTGACCGAGATCGCGTTCCGCGGGCGTCGGCAGCTGTTGTGCCGGATCGAGGACGGCACCGGGTTCCTGACGCTGCGATTCTTCCACTTCAGCGCGGAGCAGCAACGCAGCCTCGCGCGCGGCTCGCGCCTGCGCTGTTTCGGCGAGGTGCGCCGCGGTCCCACGGGGCTCGAGATCGTGCACCCGGAGTACCGGCGGATC
Source organism: Gammaproteobacteria bacterium (assembly GCA_028870355.1). Taxonomy (GTDB): domain Bacteria; phylum Pseudomonadota; class Gammaproteobacteria; order Steroidobacterales; family Steroidobacteraceae; genus Bog-1198. The sequence goes on along the minus strand of JAGWPU010000045.1, from coordinate 8,171 downwards.
GACGGCGCCGCCGCGCCCGTGACGGATCACCTGACCCCCGTCTACCCGGCGACCGAGGGGCTCACGCAGGGGCGGTTGCGCCAGCTCGTCGGCGCCGCGCTCGATCGGGTGCCGGCACTGGAAGTGGAGGATCTGCTGCCGCCGGCGCTGCTCGCCGCCGAGACGATGCCGAGCCTCGCCGAGGCCCTGCGCTACGTGCACCGGCCGCCGCCGGACGCGCCGATCGATGCGCTGATCGCGCGGCGCCATCCGGCCCAGCGCCGGCTCGCGTTCGAGGAGCTGCTCGCTCACCACCTGTCGCTGAAGCGATTGCGCCGGCGCATCCAGCGCGAGGCGGGCTGGACGCTGCCGGTCCGCGACGACCTGAAGCAGCGGCTGCTCGCGTCGCTCCCGTTCCGCCTCACCGCCGCGCAGGACCGTGCGCTCGGCGAGATCGAGGCGGACCTCGCGCGACCGGTGCCGATGCTGCGCCTCGTGCAGGGCGACGTCGGCTGCGGCAAGACGCTGGTCGCGGCGCTCGCCGCGTGTCGCGCGATCGAGGCGGGGGCGCAGATCGCGCTGATGGCGCCGACGGAATTGCTCGCCGATCAGCACGCCCGCAATTTCCGCCGATGGTTCGAGCCGCTCGGCGCGCCGGTCGCGCTGCTCGCCGGTCGCCCGAGCGCGCGCGCGCGACGCGAGACTCTCGCCGCGGTGCGCGGCGGCGACGCGCGGATCGCGATCGGAACCCACGCACTGTTCCAGGAGGGTGTCGAGTTCGCCGCGCTCGCGGTCGCGATCGTCGACGAGCAACACCGCTTCGGCGTGCATCAGCGACTCTCGCTGCGGGAGAAAGGCGCGGCGGGCGACCGGCGACCGCATCAGCTGATCATGACGGCGACGCCGATCCCGCGCACGCTCGCGATGACCGCCTACGCCGATCTCGACGTCTCGGTGATCGACGAGCTGCCGCCGGGACGCACCGCCGTGCGCACCGTCGTGCTCGCCGATTCGCGCCGCGACCAGGTGGTCCTGCGGATCCGGGAAGCCTGCCGCGGCGGACGACAGGCCTACTGGGTGTGTCCGCTGATCGACGAATCCGAGGAGATGCCGTTCCAGGCGGCCGAGGAGACGGCCGCCGCGCTCGCGGCCGCCTTGCCCGAGATCCGCGTCGGCCTGATACACGGGCGCATGGCGGGAACCGCGAAGGAGCAGACGATGCGCCGGTTCCAGCACGGCGAGATCCAGCTGCTGGTCGCGACGACCGTGATCGAGGTGGGCGTCGACGTGCCGAACGCGACCTTGATGGTGATCGAGAACGCCGAGCGGATGGGGCTCGCGCAGCTCCATCAGCTGCGCGGCCGGGTGGGGCGCGGGGCGCACGCGAGCAGTTGCGTGCTGCTGTACCGGGGACCGCTCGCGCCGCTCGCGCGGGAGCGCCTCGCGGTGCTGCGCACCACCAACGACGGCTTCGAGGTCGCGCGACGCGATCTCGCGCTGCGCGGGCCGGGCGAACTGCTCGGCACGCGCCAGACCGGCCTCGCACAGCTGCGGGTCGCGGACCTCGCGCGCGACGCCGATCTGCTGCCGCGGGTGCAGGTCGCCGCGGAGCGCTTGCTCGATCGCTGGCCGGAGCGGATCGAGCCACTGCTCGCACGCTGGATCGGCGGCGCGGAGCGCTACGGCCGCGTCGGCTAGGTAGAATGCGCCGATGCTGAACGTGAGCCGAACCCGACCCGAGCCGCTCGAGTGGGTGCCCGCGGAGCGCCTCGGCGACCGCGAGGTCGACGCGGTGCTGCGTCCGTGGCTGATCGGGCAGGGCTTGCTGACGCAGCGCCTGCGCGAGAAATTCCGCGAACGCTTCGAATGCCGGGCGGGCGACCCCTGGACCGGCCTCCTGAGCGCCGAGGAGCGCGCGTTCCTCGGATCGAGCGACCATGCCGGGCTGGTTCGCGAGGAACGGCTCCGGGTCGACGGCCGCGACTGGGTGCTGTGCCGCGCGGTGCTGCCGGACTCGACGCTGACGGCCCATCCCTGGGTCGCGGAGCTCGGCGAGTCCTCGCTCCCCGAGCTGCTCGCGCAGATCTCGGGGGTCACGCGCGACCCGTACGAGTACGCACGGCTCGCGGCCGATGCGCCGCTCGCGCGCGCGGTGTTCGGCGAGCGCGCGCCGGACGGCCTGTGGGCCCGGCGCACGCGGCTGCGGCTGCGCGGTGCGCCGCTCGCGCTCCAGGAGATCTTCCTGCCCGCGGCCGGCGGCGGCTAGCGGAGGCGGACGCAATGCGGTTGCCGCGGACCGGCGACGATCTCGCGCAGGCGCTGCGCGCGCACGCGCGTCGGCTGCTGTACCGCGCGCGGTGCCATCCGTTCGTCACCCGCAGCCTGCCCCGGATCGGCGCGACGCTCGGCGAATACGGCCGTTTGATGCGGCTCGACCGGCCGATCGGGGCGTACCTGCTGCTCTGGCCCACCTTGTGGGCGGTGTGGATCTCGGCGAACGGCAGGCCCCGCGCCGAGATCTTCACGATCTTCGTCCTCGGCGTGCTGTTGATGCGCTCGGCGGGCTGCGTGATCAACGACTACGCGGACCGCGCGTTCGACCCGCACGTCGCACGCACCCGCGACCGCCCGCTCGCCGCCGGCCGGGTCTCGACGACCGAGGCGCTCGTGTTGTTCGCGATCCTGTCGCTCGCGGCGCTCACGCTCGCGCTGCGCCTCGATCGCCTGGCGTTGCTGCTCGCGCTGGCGGGCGCGTTCCTCGCGGTCTCCTACCCGTTCATCAAGCGTTTCCTGTCGATCCCGCAGCTCTATCTCGGGCTGTCGTTCGGCTGGGGGATACCGATGGCCTTCGCCGCCGAGCTCGGCCGCGTTCCGCGCGTCGCCTGGCTGCTGTTCCTCGCGAACCTGCTCTGGGTCACGGTGTACGACACGATCTACGCGATGGTCGACCGCGACGACGACCTGAAGATCGGCGTGCGCTCGACCGCGATCCTGTTCGGCGATTCCGACCGGCACATCATCGCGGTGCTGCAGGCGATGACGCTGCTCGCGCTGGCGCTCGTCGGCCGCCGTGCGCACCTCGGGGCCTGGTACGCGGCCGGGCTCGTCGTCGCCGCGGCGCTGTTCGTGCGCCAGCTTTGGCTGATCCGGCGGCGCGACCGGGATGCCTGCTTTCGCGCGTTCCTGAACAACCACTACGTCGGGCTGGCCGTGTTCGTCGGGATCCTGCTGGATTACCAGTTCCGCTAGGGCCGGTCGCCCGCCCTCGTCAACCGGTACGCCGGCCGTCGGTTGACTAACGAAACCCGCGGCCGAATACTGGCCGCCGCGGCAAGGGCCGGGAACGCGATCCCCGGCGGGGGGAGTTCGCAATGGCGGAACGGGGCGAAACGGCGAGGGTGCGCAGCGACTGGACGCTCGGCGAGGTGCGGGCGCAGTTCGCCCGGCCTTTCATGGACCTGATCTTCGAGGCGCAGCGCGTCCACCGGCGCTTCCATCGGCCGAATGCGATCCAGGTGAGCACGCTGCTCAGCGTGAAGACCGGCGCCTGCCCCGAGGACTGCGGCTACTGCCCGCAGAGCGTGCGCCATGACACCGGGCTCGAGCCGGCGGAACTGCTGGAGGTCGAGGCGGTCGCCGAGCGCGCGCGGCTCGCGAAGGCGAGCGGCGCGACGCGCTTCTGCATGGGCGCCGCGTACCGGTCGCCGAAGCCGAAGGACCTGCGCAAGGTGATCGCGATGATCCGCGCGGTCAAGGATCTCGGACTCGAGACCTGCGCGACGCTCGGGATGCTCACCGCCGCCCAGGCGCACGAGCTCAAGGACGCGGGGCTCGACTTCTACAATCACAACATCGATACGTCGCCGGCCTACTATCCGAAGGTGATCGGCACGCGCTCCTTCCAGGATCGGCTCGACACGCTGCACGCCGTGCGCGAGGCCGGCATGCAGGTGTGCTGCGGCGGGATCGTCGGCATGGGCGAAGCGCCGGAGGATCGGGTCGCGATGCTGCACACGCTCGCGACCCTGCCGACGCACCCGGAGAGCGTGCCGATCAACCGTCTGGTGCGCGTCCCGGGGACACCGCTCGCCGACTCGGCGCCGATCGACTCGTTCGATTTCGTACGGACGATCGCGGTCGCTCGAATCCTGATGCCGCGGGCGCACGTCCGCCTGTCCGCCGGCCGCGCGGAGATGAACGACGAGTTGCAGGCGCTGTGCTTCCTCGCGGGCGCGAACTCGATCTTCTACGGCGAGAAGCTGCTGACGACCGGCAACCCGGACTGCGAGCACGACGCGCGCCTGTTCGAGCGGCTGAACCTCGTCGCCGAGACCGGGCCCGGGGAAGCACCGGTCGCTGCGACCGGCTGACGCGGATCCCCCCCCGGATGCCGAACGGCGTCGAGCCCGCCGCCGATCGCTGCGACCGCGCCGCGGTCCGCCGCCGCTTCGAGCGCGCCGCGAGCACCTACGACTCGGCGGCGATCGTCCAGGCGCAGACGCGCGAGGAACTGCTCGGCCGGCTGGATTACGTCGCGATCGAGCCGCGGCTCGTCGTCGATGCCGGTGCGGGCACCGGGCGGTCGAGCGGAGCGCTCAAGCGCCGGTATCCGCGCGCGCGCGTGGTCGCGCTGGACGTCTCGGTCGCGATGCTGCGGGCGTCCGGACGGCGCGCCTGGTGGCGCCGCGCGGGCGAATTCGACCGGGTCTGCGGCGACCTCGAGCAACTGCCGTTCGCGGACGCGAGCGTCGACCTGCTCTTCAGCAACCTGGCATTGCCCTGGTGCGATCCCGATCGCGCGCTCGCCGAGGCGCGCCGGGTCCTCGCGCCGCGCGGGCTGCTGAGCGTGACGACCCTGGGTCCCGACACCCTGCGGGAGCTGCGCGGCGCGTGGGCGCAGGTGGACGCCGCGCCGCACGTGAGCCCGTTCGTCGACATGCACGATCTCGGCGACGCGCTGGTGCGCGCCGGGTTCGTCCAGCCGGTCCTCGACGTCGAGCGCCGTACCCTGCAGTACGCCGAATTCGCGGACCTGGTCGCCGATCTGCGCGCGAGCGGGAGCGGCAACGTGCTCGCGGCGCGGGCGCGCGGCCTCACCGGCAAGGCCAAGGCGCGCGCGGTGCGCGAGGCGTACGAACGCGAACGTCGCGACGGCCGTCTGCCCGCGAGCTGTGAGATCGTGTTCGCGCACGCCTGGGCGGGCGCGACGCCGGCCGCGCGCCGGGCGGAGGGCGCGGTGATCCCGTTCGAGACGCTCCGGCGCGGTCTGCGCGAGCGGCGGCCGCGATGAGCGCACTCGCGCTGTTCGTGACCGGGACCGATACCGGCGTCGGCAAGACCCGCGTCGCGGCCGGATTGTGTCGTGCGTACGGCAGCCGCGGCCTGCGCGTCGCGGCGATGAAGCCGGTCGCCTCCGGGAGCGTGCGGGGGCGGTGGGGACTGCGCAACGACGACGCGCTCGAGCTGCGCCGGGCGATGACCGTTCGCGCGGCCTACACCGAGATCAACCCGTTCGCGTTCGAACCGCCGATCGCACCCCACATCGCCGCCGCGGAAGCGGGCACCGACATCGATTTCGCGCGGCTCGGGGCCGCCTACCGCCGCCTGAGCGCGCGCAGCGACGTCGTGGTCGTCGAGGGTGCCGGCGGATGGCTCGCGCCGCTCGATGCCGCACGCGGCTTCGCCGACCTCGCCGCCGCCTGGGCGCTCGACGTCGTGATCGTGGTCGGACTGCGGCTCGGGTGCCTGAACCACGCGCTGCTCACCGCCGAATCGGTCGAGCGGCGCGGCTTGCGGATCGCCGGCTGGGTCGGCAATGCGATCGATCCGGGATTCGAACGGCGTCGGGAGAACCTCGCGACGCTGCGCGCGCGCTTGCCGGCACCCTGCCTGGGCCTGCTACCGTACGCACCGACCGCCGACTGGCACGCGATCACCGCCGGCCTCTCCCGGCGACTGCTCCTGCCGCCGGGGCTCGACCGCCGCCGCCGATCGCGCGTGTAGTTGCCCTTGATTTGCATTTGCTCCTAAGATAACGCGCCCTCGGACAGCGCAAAGCGCGGAGCGGGATGGAACTGCGCATCGACATAGCGCCGAACTGTTCGCTGAGCCCGGCGGGTGCGAGGCGATGCATGGCGTCGATCGGCTTGGCGTCGCTGCCGCTGTCGCTGGTGTGGGCCTGGCGAGGCTGCTGGCCCGTGCTCGTGTACTGGGCGCTTGAGATGGTCGCGCTGGGGATCGCGCTGCGGGTATCGATGGGCCGGCGTTTCCAGTCGGAGACGGTTCGGGTCACGGAATCGCAGGTGAGTCTGGTCGCGCGCTCGCGCCGCGGCGAGACGCACGAGGTGTTCGTGCGTCACTGGGCGCGGGTCCGGCTCCGGGGCGGGCGATCCGCCCAGGGCCACAGCCGGCTGACGATCGAGAGCGGGGGCCGCGCGATGGAGATCGGCAGTTTCCTCACGGAAGAGGAAAGGCGGCGGCTCGCCGCGCGATTGCGAACCGTGGTCGGTGGGATGAATGAGTCGCCGCCGCTGGAAATGAATAGTACCGTGGGGGATCCGTCGAGATGAATCTGAACCGGTTGACCGTGAACCACATACGCCCGGCCCGCCCGCGGGGGGCGGTCCTGCGCAGGGCCCTCGGCCTGTTCGCCGCCTCGCTGATCGCCGGCTCGACCGGCGCGCAGGCTTTTCCCGCGATGAACATGCCGGTCGGTGTCACGGTGCTGAGCCACGACATCTATCGCATCCACATGGAGGTGCTCTGGGTCTGCGTCGCGATCGCGGTCGCGGTGTTCGGCGTGATGATCGCCGCGCTGGTCCGGTTCCGCCATTCGAAAGGTGCGGTCGCGGACACGACGATGACGCACAGCACCGCCGCCGAAGTGACCTGGACGATCATCCCGGTGGTGATCCTGGTCGCGATGGCGATCCCGGCGACCCGGACGATGCTCAAGATCGACGACACGAGCGATGCCGGCCTCACGATCCGGGTGACCGGCTATCAATGGAAATGGCAGTACACCTATCTCGGCCAGGCGTCGGGGATCAGCTTCTTCTCGACGCTGTCGCAGAGCTCGAACTTCGCGAGACAACTCGACTCGGGCATCGATCCGCGGACCGTTCCGCACTACCTCTTGTCGGTGGACCACCCGCTCGTGATCCCGAGCGGCGTCAAGGTACGCCTGCTGATCACCTCGGCCGACGTGATCCACGCCTGGTGGGTGCCCGCGTTCGGCGTGAAGCGTTCGGCGATCCCCGGGTTCGTCAACGAGCTCTGGGTCAAGGTGCTGCCGGGCCACGAGGGCGTGTACCGCGGACAGTGCGCGGCGCTCTGCGGGCGTGATCACGGCTTCATGCCGATCGTCGTCGACGTGAAGACGCCGGCCGACTTCGCGAAGTGGGTCGCCGCGCAGAAGGCCGCGCTGAAGCAGGCCTCGGCGGTCCCCGTACCGGCCACGACCGCGCCGAACGAAGCCCCGGTCGCCCGGGCGCCCGTCGGGCCGGGCGCGGCGCTGTCCCGGCGCCCGCTCACGGCCCAGATTCTGGATTGAAACGACTACTCATCCCTTCCTCAGAGAGTCCTCGCACCATGGCCCACGCAATCGAGACCGCTCACGACGCGCACGACACGCATGCCGCCCACGACGGCCCGGACACCGGCATCAAGCGCTGGCTGTTCGCGACGAACCACAAGGACATCGGCACGATGTACCTGACGTTCAGCCTGATCATGTTCTTCGTCGGCGGCGCAATGGCGATGGTGATTCGCGCCGAGCTGTTCGAACCCGGGATGCAGCTGGTCGACCCCGCGTTCTACAACCAGATGATGACGATGCACGCGCTGGTGATGATCTTCGGCGCGGTGATGCCGTCGTTCGTCGGCCTCGCGAACTGGATGATCCCGCTGCAGATCGGCGCTCCGGACATGGCGCTGCCGCGGCTCAACAATTTCAGCTTCTGGCTGCTGCCGTTCGCGTTCACGCTGCTGCTGTCCACGCTGCTGGTGCCGGGCGGCGCGCCGGCCGGTGGCTGGACGATGTATCCGCCGCTCGCGCTGCAGTTCGGCGACAGCTTCCCGATGCTGATCTTCTCGATCCACCTGATGGGGATCTCCTCGATCCTCGGCGCGATCAACGTGATCGTGACGATCCTGAACATGCGCGCGCCCGGCATGCCGCTGCTGAAGATGCC
>JAGWPU010000044.1 GCA_028870355.1 Gammaproteobacteria bacterium | reverse complement strand
GGCGGTCGCGAGCGCGGGGAGACGGACGATCAGGGTCTGCGCCATGGCGGGTGTTTACAGGGTTCCGATGCTACGTATCAGAGGCACGACCTTGCCGTCGCTTCTGCGCTGCAAAAGACTGTACAAGGTGATCTCGGTGGTGCCAAGCGTCACGCGCGCGGTCAGGCGGAAATACGCGCCGGTGTCGGTCACGAGGCCGCCGATCGTGTTCCAGGTCGCGGGTCCGACCGTCAGCTGGAACGTGCTGAGATCGGGGAAGCAGCCGTTCTTGCGTCCGGCCGCGAGCGCCGCCGGATCGGTCGAGTACTCGCCGCTCAAGCTCGGCGCGAGGCTCTCGAGCACCAGCGCCGGCGCGGTGCAGACGTTGATCTTCGCGGTCGCGGTCGGCAGCGCGGTCACGTACGGGGCGATCGCGAGATACCGCTGTCGGCCGAACCCGGGCAGCGCCATCAGCTCGGTCGGGCTCGTCATCGGCCAGTTGCCGGTCCAGTACGGGGGCGTGAGGCGCGTGTACACGTCGTCCTCCGCGCCGTCGGGCTGGCCCGGAATGCGATCGGCATCGATCCAGTCGCGCGCGATCCCTGCCCACTTCGGTTCGAGGTGCACCGCGACCAGCAGTCGCTGGAACTCGGCGAGCGGCTGCGGGTCCTCGGTGCCGTTCGCGAGCACGTGCCCGAGGTTGTTCAGGTTGAACCGTCCGTCGAGGTCCACGAGGCGCCCCTCGATCGAGCCGATCGGCGGACCGTCGGACTCGTCGGGCGGGGTGATCGGCAGCGGCGGCGTCGGCTGCGCCCAGGGTTGTGCGAGCGTGACCTGCGGGGTCTGCTGCAGCTGCCGCGCGAGCGCATCGCCCGCGAGCGCTTCGGCGCCGAGCCCGAACTGCATCGCCTGTTCCAGCGAGAGCATCGCGACGGTGCGTTGCCGCTCGAGGTAGCTGTCGTAGCCGATCTTCCACGCGAGCACCGTCGCGAGCGCGACGATCACCAGCGCGATGATCATCGCGATCCCGCGCTGGCGGCGTGCGGGCGATCCGCCGGCCCGCCCGGGCCCGGCCCCGCTCACCCGGCCACCTCGACCAGGCGGCGGACCTCGCCCCAGTCCTTGAACACGATGTCGATCTCCACCGCGAGCGGTCGCACCGTGAGCTGCTGGGCCGGCGGCAATCCTGCCGGCGGCCACTGCGTGACCCAGGCCTGGTTCGTGCCGAGGTAGCGGATCTGCACGCGCGTGACTCCGGTCAGCAGCTTCTCGACGACCGGCGCATCGTCCGAGGTCGGGTCGAGCACGGGGTAATAGTAGCGCTCGAGCGTCGTGCCGTTCAGACGATACCCGACGCGCTGCAGGGTGCTGCGTTGCAATCCGGCGGTGTTCGACCAGCCATCGCGGGTGAACGCCACCAGATCCGGCCCGCCGGTCCCGCCGACGAGGCTCGGCAGCCGGCTTTCGCCGAGCGGATCGCGGATCGGCCGCGGGACGATCTGCGCGAAATCCTGGACCATCATCCGCAGCCCGAACTCGATCTCCCGCGTACGCCGCATCGATTGGGCGGTGCGCCCGGCCGATACGCGCGCCTCCCGGTAGGTCCCGTACGCGAGGCCGGAGAGGATCACGAGGATCACGACGGCGACCAGCATCTCGATCAGCGTGAAGCCCGCGGACCGGGGGCGGCGCGTCATGGCACGGCCCCGGGCGCGGCCGGTGCGGTGCCGGCGCTCGAGGCCGCGGCGGCCGGCTGGGAGGCGCTGCCCGTGGTCCAGTCGACCGCGTTCGAGCTGCCGGGTGGCGCGACGTCGTTGCCGATGAAGCCGATCGCCTCGGCGAGCGGCGGCGCCTGGGTGTCGCGCTTGCCGGCCCAGACCCGCACGGTCACCCGGCGCATCGACGGCACGGTGGTGTTCGCGTAGCGCGTGTCGTAGTGCCACTCGCGATTCGCGTAGCGCAGCGTCCCCTGGTTGCCGTGGCCGCCGGTCTGCGGGAGGTTCAGCCGCACCTCGACCAGACGATTCATCGCGATCCAGTCGGCGATCGTCTTGTCGCGCAGGATCGCGCTGGTGTTCGCGGCGCTGCCGATCGTGGTCATCAGCGCCGCGAGCCCGAGCGCAACGATCAACAACGCGACGAGCACCTCGACCAGCGTGAAGCCGCGCATGCCGCGCGTGCTCACGAGGCGGCGCTCGCGGCCGCGCCGGGGCGGACGATCCGGGTGTGGCCGAGCGGATCGCCGCGAATCACCTGGGTGCGACCGGTCGCCTCGCGCACCAGCGTGAGCTCGAACGGCGTGCCTTCGCCGCTCGCCGCGATCACGATCTGCGGCGCGGGTGGCGCATCGCCGACCGCCTGCGGATCCGGCGCCTTCAGCACGACCCGCTGCCCGTCGATCTCGAGCCGCAAGCCGAGGCCCTTCGGCAGCTCGCGGCGCCGCGTCTGCGGGTCCGCCGGATCGCTTACCCAGCGGTTCAGGCGGTCGTCGTAGATCAGGAACTGGTAGGCATGCGGCTCGATCCACAGGCCGTAGTCGTGGCCTTCGAGCAGCGCCCGATCGTGCAGCAGGTTCATCAGTCCGACGATGCGACGGCTTTCCTGGTCGAGCGGCGCGTCGTGGCCGGCGACGTCGATCGACAGCACCGCGAGCGAGACCATCACCGCGATGATCACGATCACCACCAGGATCTCGACGAGCGTGAAGCCTCGGCTGCGCATGCGGCGCCGTTGCGGGCCGAGAGCGCCGCGGCTAGTTCTGGTCGAGCGTGGTGCTGCTGATGTCCGCGTCGTAGCCGGTACCGCCCGGTTTGCCGTCGCGTCCGTACGAGATGATCAGGTACGGTTCGCCGTCCGGCCCGGGGCTCTCGTAATGATACGGGTTTCCCCACGGATCCTTCGGGACCGCCTTCAGGTAGCCGCCTTCGCGATAGTTGGTGAGCGAGGGATCCGGCGGCTTCTTCACCAGCGCCTCCAGGCCCTGGTCCGTCGTCGGGTACTTGTAATTGTCCAGCCGGTACAGATCGAGCGCGGTCTCGATCGCGCGGATGTCGCTCTGCGCGCGAGCGGCGCGCGCCTTGTCGACGTTCTCGAGCACCCGCGGGACCACCAGCGCGCCGAGCACCGCGAGGATGACCACGACGACCATGATCTCGATCAGAGTGAAGCCGCGAGAGCGATTGCGCATGGCGAGTCCCGAGTGCTCGGAAAGAATCGCGGATCATACCAAAAAGGCCCCCGCCGATCGCGCGCCGGGGGTCGGCCGCCCTCGCGCGGCGACCCGACCCGGCCGGCGATCGGCACGCCGCGCGCGCGATCGGGGCTGCACGGCGCGCCGGTACCGCTATAATCCGTCGGCTACGAGCGGCCCAGGAACCGCTCGGTTCGAGGGAACGTCGATGTCGCTTGCATTCGTCTTTCCGGGACAAGGATCCCAGTCGGTCGGGATGTTGCGCGAGCTCGCCGAGCGCTATCCGCGGGTCCGGCGCACCTTCGACGAGGCCTCGGCGGTGCTCGGCGAGGATCTCTGGGCGGTCTGTCAGAACGGTCCGGCCGCGGCGCTCGATGCGACCGAGACGACCCAACCGGCGATGCTGACCGCGGCGGTCGCGACCTATCGCGTGTGGCGTGACCAGGGCGGTCCGGTTCCGGCGCTGATGGCCGGCCACAGCCTCGGCGAGTTCTCCGCGCTGGTCGCGGCCGGGGCCCTTGGGTTCGCGGACGCGGTCGCGCTCGTGCGGTTTCGCGCACAGGCGATGCAGGCCGCGGTGCCGCCGGGCGAGGGCGCGATGGCGGCGGTGCTCGGTCTCGAGGACAGCGACGTCGAGGCCGCGTGCGCCGAGGCCGCGCAGGGCGAGATCGTCGAGGCGGTGAACTTCAATGCGCCGGGGCAGGTGGTGATCGCGGGCCACGCGGGCGCGGTCGCGCGGGCGATCGAGGTCGCGCGCGCGCGCGGCGCGAAGCGCGCGATCGCGTTGCCGATCAGCGTGCCGGCGCACAGCTCGCTGATGGCGCCGGCGGCCGAGCGGCTCGGCGAGCGGCTCGCGGGCACGGCGGTCGCGAAGCCGGTCGGGATCGACGTCTACGGCGTCGACGTGCGGGTCCACACCGACCCCGGCGCGATCCGCGCCGGACTCGTGAAGCAGTTGCAGACGCCGGTCTACTGGGCGGCGACGGTGCGCACGATGCTCAACGCGGGCGCGAGCACGCTCGTCGAGTGCGGTCCCGGCAAGGTGCTCACGGGGCTCAATCGCCGGATCGACAAGAGTCGCGACCTGAAGATGTTCGCGCTCGAGGATCCGAAATCCCTCGAAGAGGCGCTGCAGGCCGCGGGCGGCTGAGCGGCGCAACCAGGAGTTTCACGAGATGCACACGTTGCAGGGAGAGGTTGCGCTCGTCACGGGCGCATCGCGGGGCATCGGCGCGGCGATCGCGCGCCGGCTCGCCGCGGACGGCGCGCGGGTGATCGGCACCGCGACCAGCGCGGCCGGCGCCGCCGCGATCGATGCGGCGCTCGCCGGGTCCGGCGGACGCGGAGCGGTGCTCGACGTGGTCGACCAGGCCGCGATCGACGCGCTGCTCGCGGACATCGAGGCGCGCGAAGGGGCGGTCGGGATCCTGTGCAACAATGCCGGGATCACCCGCGACACCTTGTTGCTGCGGATGAAGGCCGAGGACTGGGATGCGGTGATCGACACCGATCTCGCGTCGGTCTACCGGCTGTCGAAGGGCGTGCTGCGCGGAATGATGAAGGCGCGCAAGGGGCGCATCGTGAACATCGCCTCGGTGGTCGGCCTGACCGGCAACCCCGGGCAGACGAACTACGCGGCCGCGAAGGCCGGGATGATCGGCTTCAGCAAGTCGCTTGCCCGCGAGGTCGGCTCGCGCGGGATCACGGTCAACGTCGTCGCGCCGGGCTTCATCGACACCGACATGACCCGCGCGCTCGGCGAGGCGCAGCGCAGCGCGCTCGAGGGCCAGATCCCGCTCGGGCGGCTGGGATCCGCGGACGACGTCGCGGCGGCGGTCGCGTTCCTCGCGTCGCCGGCGGCGGCGTACGTGACCGGCGAGACGCTGCACGTGAACGGCGGAATGTACATGCCCTGAACTCGCCACAGCGGCCGAAGTAGCCGCGGCGGTCCCGTTCCCTTAAAATACCGCGCCGCCTACGAGAGGGCGGTGGCCGGATCTGGGCCGCTTCGCGGCGGCACGTCAATTATCGAGAGGACACCAAAACGATGAGCACTGTCGAACAGCAAGTGAAGAAGATCGTCGCGGAGCAGTTGGGCGTCAAGGAAGAAGAAGTCACCAACGACGCGTCGTTCGTGGACGATCTCGGCGCCGACTCGCTGGACACCGTCGAACTGGTCATGGCCCTGGAGGAAGAGTTCGAGACCGAGATCCCGGACGAGGACGCCGAGAAGATCACGACGGTCCAGCAGGCCATCGACTACATCAATTCGCACAAGAGCAAGGCTTGACCCGCTAGGGTCCCGCCGTTCACGGTCGCGAGGGAACTGTCTTGAGCAAGCGGCGCGTCGTCGTCACGGGGTTGGGGATCGTCTGTCCGGTCGGTCACGACGTCGCGACGGCCTGGAATGCGATCGTCGAGGGCCGCAGCGGCATCGCGCCGATCACCCGGTTCGACTCGACCTCGTTCCCGGTGCACTTCGGCGGCGAGATCCGTGACCTCGACGTCGCTCCGTACATCGGCGCGAAGGAAGCGCGCCGAATGGACGCGTTCATGCAGTACGGCGTCGTCGCGGGCGTGCAGGCGATGCGCGACTCGGGCCTCAACGTGACGGAGACCGACAGCGATCGCGTGGGTGTGCTGATGGGGTCGGGGATGGGTGGACTCGAGTCGATCGAGGAAACCTACGACAAGTTCCTCGAGACCGGTTCGCCGAAGAAGGTGTCGCCGTTCTTCATTCCGGGGAGCATCATCAACCTGGTCAGCGGCCACCTGTCGATGATGTTCAACCTGACCGGCCCGAACCTCGCGGTCGCGACCGCGTGCACGACCTCGACGCACGCGATCGGGCTCGCGACGCGCCTGATCCAGTACGGCGAGGCCGATGCGATGCTCGCCGGCGGGTCGGAGATGGCGACCTGCGTGACCGGCGTCAGCGGGTTCGCCCAGGCGAAGGCGATCTCGCAGCGCAACGACGATCCGACCGGCGCGAGCCGGCCCTGGGACAAGGATCGGGACGGCTTCGTGATGGGCGACGGCGCCGGCGCGGTCGTGCTCGAGGAGTACGAGCACGCCCGGGCGCGCGGCGCGACGATCCATGCCGAGGTCGTCGGCTTCGGGATGAGCGGCGATGCGTTCCACGTGACCGCGCCGCCGGAGGACGGCGAGGGTGCGCGCAAGGCGATGTCCAAGGCGCTCGCCGACGCGCAACTCGATCCCGGCGAGGTGCAGTACGTGAACGCCCACGCGACCTCCACCGAGCTCGGCGATCGCGTCGAGACGATCGCGATCCGCCGTGCGTTCGGCGCCGCCGCCGATCGCTTGGCGGTGAGTTCCACCAAATCGATGACCGGGCACCTGCTGGGCGCGGCCGGCGTCGTCGAGGCGATCTTCACGATATTGGCGCTGCGCGACCAGGTCGCGCCGCCGACGATCAACCTCCACGAGCCAGGTGAGGGCTGCGATCTCGACTATGTGCCGAACCTCGCGCGGCGAATGCCGTTGCGATACGCATTGTCGAATTCGTTCGGTTTCGGTGGCACCAACGGTTCGCTCATTTTCCGCCGAATTTGACCCTCTGGGCCTCGTCGCCCGGGCTCCGGAGCGCTATCCGGGGATCCTCGAGAGCGGCGCGGTAGCGGCCGCCGGGTCGTCCATTGCGGGCGGTTACGACATCCTGCCGATCGCGTCCGGCGAGACCTTGAGCGCCGCGGCGCCCGGCGCCCGCGGTCCCGGTGACGGTTTCTTCGCGTCCCTCGACCGCTGGTGGCGCGATCTCGCGACCGCGCGATCGGACGTGCCGGGGCCGTTCAGCGGCGGGTGGCTCGTGTTCCTGGGGTACGAGCTCGCGCAGGAAGTCGAGCCTCGGCTCGTGCTGCCGCCGTCGCCCGATCCGTTCGTCGGGATCGCGATCCGCACTCCCGCCGCCTGGATCCGCGATCGCGTCGCGGGTCGCGCGTGGCTGATCGCGGAGCCCGGCCACGAGGCGCTGCTCGACCGATTCGCCGAGGACGCGGCGGCGGTCAGCCCGGCCTCGCCGGACGCGCCGGGCGACGCCTGGACCGTCGAGGAGGAGGCGCCCGATCGCTTCGTGCACGCGGTGCGCGGCGCGCTCGCGCACATCGCCGCGGGCGACGTGTACCAGGCGAACCTGTCGCGGCGCTGGTGGGGGCGGGCGCGCGGGGGTGTCGACCCGGTCGCGCTGTTCGCGCGCCTGCGGCGCACGAATCCGAGCCCGTTCGCCGCGCTGCTGCGCTACCAGGACTTCGCCGTCGTGAGTTCCTCGCCGGAGCGCTTGATCGCGATCCGCGACGGCCTCGCCTCGACCCGACCGATCGCGGGGACGCGCCCACGCGGCGCGACGCCGGCGGATGACGCCGCGCTCGTGCAGGCGCTCCTGTCGAACGACAAGGAGCGGGCCGAGCACGTGATGCTGATCGACCTCGAGCGCAACGACCTCGGCCGGATCTGCCGGGGCGGAAGCGTTCGAGTGGACGAGTTCATGACGATCGAGACCTACGCGCACGTGCACCACATCGTCTCCAACGTGACCGGAACGCTGCGCGAGGGCGTCTCGCCGGTCGACGCGCTGCGAGCGGTGTTCCCGGGCGGCACGATCACCGGCTGCCCGAAGGTGCGCTGCATGCAGATCGTCGCCGAACTCGAGGCCGAGGGGCGGGGCGCCTACACCGGATCGATCGGCTATCTGAACCGCGACGGCAGCGCGGACTTCAACATCCTGATCCGCACGATCACGACCGGCCCCGAGGGGTTCGCCTTGCGCGCGGGCGCGGGCATCGTCGCCGACTCCGATCCCGGGTTCGAGCTCGCCGAGACGCGGGCGAAGGCGAAGGGACTGCTGCGCGCGCTGCCGGGTCAGGCATGACGAGCTGGATCGACGGCGTGCGCGGGACCCGGATCGACTGGCGCGATCGCGGTCTGCAGTACGGCGACGGCTTGTTCGAGACCCTGCGGGTGCGCGAGGGCCGGGTACGCCTGCTCGAGGAGCATCTCGAGCGGCTGTGTGCCGGCGCGCGACGGCTCGCGATCGCCCTGCCGTCGATCGCTCGACTGCGCCGCGAGCTCGCGGCCGCCGCGGCCGGACAGGACGACGCGGTGCTGAAGCTCATCGTCACGCGCGGCCGGGGCGAGCGCGGCTACCGACCGACCGGTCGCGAGCGCGCGACGCGGATCCTCTCGCGCTGGCCGGCCCCGCCGCCGACCGGCCGCGGGCCTGCGCCGCCGATCACGGTGCGCACCTGCCGAACCCGGCTCGGCCTCAATCCGGCGCTCGCCGGACTGAAGACCCTGAATCGCCTGGAGTCGGTGATCGCGCGCGCCGAGTGGCGCGACCCGCGGATCGCCGAGGGGCTGATGCTGGACGTCGAAGGCCACGTGGTCTGCGGCACGATGTCGAACCTGTTCGTGCGGCACGGAACCGCGCTCGCGACGCCGCGGCTCGACCGGTGCGGCGTCGCCGGGGTGATGCGGCGCTTCGTGCTCGCGCAGGCGCGGGCGCTCGGTCTGCAGCCGACCGAGCGGCGCATCGGGCTCGAGGATCTCGCGTCGGCGGACGAGGCGTTCATCACCAATGCGGTCGCGGGCCCCGTGCCGATCGGGCTGATCCGCCACGGCCGCGAGCGCTGGCGGCCGCGCGCGACCGACGCGTCGTGGCGGCTGCGCGAGCGCCTGGACGCGCGGCGATGAGGCACCGTCGCACGCGGCTCGCACTGATCGCCGCGGTCCTCGTCGTGGTCGCAGCCGGCACGTTCGCGGTGCATCGCGTGCGCACCGCGCTCGATCGGCCGCTGCCGATCGCGGCGCCGCTCGTCTACCGGATCGCACCGGGCTCGAGTCTCGCGCGGATCGCGGCGGACCTGCATCGGCGCGGCGTGCTGCCCGCGCCGCGCTGGTGGGCGCTGTACGCGCGCTGGCGCGGGGAGGCGGGCGCGGTTCGCGCGGGCGAGTACGAGCTGCGTCCCGGCCTGAGCGCGCGCGGGCTCCTCGAGAAGCTTGTGAAGGGCGAGATCCTGCTGCGCGCCTTCACGATCGTCG
>JAGWPU010000043.1 GCA_028870355.1 Gammaproteobacteria bacterium | reverse complement strand
TCGAGAAGCTCGCCGCGCCGGGCACGGTCACCGCCGCCCCGCCCGCCGCGGCGCCCGACCCGCGAGTCGCGATGCGCGCGACGATCGGCGCCGCGATGGCGCGCGCCAAGCGCGAGATCCCGCATTACTACCTCGGGCAGACGGTGGATTTCGGCGCCGCGCGCGACTGGCTCGCCGGCTACAACGCCCGGGTGCCGGTCCAGGATCGGCTGATCGAGGCGGTGCTGATCACGAAGGCGGTTGCGCTCGAAGCCGCGCGCATCGAGGGATTCAACGGCCACTTTCGCGACGGTCGCTTCGAGCCGGCGAAGGCCGTGCACGCCGGCGTCGCGATCGCGCTGCGCGGCGGCGGCCTGGTCGCCCCCGCGCTGCTCGACGCGGACCGCAAGGACGTGTCGACGCTGATGCGCGAGTTCAGCGCACTCGTGACCCGCGTACGCGCCGGACGGATGCGCTCCGGGGAGTTCTCCGCCGCGACGATCACGGTGACGAGCCTCGGCGCCGACGGCGCCGACGTGCTCTACCCGATCATCAATCCGCCGCAGGTCGCGATCATCGGCGCCGGCGCGATCCGCGATCAACCCGGGGTGCGCGACGGCGAACTCGCGATCCGGCCGATGTTCACCCTGGCGCTTGCGGCGGATCATCGCGTGACCGACGGTCGCACCGGCTCGCGGTTCCTGCGCGCGATCGCCGATCGACTGCAGCACCCGGACAGTCTCTAGATCGCGCGAGGGCCCCTCGATGCAAGCCGACGAGATCCAGGCCAAACTTCTCCAGTTGCTGACGCGCATCGCGCCCGACGTCGACCCGCAGAGCGTCGTCGCCGATCAGGATTTTCGCGATCAGTTCGACTTCGATTCGATGGACGCGCTGCACTTCGCGGTCGCCGTCAGCGAAGCGTACGGCATCCCGATCGCGGAGGCCGACACCGGCCGGCTCGCGAACCTGAAGAGCGCGGCCGACTTCGTCCGGGGCCGGCTCGCGCCGCCGTCGTGAGGATGAGGAGTCAGACCGGGGAAGTGGAGCGGGAAACGAGGCTCGAACTCGCGACCTCAACCTTGGCAAGGTTGCGCTCTACCAACTGAGCTATTCCCGCCCGGGACAGACCGAGCATTGTAGGGCCGCGATGGACGGAGTCAAGGTCGCCGGCGCCGTTCAGACGGTCCCACTGCCTCGCAGTGCGGGCCACGCGAGGCGCAGGTACAGGATCATCGACCAGAGCGTCAGCACCGCGGCGATCACGGTGAGCACGATGCCGATGCGGTAGATCGGCAGGCCGAACAGATCCCGCCGGAACAGCATGCACGACAGGCCGACGATCTGCAGGATCGTCTTGGCCTTGCCCCACCCCGACACCGCGACCCGGCCGCGGGCGCCGATCTCGGCCATCCACTCGCGCAGCGCCGACACCGCGATCTCGCGGCCGATGATCACGATCGCGACGATCACCACGTACCAGCGGGGATCCCGGCTCACGATCAGCACCAGCGCACACGCGACGATCAGCTTGTCCGCGACCGGATCGAGGAACGTGCCGAGGCGCGAGATCTGGCCCAGCTTGCGCGCGTAGTACCCGTCGAGCGTGTCGGTGATGCCGGCGAACGCGAAGCCCGCGCACGCGGCCGGATCCGCCCACCCGTACGGCAGGTAGAACAGCACCACGATCGCGGGGACCATCAGGATCCGCAGCCAGGTCAGCGCATTCGGCAGGTTCATCGACGATTTGGTCTCAGCCGCCCGGGTGGAGGTGCTCATAGATCACTTCCGCGAGCTGGCGCCCGAGTCCCCGGATCCGCACGAAGTCATCGACGCCGGCACGCAGTACCCCTTGCAAACCACCGAATTGCTTCAGCAACTCGCGTCGCTTCACGGGGCCGAGACCCGGTATCGTTTCGAGGATCGATTCGCTGTGCCGCTTCGCGCGCTTGCGTCGATGTCCCGCGATCGCGAACCGGTGCGCCTCATCGCGCACGCGCTGGATCAAGTGCAATGCACCCGAGTCCGGCGCCAGTATAGTCGGCACGTCCTGGCCCAACAAGAACAGCTGTTCCTGTCCGACGCGGCGATCCGGACCCTTCGCGACGCCGATCAGCGTGATCCCGTGCAGGCCGAACTCCTCGATCACCCGCGCCGCCTCGCCGAGCTGGCCACGGCCCCCGTCGATCAGCACGAGATCCGGGGCAGGCACCTCGCCCTCGCGCACCCGGCGATAGCGTCGCTGCAGCGCCTGACGCATCGCGCCGTAGTCGTCCCCGGGACGCACCCCCTCGATGTTGAACCGCCGGTACTCGCTCTTCAGCGGTCCCTCCGCGCCGAACACGACGCAGGAGGCGATCGTGTCGCTGCCGCCGGTGTGGCTGATGTCGAAGCACTCGATCCGCTCCGGCGTCCGCGGCAGATCGAACGCCGCGCGCAGCGCCTCGAGACTCGCGGCGACGCTCGCGCGCGCGAGGCCGCGCATCTTCGCCGCCTGGGCGGCGTTCTCCTGCGTCATCGCGAGCCAGCGCGCGCGGATCCCGCGAACCGAGGCGGCGATGCGCACCCGGCGCTGCACGCGCGCGCCGAGGCTCTGCTCCAGCCACGCCCGCTCCTCGGGCTCGAACTCGACGATGATCTCCGCCGGCGGCTCGCGCTCGGCGTAGTACTGCGCGATGAACGCCGCGAGCACCTCGTGCGGCTCGGCGAGCGGTGCGCGCGGGAAGAACGTCGTGCTCCCGAGACTGCGCCCGCCGCGCACGAACATCAGCGCGATGCAGTATTCACCGCCCGTCGAGGCCACCGCGATCACGTCGGCGTCGTGGCGCGGATCGGCGGTCACGATCTGGCTCGCCTGCACGCTGCGCAGATCCCTCAGCTGATCGCGCAGCTTCGCCGCCTCTTCGAATTCCAGCCGTTCCGCCGCCGCCTCCATCCGGGCCGCGAGCTCGCGATTGACCTCGTCGTTGCGCCCTTCGAGCACCTGGATCACGCCGCGCACGTCCCGCGCGTACGCGTCCTGCGTGACCCGCCCGACGCAGGGCGCCGTGCAGCGGCCGATCTGGTATTGCAGGCAGGGCCTCGAGCGGTTCGCGAAGAACGTGTCCTCGCAGTCGCGCAGGCGGAAGATCTTCTGCAGCTGGTTCAGGGCCTCGCGCACCGCGCCGGCCGATGGATAGGGGCCGAAATACCGCCCCGGCTCCCGGCGCGACCCCCGATACAGAGACAGGCGCGGGAAATCGTGCCCGGTGGTCACGCGCAGGAACGGGAAGCTCTTGTCGTCGCGCAGGATCACGTTGTACCGCGGCCGATGCTTCTTGATCAGATTGAGCTCGAGCAGCAGCGCCTCGGTCTCGGAGTTCGTGATCGTCACTTCCATCGATGCGGTCTTCGCGACCAAGGCCAGCACCTTCGGCTGCACGTTGCTCGGCTGGAAATAGGAGGACACGCGGTTCCTCAGATTGCGCGCCTTGCCGACGTAGAGGATCTCGCCCGCCGCATCGAGCATCCGGTAGACACCCGGACGCGACGGCAGCGAGTCGACGTACGAACGCGCGTCGAATCCGCTCGAGGGGACGCTCATCCGGCGAGTCGCGCCGCGTGCGCGAGCACGCTCTCGAACATCGCCGGCGTCAGCCGGCGGGTCTGCGTGTTGTAGCGGCTGCAGTGATAGGAGTCGACGAGCACCTGTGCCCCGAGCGCGTGGGACGCGCCGTGCGAGAAGCGGTACGCAGCCGCCTTCAGCCCGAGGGCCCGCAGCACCGCCCCGTGCGCGATCGTGCCCAACGCGAGGATCACGCGCAGCTCCGGGCTCGCGGCGAGCTCCGCGCGCAGATACCCGTTGCACTCCGCGATCTCCCGCGGCAGCGGCTTGTTCTGCGGCGGCAGGCACTTCACCGCGTTCGAGATCCGCACCCCCCGCAGTTGCAGTCCGTCCTCCCGCGCGATCGACGTGGGCGCCGACGCGAGACCGAGCCGGTGCAGGGTCGCGTACAACAGGATTCCCGCATGGTCGCCGGTGAACGGTCGCCCGGTGCGATTCGCGCCGTGCATTCCGGGAGCGAGCCCGACGATCAGCAGCCGGGCCCGGGGATCGCCGAACGCGGGGACCGGTCGACAGTGGTAGTCCGGGTGCGTGCGCGCGACGTCGTCGAGGAACGCGCGGAGGCGCGGGCAGCGGCGGCACGCAGGATCGTAGGCGTGATTCATCGGCTTTCGACGGCGTGGAACGAAAAAACGGGCTACGCGGAAACTCCGCGTAGCCCGCCATCGATCGCGCCTGGAATTTGGACTAACCCGAGCGCAATCCAACCTCGGCTCATGCGACCCGTCGAGACCTGGTTCGACTCCAGCCGCGCGGCAAAATTCCCTCGCCCGCCTCACTCATCCGCCGGGTCCGTCGATCGGGACACCCCGGCCATCGAAAGGGCTTCACGGGGGGGCGTACCGACGCTGGGATGTTCAGCGGGACGGGCAGGATAGCACCTGCCGGCAACGAGGCAAAACCGGATTTCGAAAACCGCCGGTCCGACAATCGAAATGAGATCAGAATATTTTTGTAATTATTTGTTTTTATTATTATTTTTATTACTTCCACCACCGCGCGGGTGCCTCCCGCGGGCGCGCGCCGCAATGCGCATCGCGAGCTCCAGCGACTGTTCGGCATTCAGGCGCGGATCCACCGCGCTGCGATAGGCGCGCGCGAGATCCGATTCGCGCAAGCCCCGCGCGCCGCCGACGCATTCCGTCACGTCCTCGCCCGTGAGCTCGACGTGCACGCCGCCGAGCATCGAGCCGCAGTCCTCGTGGATGCGGAACGCGGCTTCGACTTCCGCCAGGATGTTCTCGAAACGTCGCGTCTTCAGCCCGCCCGGGGTCGTCTCGGTGTTCCCGTGCATCGGATCGCAGACCCACAGCACGCGCGCGCCGGAGGCTCGCACCGCGGCGATCATCTCCGGCAGCCGCTGCTCGATCGCCTGGCTGCCGAACCGGTGGATCAGCGTCAGGCGCCCGGGAATCTGCTGCGGGTTCAGCCGTTGAACCAGTTCCTGCAGCCATTCGGCGTTCATGCCGGCGCCGACCTTGACCCCGATCGGATTCGCGATCCCGCGGAAATACTCGACGTGTGCGCCATCGAGCGCGGCCGTGCGCATCCCGATCCAGGGCATGTGGGTCGACAGGTTGTACCAGCGCTGCTGGCGCGCGATGTAGCGCGTCTGCGCCTGCTCCGACGCGAGATGCAGCCCCTCGTGGCTGGTGTAGAACTCGCAGCGCGTCGCGGCGTGGACGCGTTGCCCGCTCATCGATTCGAAGAATTCGAGCGATTCGGCGATCGAATCGACGATGCCCTGATAGGCTTCGCGCAGCGGCGTGTGCCGCAGGAACCCGAGGTCCCAGTACTCCGGGTGGTGCAGATCGGCGAACCCGCCGTCGATCAGCGCGCGCACGAAGTTCAGGGTGAGCGAGGCGCGCTCGTAGCCCCGCAGCAGGAGCTGCGGATCCGGCTCGCGCTCTTCGCGCGTGAAGCCGGGCCGGTTCACGTTGTCGCCGCGGTAGCACGGCAGCGTCACGCCGTCGCGCGTCTCGGTGTCCGCGGACCGCGGCTTCGCGTACTGGCCCGCGAAACGCCCGACCCGGATCACCGGTTTCTTCAGCCCCTGGAGCAGCACGAGGCTCATCTGCAGCAGGATCTTCAGCCGCCGCGCGATGTTGTCCGACTCGCAGTCGTCGAAGCTCTCCGCACAGTCCCCACCTTGCAGCAGGAACTGTTCGCCACGCTCCGCCGCCGCGAGCTTCGCGCGCAGCGCGTCGATCTCCCAGGACACCACGAGCGGCGGCAGACGGCCGAGCACCTCGATCGTGCGCGCGAGCGCCGACGGGTCCGAATAGGGCGGCTGCTGAGCCGCCGGACGTCCACGCCAGCTGGCCGGATTCCAATCGGCGGACAATGGGTTCTTCGACATCGGATTTCAATGCGATACAGCGGGTACGATGCAGCCTATCAGAAAACCGCCGTTTTCGATTGAACTGCACCACCGGCTCGCGCGAAAATGGCGCATCGCCAATCGATCGACGCATCGCGTCGTGGAGCACTGAAATCCGATGAACATTCCGAACGAGCGCGGCGCCGCCACGGCGGCGGCGCGCGCAACCGCCGCTTTGCGCGAACTCGGCATCGCCGCCGACAACCCCGGGGTCTGGTGCGGCAGCACCGGCTGGAACGAGCGCGGCGAGGCACCGCGGATCGACTCGATCAACCCGAGCACCGGCGAGCGGATCGCGACGGTGCGCACCGCGAGCGCGCAGGACTACGAGCGGGTGATCGCGGCCGCGACCGAAGCGGCCGCGGCGTGGCGACGGGTACCGGCGCCGAAGCGCGGCGAAGTCGTGCGCCTGATCGGCGAGGAACTGCGCCGCTACAAGGACGCGCTCGGGACCCTGGTCGCGCTGGAGAACGGCAAGATCAAGGCCGAGGGCGACGGCGAGGTCCAGGAGATGATCGACATCGCGGACTTCGCGGTCGGTCAGTCGCGGATGCTCTACGGCCTGTCGATGCACTCGGAGCGGCGCGAGCATCGGATGACCGAGCAGTGGCATCCGCTCGGCGTGGTCGGCGTGATCTCCGCGTTCAACTTCCCCGTGGCGGTCTGGTCCTGGAACGCGTTCCTCAGCGCGATCTGCGGGAACGCGACCGTCTGGAAGCCCTCGCCGAAGACCGCGCTGTGCGCGATCGCCGTGCAGCGCATCTGCAACCGGGTGCTCGAGCGGCAATCGCTGCCGCCGATCTTCCAGCTGTTCGTCGCCGCCGGCGCGGATCTCGCCGAGCGCTTCGTCGACGACCGGCGCGTCGCCCTGGTCTCGTTCACCGGATCGACCGAGGTCGGCCGCCAGGTCGGCGTGCGGGTCGCGCAGCGGCTCGGCAAGAGCCTGCTCGAGCTCGGCGGCAACAACGCGATCATCGTGGACGCGAGCGCGAATCTCGACCTCGTCGTGCCGGCGATCGTGTTCGGCGCGGTCGGTACCGCCGGCCAGCGCTGCACGACCACGCGCCGCGTGTTCGCCCATCGCAGCGTGTACGAGGAGCTCGAGCGGCGGCTGGTCGCCGCGTACCGGCAGGTGCGCATCGGCGATCCGCTGGAGCCGGGCACGCTGATGGGGCCGCTGATCGACGCGGCCGCCGTGCAGCGTTACCTCGCCTCGGTCGCTGCCGCTCAGGCGCAGGGGGCTCGCCTCCTGGTCGGCGGCCGCGTGCTGGACCGCCCGGGTCATTTCGTCGAGCCGGCGATCGTCGCCGCGCAGGCCTCGATGCCGGTCGTGCAGACCGAGACCTTCGCGCCGATCCTCTACCTGATGCCCTATGAGCAACTGGAGGAAGCGATCGCCGCGCAGAACGCGGTCGCGTACGGCCTGTCCTCGGCGATCTTCACCGACCGCCTGCAGGTCGCGGAGCGCTTCCTGTCGGCGGACGGGAGCGACTGCGGGATCGCGAACGTGAACCTCGGAACCTCCGGCGCCGAGATCGGCGGCGCGTTCGGCGGCGAGAAGGACACCGGCGGCGGCCGGGAGGCGGGATCGGACGCCTGGAAAGCCTACATGCGGCGCCAGACGACGACGCTCAACTGGAGCGCCGAGCTGCCGCTCGCGCAGGGGATCCGCTTCACCGTTTGAGCCAGGCCTCGATCTCGGCCGCGCGCGCCTCGAGGCGTTCGGCCGAGATCGACCCGATCGTGCCGATCTCCTGCGCGACCAGCGAGATCCGGTACTCCTCGATCCACCACCCGAGATCCTCGAGCGCGGGGAGCCAGCGACCCTCGCGCTCCACCGCCGCCGCGAGCCGGTCGCGGCGTGCGGTCGCGTGGCGGATCGCGCCCGCGAGCGATGGAGGCTCAGCCCCCCGCCGGGCGTCGCGCCGCCAGCGGCGTTCCTCGGCGAGCAGGTATTTCGCGATCCGCTGGTCCCACGGTCGCACCGGACCGTCGAGTCCCGCCCGCAACAGCCGCTGCAGGTGCGCCTGCGTCTCCGCGGCCGCGTCCGCCGCCGGGCCGACCCGCGGGAGGATCACGATCGAGCGCACCGCGCGCGCGGTGTCGAACCAGGCGCGCGCGACCGCCCGCGATTGCGCGAGGCGTTCGGGCAGGCGCGACCGGCCTGCGTCGACCGCGGCGTCGAAGGCGTCGCGGCTCCGCGGCGGCTCGCCGTCGCCGAAGCACGCGTACCGCACCGCGCTCGCGACCAGTCCATCGACCACGACCGCCGCCTCGACGAACGGGCTCGCCCCGAGCATCAACGGGGCATCCTCCGCCACCTCGCGGGCCGCGTCGCGTGCGACCCGGCCGAGCACGCGCAGCGCGAGCCGGGTCGCGCCGCGGCGATGCCGGTGCGCCGCCTCCGCCGCGGTGCGCTCGAACGCGACGCGGATCGCCTCGCCGTCCACGGCGAGTGCAGGATGCACGGTCAGTGTCCCGTTCGGACCCTCGATCGCCGCGGTGAGCGGCAGCGCGTCGGCCTCGAATCGGGTCCAGGCCTGCGGGTACCGCTCGGCCGCCGCGCGCCGCAGCGACGTCCCCGCGGCCTCCGCGGTCAGGGCCCGCAAGGCCGCGAGGTGGGTGCCGCACGCGAGTTCGCGCGCCGCCTCGATGACCGCGACCCGTGGCGCGAGCCACTCGGGTTCGAGCGGCGTCGTCGCGATCCGGTCGGCATCGGCACCGAGCCCCCCGCGCGTGCGCAGCCACTCGGCGAGCGACTCGGGGGTCGCGGCCTCGAGGCCCCGTTCCTCCAGGAAGCGCGCCGCGGTCGCGGCGATCGGGATCAGGCGGCGGCGCGCCTCCTTCGGCAACGCCCGCATCCAGGCCTCGACGCGCGGCCGCGCAAGGCCCGGTATCGCTGCGGCAAGCGCCGCCGCGCCGAGTTCCGGCAGGGCGATCACCGGAACCCGCAGCGTCGCTCCGTCGCGCGGGTCCCCGGGCGCGAAGCGGTACTCGACGTCGAACGCCAGCGTCCCGATCGCCACGCGCACCGGGAACGCCGCGAGCGCGTCGGGGTCCGGGCGGCGCACGAAGATCTCCTGCTCCTCGAGGCCCATCCGCGCCCGACCGGCCGGATCGAGCGTGCGGGTATGGCGTTCGAGCGCGACGCCCGAGGACACCTGCGGCGGCAGCCGGCGCTCGTAGCTCGCGACCAGCGCCTCCGCCTCGGCGACGAGGCCCCGGGTGCGCAACCGATCCTCGATGCCCCGCGCGGCCGCGATCGCCGCGTCGTTCGCGGCCAGCCAGTCCGGTCGCTGCGCGAGGCGCCCGTGCACCAGCGCTTCGCGCACGAACACCTGGCGCGCGTGCGCGGGCGCGATCGGCCCGTAGTTCACGCGCCGCTCGGCGATCACGAGGCCGAACAAGCTCACCCGCTCGCGCGCGACCACCTCCCCGCGCCGCTCGTCCCAGTCGATCGCCAGGTACTCGCGTTTCAGCAGGTGGGCCGCGGCGGTCTCGATCCAACCGGGGTCGATCTCGGCGATCCGGCGCGCGTAGATCCGGCGCGTCTCGACGACGTCCGCCGCCATCACCCAGCGGGGCCGGCGCCGCGCGAGCGCCGACCCGGGGAACAGCCGGAAGCGCAGGCCGCGCGGCCCGACGTAGACGCCCTCCTCGGCGCGCACCCCGACGATCGTGCAGAACCCGGCGAGCAGCGCCCGGTGGATCATCGCGTAGGACGCGGCGCGCGCGCCCGGCCGCAACCCGATCTCGGCCGCGCGCTCGCCGAGCTGCGCATGCACGTCGTCCCACTCGCCGAGACGCAGCAGCGACAGGCCGCGCTCGCGACACCACTGCCGCAGTTCCCGGCGCGTGGTCGCGCGTGCGGCCCGGTAAGCGTTCCACAGCTGCAGCAGGTCGAGGAACTGCGACTTCGGATCTTCCGTGCCGGCCGACCCCGCGCCGCGCGCCGGCACCGCGTCGCCATCCGGGGTCGCGGCACCACCCGGGCCCGCATCGAGCCGCACCTCGGGCACGCTCAGTCCGGCGACGATCGCGAGCACCTCGGCCTCGGCGTGAAAGCGCCGACTCTCGACGAGCGCACGCGACAGACGCGGATCGAGCGGCAGGCGCGCCATCGATCGACCGAGCGTCGTGATCCGGCGCTCCGCGTCGAGCGCGCCGAGCTCCTGCAGGAGCCGGTAGCCGTCGACGAGCGCACGGCGGTCCGGCGGGTCGACGAACGGGAACTCCTCGGCCGCGCCGAGCCCGTCGGCCGCGAGCCGCAGCAGAAGCGCCGCGAGGTTGGTCCGCCGGATCTCGGGCTCGGTGTACGCTGGCCGGCTCTCGAAGTCCGCCGCGTCGTACAGCCGGATGCACACCCCCGGACCGATGCGTCCGCAGCGACCCTTGCGCTGCTCCGCGCTCGCGCGCGAGATCTTCTCGATCGGCAGGCGCTGCAGGCGGATCCGCGTGTCGTAGCGGCTGATCCGCGCCAGCCCGGAATCGATCACTGCGCGGATGCCCGGCACCGTGATCGAGGTTTCCGCGACGTTGGTCGCGAGCACGATCCGGCGCCGCGCGCCGGGCTCGAACACCCGGCGCTGCCGCTCCCACGCGAGCCGCGAGTACAGCGGCACGATCTCGATCTGCGCGCCGAGCTCCCGGTCGAGCAGTTCGCCGACGTCGGCGATCTCCCGCTCGCCCGGCAGGAACGCGAGCACGTCTCCCGCTCCGCCCGGCCCCGGGTCCTCCTCGACCGCTCGCAACGCCTGCAGCACCGCGGTCGGCAGGTCGAGCTCCTCCTCCCGGTCGGGCGAGGCCGCGTAACGCACCTCGACCGGATGACCACGACCGCCGATGTCGATCACCGGCGCGCCGCCGAAGAACGCGGCCAGACGCTCGACGTCGAGCGTCGCCGAGGTCACGATCACCCGCAGGTCCGCGCGCACGGCGAGCAGGCGCTTCGCGATCCCGAGCAGCAGGTCGACGTTCAGGCTGCGCTCGTGCGCCTCGTCGATGATCAGGGTGTCGTAATGGCGCAGTTCCCGGTCGCGCGCGAGCTCCGCGAGGAGCACGCCGTCGGTCATCAGCACGACGCGCGTCGAGTCGCCGACTCGATCGGCGAAGCGAACCCGGTATCCGACCGTGCGTCCGACCGGTTCGCGCAGTTCCTCCGCGATGCGCTGCGCGAGCGCGCGGGCCGCGAGCCGTCGCGGCTGGGTGTGTGCGATCTGCCCCTCGATCCCGCGGTCGGCTTCGAGACAGAACTGCGGCAGCTGCGTGCTCTTGCCCGATCCGGTCTCGCCGACCACGATCAGGACCGGCTCCCGGCGCAGCCGCTCGACGATCTCGGCGTGTTTCGCCGCGATCGGCAACCCGGGATCGCAGCGCAAGACCGGGCGCGACTCGCGCCGCGCGTCCGCGCGGCGCCGGGCGGCGTCGCCGGCGTGCCGCGGCCGACGGGTCGCGCTCATTCCTCCCGCTTCGCCCGGTTCCAGAGCGCCTCTTGCGCGTCGAGCCCGAGCGCCGCGAGCGCGGTGTCCTGGTCGGCCGCGAACCGCTCCATCCGGCGGATCCGTCGCTCGAACTTCGCGTTCGCCGCCCGCAGCGCCGCCTCCGGCTCGACCCCGAGCTTGCGCGCGAGATTCGCGGCGGCGAACAGCAGGTCCCCGACTTCCTCCGCGATGCGCTCGGGACGCTCCCGCTCCCGGGCATCGGCGTCGAGCACTTCGGCGAGCTCCTCGCGCACCTTCCCGGCCGCTGACGCGGCATCCGGGAAGTCGAACCCGGCCCGCGCCGCGCGCCGCCCGAGCTTGTGAGTCCGTGCGAGCGCGGGCAGCGCGAGCGGCACACCGTCCACCAGGCTCGCCGGCCCCCCGGCCGCGGCGTCCCGTTCGGCCGCCTTGATCCGCTCCCAGGCGTCCGTCTGCTGCAGGACCCCGGCGACGGGTTCGCCTCCGAACACGTGCGGATGCCGTCGCTCGAGCTTCGCGGCGATCGCCTCGGCGACGGCATCGAAGTCGAACGCGCCCGCCTCGCGCGCGATCGCGGCGTGGAACACCACCTGGAACAGCAGGTCCCCGAGCTCGTCCTTCAGTCCGGCGAGGTCGTCGCGCTCGATCGCGTCGGCGACCTCGTAGGCCTCTTCGATCGTATAGGGGGCGATCGTCGCGAAGCTCTGCGCGCGATCCCAGGGACAGCCGCCGGGCGAGCGCAACCGTTCCATGATCGCAAGCAGCCGATCGATCGGCCGCGTCACGCCGCGCCCCCCGCACGCGCGACCAGCATCCGGCGCAAGGTCATCACCATGCCGGCGGTCGCACCCCAGATCCGCCGACCGTCGTAGGTGATGTCGTAGACCGCGAAGCTCGTCTCGCCGATCTGCCGTTCGCGCTCGCGCAGATTGGCCGCATCGAACAGGAACGCGAGCGGGACCTCGAAGGCCTCGTCGACCTCCTCGGCGGCGACGCGCAAGCGGTAGTCCGGCGCGACGAATCCGACCGCCGGCGTCACGCGGAAGCCGGTCACGATCAGGTGATCCGGCAGGTAGCCGGCGAATTCCACCCGCGACGCCTCGAGACCGATCTCCTCGTGTGCCTCGCGCAGCGCCGCGGTCCAGGGATCGCGGTCCTGCGGCTCGATGCGCCCGCCGGGGAACGCGATCTGTCCGGCGTGATCCCGCAGCGTCCGCGACCGCTGGGTCAGCAGCAGCGACAACTCGCCCTCGCGGTCGACCACGGGCACGAGCACGGCCGCCGCGATCCGCTTCGTCGGCAGCGCGCGGCGCACCCGCTCGCGCAGATCCGGCGCGGTCTCGGGGAGCCAGTCCATGTCCTCGTCCGGCGGCGACGGACGGGCCCGCAACGCCGCCTTGATCATCTGCCGATCGAACCGCACGATGCCCGGCCCGCCCTCAGGCGAGCGCCGCGGCATCGCCGGCGATCCTGGTGCGTTCGCTTCTCATCCGTTCCTCCGCGACGCGCTCCGATTGCGGTAAACTTCGTCAATTCTAACACTCGACGACCACGCACTCCGATGTCGAATTCCTCGATCGACGCGCTCTCGCCGCTCGATGGCCGGTACCGCGCGAAGCTCGCGCCGCTGCGGGAGATCTTCAGCGAAGCGGGCCTGATGCGCGAACGCGCGCGGGTCGAGGCCGCGTGGCTGCTCGCGCTTGCCGCCGGCCCGGCGCGCGAGCCGCTCGCGTCCCTCCCCGAGGAGTGCCGGCGATGGCTCGGCGCGCTCGCCGCCGACCCGGCGCCGACCGACGTCGCGGCGATCAAGCGGATCGAGGCACGCACCAATCACGACGTGAAGGCGGTCGAGCTGTGGCTGCGCGACGAGCTCACCGCGCGCGGCGCCGCGCCGGCGCTGCTCGAATGGGTGCACTTCGCGTGCACCTCGGAGGACGTGAACAACCTCGCGTATGCGCTGATGCTGCGCAACGCGCGAGCGCGGGTGCTCCTGCCCGCGATCGACGCGATCCGGTCCGCGCTCGAGACCCTCGCGACGCGGTACGCGGACTGCGGCATGCTCGCGCGCACTCACGGCCAGACCGCGACCCCGACGACCGTCGGCAAGGAGATGGCCAATTTCGCCGCGCGACTCGCCACGCAGCGCGACGCGCTCGAGGCGGTGCGGATCCTCGGCAAGCTGAATGGCGCGGTCGGCAACTTCAACGCGCACGTCGCGGCGCTCCCGCGGGTCGACTGGCCGTCGGTCAGCGCCGCGTTCGTCGCCTCCCTCGGCCTGCAGCCGAATGCGTACACCACGCAGATCGAGCCGCACGACTGGATCGCCGAATATGCCCACGCGGTGATCCGCATCGACACGATCCTGCTGGATTTTGCGCGGGACGTCTGGGGATACGTGTCCCTCGGCTACTTCCGCCAGCGCGTCGTGGCCGGTGAAGTGGGTTCCTCGACGATGCCTCACAAGGTCAATCCGATCGACTTCGAGAACGCCGAAGGAAACCTCGGGATCGCGAACGCGCTGCTCGGCCACTTCGCCGAAAAGCTGCCGGTATCGCGCTGGCAGCGCGATCTGACCGACTCGACGGTGCTGCGCAACCTCGGCGTCGCGCTCGGACACGCGGCCCTCGCCTACGACTCGCTCCTCGCGGGGCTCGGCAAGATCGCGCTCGACGAGGCGCGCGTCCGCGCGGACCTCGACGCGGCCTGGGAGGTGCTCGCGGAAGCGATCCAGACCGTGATGCGGGCGAACGGGATCAGCGGCGCCTACGACCGCCTGAAGGCATTCACCCGCGGCCGCGCGGTCGACCGGCCGGCGATCCGCGACTTCATCGCCTCGCTCGAGCTGCCGCCGGCGGAGCGCGAACGGCTGCTGCAGCTCGAACCGGCGAGCTACCTCGGGCTCGCCGCCGAACTGGCGCGCCGCGAGCGCTGAGGCGGACGTCCCCCATCGAGGAAACGTGACGCAGTCGGCACGACCGACCCCGCCGCGCCCGGTAGGATCCCTCCGACGCCCGGAAACCGGGCGAGATTGCCCGTTCAGCACGACGAGGCCGAGTGATATGGCGGGAAGCGAGAATGACGTTCCGGGGGGACAGCCGAAGAGCCCGCCCGCGAGCACCCGGTCGATCCTGAGCACGATGGAGGAGGTCCGGGAAGCGAGCCTGCAGGTCGCGCGCTCCGCGCAGCGGCTGCTGTCGATCTTCACCCACGATCTCGAGCCGATGATCTACGGCGAGGAGCCGTTCCTCGAGGCGATCAAGCGCCTCGTGCTCGCGCGCTCCTATGCGAAAGTGCGGGTACTGCTCGCGGATCCCTCGCGCGCGATGTTCGACAACAACAAGTTCCTGATCCTCGCGCGGCGCCTGACGAGCTGCATCGACCTGCGGACGATGGGCCCGGAGTACCCGGCGAGCGCGGGCGCGTTCATCATCGCCGACGACCGAGCGCTCGTGTATCGCCTGCGGATCGACCGCTGGGACGGCATCTCGGACATGAACGATCCGGCGGTCGTGCGGCGCTACCTCACGTTCTTCGACGAGGTCTGGAGCATGGGCATGCAGGAATCGCAGGTGCGTCAGACCTACCAGTGAGCCCGGTCGCGCGCGGCGCCCGTATAATCGGCGCATGCGCCCGCCCCTTCCCGATCCTCGCACCGCCGGCACGGTGATCGTCGGCGTCTCCGGCGGCGTCGACTCCGCGGTCGCGGCGCTGACGCTCCTGGAGCGCGGCTACGCGGTCCAGGGCCTCTTCATGACGAACTGGGACGACGACGACGGTCACTGCACGGCCGCCGCCGACTACCAGGACGCGCGCCAGGTGTGCCGGCTCCTCGATATCCCCCTGCATCGCGCGAACTTCGCGGCCGAGTACCGCGCGCGCGTGTTCGAGCACTTCCTGCGCACCTACGCGGCCGGCGACACGCCGAATCCGGACGTGCTGTGCAACCGGGAGATCAAGTTCGGCGTGTGCTGGGAGTACGCGCGCCGCCTCGGCGCCTCGTGGATCGCGACCGGACACTACGCCCGGATCGAGCACCGGGACGCCGGACCGCGGCTGTCGAAGGCCGCCGATTCCGCGAAGGATCAGAGCTATTTCCTGCACGCGGTCGATCCGGCCGCGCTCGCCCGGACGCTGTTCCCGCTCGGCGACTGGACCAAGTCCGAGGTCCGCCGGCGGGCCCAGGAAGCCGGTCTCCCGGTGCACGACAAGCGCGACAGCACCGGGATCTGTTTCATCGGCGAACGACCGTTCACCGAGTTCCTGTCGCGCCATCTCGCGCTGAGCCCCGGACCGATCGAGACCGAGGACGGCCGCGTGATCGGGGAGCATCGTGGCCTGTCCTTCTACACGCTCGGACAGCGCAGCGGTCTGCACCTCGGCGGCCGGCGCGGCGCGCGGGCCGCGCCCTGGTACGTGGCCGGGAAGGATCGCGCGCGCAACGCCCTGATCGTCGTGCAGTCGCCGGACCATCCGCGACTCCTGACCGAGCACTTCGAGGTGTTCGACCTGCGCTGGCTCGAAGCGCCGGTGCCGGCGTCGTTCGACTGCGCGGTGAAGACGCGCTATCGCCAGGCCGATCTGCCCTGCCGCGTCCGCGTGCACGACGAAGGCTCGGCGACGGTCACGCTGCGTGCGCCGGCGCGCGCGGTCACACCCGGTCAGTACGCGGTGTTCTACGACGGCGCGGCCTGCCTCGGCGGCGGCGTGATCGGACGGCGCGTCGCGCGCGAGGCGACCCCGGCGCACGCGAGCTCCGGTTATAATGCGACGTTCGCTGCGGAGGGACCATGACCGATCACTTCAAATCGCGCACCACGCTCACCGTCGGCGCGCAACGCTACGAGATCTTCAGCCTGGCCGCACTCGGCGCACAGCGCGTCGCGCGCCTGCCGTTCGCACTCAGGATCCTGCTCGAGAACCTGCTGCGCTTCGAGGACGGCGTGAACGTCACGCAGGCGGACGTCGAGGCCTTGCTCGCCTGGCAGCCGCAGGCCCGCCCCGAGCACGAGATCTCGTTCACGCCGTCGCGGGTGATCATGCAGGACTTCACCGGCGTGCCTTGCGTCGTCGACCTCGCGGCGATGCGCGAGGCGATCGCGCGGCTCGGCGGCGACCCCTCCCGCGTGAATCCACTCGCGCCCGCCGAGCTCGTGATCGACCACTCGGTACAGGTCGACGACTACGGCTCGGCCGACTCCCTGAAGCGCAACACCGAGATCGAGTTCTCGCGCAACCGCGAGCGCTACATGTTCCTGCGCTGGGGCCAGAGCGCGTTCAGCAACTTCAAGGTCGTGCCGCCGAACACCGGCATCGTCCATCAGGTCAACATCGAACGGCTCGCGCGGGTGGTGTTCCAGGACCGACGCGAAGGGATGCCCGCGCGCGCGTACCCGGACACGCTCGTCGGCACGGACTCGCACACCACGATGGTCAATGGCCTCGGTGTCCTCGGCTGGGGCGTCGGCGGGATCGAGGCCGAGGCCGCGATGCTCGGGCAGCCGGTCACGATGCTGATCCCGCAGGTGATCGGCTTCAAGCTGACCGGCACCCTGCCGCCGGGCACGACCGCGACCGACCTCGTGCTCACGGTCACGGAGATGCTGCGCAAGAAGGGCGTGGTCGACAAGTTCGTCGAATTCTTCGGCGACGGTCTCAAGGGCATGCCGCTCGCGGACCGCGCGACGATCGCCAACATGTCGCCGGAGTTCGGATCGACCTGCGCGATCTTCCCGATCGACGAGGAGACGATCCGCTACCTCAAGCTCACCGGCCGATCGGACGAGGACGTCGCGCTGGTCGAGGCGTACGCGCGCGCGCAAGGCCTGTGGCGACTCGACGGGGCGCCGGCCGCCGACTACACCGACGTCGTCGAACTCGATCTGTCGACGGTCGAGCCCTCGCTCGCCGGACCGAAGCGGCCCCAGGACCGCGTGCCCCTGCGATCGGCCCGCACGGTCTATCGCGGCGCCGTCGCGAAGATGGCCGAGGAACGCGCGAAGAAGAACCCGCAGGCGGGCGGCGTCGCGACCGCGACGCTCGGCCAGGCGAAACACGAGATCCGTGACGGCGCGGTGCTGATCGCCGCGATCACGAGCTGCACCAACACGTCGAACCCGGCGGTGCTCGTCGCCGCGGGTCTCCTGGCCCGCAACGCGGTCGCGCGTGGTCTGCGCGCGAAGCCCTGGGTGAAGACCTCGCTCGCCCCGGGTTCGAGGGTCGTCACGGATTACCTGAAGAAGGCCGGCCTGCTACCGGATCTCGAGCGGCTCGGGTTCTACACGGTCGGCTACGGCTGCACCACCTGTATCGGGAATTCCGGGCCCTTGAAGCCGGAGATCTCCGAGGCGGTGCGCCAGGGCGAATTGATCGCCGCCTCGGTCCTCTCCGGCAACCGCAACTTCGAGGGACGCGTGCACCCGGAAGTGAAGATGAACTTCCTCGCGTCCCCGCCGCTCGTCGTCGCGTACGCACTCGCGGGCACGATGGACCTCGACCTCGCGACCGAACCGCTCGGCACCGGCAGCGATGGCCGGCCGGTGCTGCTGAAGGACATCTGGCCGAGCGCCGAGGACGTCGCCCGCACCGTCGGCGCCGCGGTCGATTCGGCGATGTTCCGCACCGGCTATGCGAACGTGTTCGCCGGCGATGCGAACTGGAACGGCATCCAGACGCCGGCCGGGCAGATCTATGCGTGGGATGCGAATTCGACCTACGTGAAGAATCCGCCCTACTTCGATCGCATGACGATGACGCCGGCCCCGGTCGAGGACATCCACGGCGCCCGTGCGCTCGCGGTGCTCGGCGATTCGGTCACCACCGACCACATCTCGCCGGCCGGCAACATATCGAAGACGAGCCCCGCGGCGAAGTACCTGCTCGCGCAGGGGGTCGCTCCGGCCGATTTCAACTCCTACGGCGCGCGCCGCGGCAACCACGAAGTGATGATGCGCGGCACCTTCGCGAACATCCGCCTGCGCAACCTCCTGCTCCCGGGAACCGAGGGCGGCGTGACCGCCTACCTGCCGACCGGCGAGGAGATGTCGATCTTCGACGCCGCGATGAAGTACCAGGCCGACGGCACGCCGCTCGTGATCCTCGCCGGCAAGGAGTACGGGACCGGGAGCTCGCGCGACTGGGCCGCGAAGGGCACGATGCTGCTCGGCGTGAAGGCCGTGATCGCCGAGAGCTTCGAGCGCATCCACCGCTCGAACCTGATCGGCATGGGCGTGCTGCCCTTGCAGTACCAGGGCGGTCAGAACGCGCAGAGCCTCGGGCTCTGCGGCCGTGAGGTGTTCGAGATCACGGGGCTCGATCACGGGGCCGCGAAGACCGTGCAAGTCAAGGCGACCGCGACGGGCGGCAAGACGGTGAGCTTCGAGGCGCGCGTGCGCATCGACACGCCGAAGGAGCTCGAGTACTTCCGCCACGGCGGGATCCTGCAGTACGTGCTGCGGAATCTCGCGAAAGCCGGCCGCGCCGCCTAGGCGGCGCTCGAGGCCTCGACCGGACGGTCGGTGGACGAGCGCGTCGCGCTGTTCGACCTCGACGGGACGTTGACCTGGCGGGACACCTTCCTGCCATACGTCGCCGGCTACTGGCTGCGCCATCCGCGCCGCTGGCTGCGCGTCTGGCGCGTGCTCCCGGCGCTCGCGATCTACTGGTTCCGCGATCGCGACCGGGGCGCGCTGAAGGCTCGCGTGATCCGGTGCGCGATGGGCGGTGCGGACCACGAGGGCGTGCGCGCGTGGACCGCGGCGTTCGTCCGGGGGCTCCCCGGCCGGCGCGCCTACCGCCCCGCGGCGCTCGCGCGACTCGCACGGCATCGCGATGCCGGCGACGTGCTGATCCTGATGTCGGCGAGTCCCGATCTGTACGTGCCTGCGATCGGCGCAGCGCTCGGCGTCGCGCGCACGATCTGCACCGAGCTGCGCTGGTCCGGGGACAGACTCGACGGTGCGCTCGCGAGCCCGAATCGCCGCGGCGAGGAAAAGCGCCGCTGTCTCGATGCGCTGCGGGTCGAATACCCGGGACGCGCGATCAGCGCGTACGGGAACGGCGTGTCCGATCTGGCGCACCTGCGCGCGGCCGATCACGGCGTGCTGGTGAACGGCTCGCGCGCCGCCCGCCGCGCCGCCCGCGCTGCCGGCCTCGACACCGAGCACTGGGACTGAGCGCAGGCCCGGGCGAGCGGGCCTGCGCGTCGGCGGTCAGCGGCGTACGCCGCGCAGCGAGCGATCGAGCTCGAGCAGCAGACGCTCGGTCGTCGGCCAGTCGATGCACGGATCGGTGATCGACACGCCGTATTCCAGTGTCGCGAGATCCTTCGGGATCGGCTGACTGCCGCCGCGAAGATGGCTCTCCAGCATCAGTCCGACGATCGACCGATTGCCGTCCACGATCTGCGTGACGCAATTCTCCGCGACCAGCGGCTGCAGCGCCGGGTC
This sequence comes from Gammaproteobacteria bacterium, assembly GCA_028870355.1. Classification (GTDB taxonomy): domain Bacteria; phylum Pseudomonadota; class Gammaproteobacteria; order Steroidobacterales; family Steroidobacteraceae; genus Bog-1198. Next base: position 16,559 of record JAGWPU010000043.1, on the reverse strand, counting down.
CTTGTTCGAGTTCCCGTGGCTGCAATCGACGACGACGTTCTCCGGCAGACCCGCGGCACGCAGCTCGCGCTCCGCGACCGCGATGCTGACCGCGTCGTAGTTCACGCGACCGCCGCCGCCGCGCAACACGATGTGCGCATACCCGTTGCCGCGAGTCCGGAACACCGCCGATTGACCCTGCTGGGTGATCCCGAGGAAGTGATGCGGGTGGCGTACCGACTGCAGCGCGTTGATCGAGGCCGCGAGGCTGCCGTCGGTGCCGTTCTTGAATCCGACCGGGGTCGACAGGCCGCTCGCCATCTCGCGGTGAGTCTGGGACTCCGTCGTGCGGGCGCCGATCGCGGTCCAGGTGACGAGCTCCGAGAGGTACTGCGGCATGATCGGATCGAGCGCCTCGGTGCCGGCCGCGAGACCGAGCTCGGCGATCGTCAGCAGGAGCTCCCGCGCGAGGTGGATCCCCTTCTCGATATGGAACGAATCGTCGAGGTCCGGGTCGTTGATCAGGCCTTTCCAGCCGACCGTGGTGCGCGGCTTCTCGAAGTACACGCGCATGATCGGCACGATCGTCGTCTCGATCCGCGCGGCGAGTTCCTTGAGCCGGTGCGCATACTCCCGGGCCGCGGCCACGTCGTGGATCGAACACGGACCGACCACGATGAACAGCCGCGGGTCGGTGCGGTCGAGGATCGCGCGCACGATGTTGCGATACCGGAACACGGTCGCCGCCGCCCGTTCGGTCATCGGCAAGCGGCGCTTGACCTCCTCCGGTGTCGCGAGCAATTCGCTGGAGAGGACGTTGACGTTCTGCAGTTGATCGAGGATGTTCACCGTTGTGCCTACATCGAAGTTCGTACGGTCCACAGTTCAGGGAAGAATTTCAGTTCGAGCGCCTTGGTCAGGTACGACACCCCGCCGGTGCCGCCGGTGCCGCGCTTGTGGCCGATGATGCGCTCGACGGTCTTCACGTGCGCGAAGCGCCACAGCTGGAACTTGTAGTCGAGATCGGTCAGGCGCTCCGCCAGCTGGTACAGATCCCAGTCCTTCTCGGCGTTGTGATAGACGCTGAGCCAGGCCGCCGCAACCGCCTTGCTCGCCCGATAGGGCTGCGAGAAATCCCGGTCGATCGCTTCGGGCGGCAGCGCGAACCCGCGGCGGCTCAGGAGTCGCAGCACCTCGTCGTACAGGCTCGGCGCCCGCAGCGCGCGCTGCAACTCCTCGTGGCTCTCGGGATCGTTGCGGAACACCTTGATCAACTCGGCGTTCTTGTTGCCGATCAGGAACTCGAGCAGGCGGTACTGGCGCGACTGGAAGCCGGAGGCCTTGCCGAGCGCGTTGCGGAACGCCGAGTAATCCGATGGCGTGATCGTCGCGAGCACGTCCCAGGACTGGAGCAGCTGCTGCTGGATCGTGGAGATCCGCTCGAGCATCTTGAACGTCGGTCCGATGTCGTCGCGGCGGACACAATCCATCGTCGCGGTCAGCTCATGCAGCCACAGGCGCATCCACAGCTCCGACACCTGATGGATCACGATGAACAGCATCTCGTCGTGCTGATACGAGAGCGGATGCTGTGCATCGAGGAGCTTCTCGAGGTGCAGGTACTGGCCGTAGCTCAGCGACTGCGACAGGTCCCAGTGGACCGCTTCGTCGGACAGGTCGACGAACGGCTTCGCCGGCTCCGGATGGTCGCTCATCGCGCGTTCAGCCTTCGTGGACCCAGGCCGGAACCTGCCGCCAGCCGGCGAGCAGCTCCCGGTCGAGGCTCCGGTAATCGGGCTCGAGGGACTCGACTAGGCGCCAGAAGCGCCGCGAGTGGTTCATCTGCCGCAGGTGCGCGAGCTCGTGCGCGAACAGGTACCGCACGACCGGCTCCCGCAGGAACAGGAGCGACGCGTTCAGGCTGATCGTACCCCGGGTCGAGCAGCTTCCCCAGCGGGTTCGCTGGCAACGCACCGCGACGCGCGCGACCTCGAAGCGGTGCTCCGCCGCGAGGGCAAGGAGCGCCGGCCCGAGCCGTGCGTGCGCGGCTCGCTTGAGCCAGCGGCGCAGCAGCCGCCGCGCCGTGACCGGATCCGCCGCGCCGACGATCACGCGGCCTCCGCGCTCGTGCAGACCGCGCGCCCTGCCGCACCGCCACTCGACCGCGAATCGCTCGCCGCCGAAGCCGAAGCGGATCTCCTGAGGGACCGGATCCTCGAGCGCGACGCAGGGCTGCATCGCGGCGACCTTGCGCTCGATCCATTCCGAGGACCGCCGCACGAAATCCCGAACCGCGATCGGACCGACGCCACGCGGCACCACGATCTCGACCCGGCCGCCGATGTGCACCCGCGCGGTCAAGCGGCGCGCGCGCGCGCTCACGCGCACCACGAACGCCTCTCGCGCAGGACGGGACTCGAACAAGGATAACTGCATGCCGGCTTGGTTCACGGAAGCGCGTCTCCGACCGCGCGCATGATACCAGTTTAGCGCGACGAGCCCGCGCCGGGACTACAATGGCGCGATGTCACCCGACGACGCAGCGGCGCCGCCCGCCCCCCCCGCGATGATCGATATCGGCGCGAATCTCACCCACGAGAGCTTCGCGCCGGACCTCGACGCGGTGCTCGCTCGCGCGGCCGATGCCGGCGTCGTGCAGTTGATGGTCACCGGCGCCGACCACGCGAGCTCGCGCGACGCGATCGCACTCGCCGCGACTCGCCCCGGCGTGCTGTACGCGACCGCGGGCGTGCATCCCCATCACGCCGCAGGCCACCGCGCGCAGGACCGCGACGCGCTCGTCGAACTCGTCGCCCGGGCGCAGGTCGTCGCGGTCGGCGAGTGCGGCCTCGATTACTTCCGTGACTTCTCGCCGCGCCCGGCGCAACGCGCGGTCTTCCTCGCCCAGCTGGACGTCGCGGTCGAGGCCCGCAAGCCCGTGTTCCTCCATCAGCGCGACGCCCACGCGGATTTCGTCGCGATTCTCGAGGACTACGCCCCTCGCCTCGTCGGCGGCGTCGCGCACTGCTTCACCGGCGGCCCCGCAGAGCTCGAACGCTATCTGGCGCTCGGGCTCGCGGTCGGCGTGACCGGGTGGGTCTGCGACGAGCGGCGCGGCGCGGCACTGCGCGACGCGGTACCGCGGATTCCGGCGGATCGCCTGATGATCGAGACCGACGCCCCGTATCTGCTGCCTCGGGATCTCGCGCCGCCTCCGCGGTCGCGCCGCAACGAACCCGCGTACCTCGCGCACGTCGCACGGGCGGTCGCGGCCCTGCGGAACGAGCGGCTCGAGGATCTCGCCGCGGCGACGACCCGCAATGCGCGGACCGTGTTCCGGCTCTCGGGCCCTACAGATTCGTGAATTCGTGCGGGCTCGGGCGCAGGTGCGCGACGAGCCCCGCCCAGGCCGTGCGGGCCGTCGCGGCTTCGGCCGGCTCGTCGGACGACGGCGCGTGGGCGGTAAGATCGACCGGCGCGAGGCCCGCGTCGAGTTCTTCGAGCATCACGACGCCCTTCGGCTTGCCCTTCGCGACGCGCCCGACGTTCGAGAACACGATCAAGCCCTCGACCGGCACTTCGCCGACCAGGGCCTTGACCGCGGCGATCCGGTCGTAGAGCGCGGGCTGGGGATTGTCGAAGGTTTCACGCCGCCCCCGCGCGAGCACCGTCCACTCGCTCATCTGGTCTCCGCCGAAGATCAAGCCCGCAACCCGCCGCGTGTCGAGCACGAGCACGCCGCGCGGCGTCAGTAGCAGATGATCGACGTGATAGAAGCCGCCCATCCCGTCCGGGACCTGCACCCGGTGCACCGCCTCCAGCGCGAAGCGCCCGAGCCGCTCGAGCAGCGCTCGGCGCCGCGCCCGACGCCGGTAGCGCCGCACGAACCCGACGGCGGCCAGTCCGACGAGCACGATTCCGGCAGCCGCCCCGAGCCCTCGCAGGGCGAGGCTCGGTTCGGTCATGCGATCGCGTCCGCGAGGGCCCCGAGGGTCGGTGCGATGTCGGTGACCCGGCGAGGCAGGCGGAGCAGACGAGCCAGGCTCTCCGGAACGTCGATCGGTGAGCCGACCAGCGGCTCGACGATCTCGTTGAACTTGGCCGGGTGCGCGGTCGCGACGAGGACCCAGGGCCGCCCGCTGCGCTCGCTCGCCGGCAAGCGTGCGTAGCTTTCGGCGGCGGCCGCGGTGTGCGGACACCACACCCGACCGAGGCGTCGGTGATCGGCGATGATGCGCTCGCGGATCGCCGCATCGTCGATACTGTCCGCCGTGATCCGGGACCGCAGCGCCGCGACGTCCGGGTACAGCGCGCGCAGCCGTTCCATGTTGCTCGGGTTGCCGACGTCCATCGCCGACGCGAGCGTCGCGATGCTCGGGCGCGGCCGCCACTCACCGGTCGCGAGGTAGTCGGGTACCGTCCGGTTCGCGTTGTGCGCGAGCACGATCCGCTCGATCGGCAGCCCGAGCTCGCGCGCCCACACGGCCGCGAACGCGTTCCCGAGATTGCCCGCGGGGATCACGTAGTTCGCGGGCCGGCCGGTCGCGCGCTCGATCTGGAGGCTCGAGGCGACGTAGTACACCATCTGCGGCAGGAGCCGGCCGACGTTGATGCTGTTCGCCGAGCTGAACCGATGTCGCCTGCCGAGCGCCGGATCGACGAAGGCCTCCTTCACGAGCCGCTGGCAATCGTCGAAGGTTCCCGCGACGCGCAGCGACTCGACGTTCTCGCCCCAGCAGGTCAGCTGCTGTTCCTGGCGCGGACTGACCAGCCCTTTCGGGTACAGGATCACGACGCGCACCCAGGGACGCCGGTGGAACGCCGCCGCGACGGCACCGCCGGTATCTCCGGAAGTCGCGACCAGAATCGTCAGGCGCTCTTCCTGTGGCGTGCGCATCCGCTCCAGGCTCTCCGCGAGGAACCGGGCGCCGAAGTCCTTGAACGCCGCGGTCGGGCCGTGATACAGCTCGAGCGCGTACAAGGGATCCGGCGACGCCTCGATCGCGGTCGTCGGCGCCGGCACGTCGAGCGCCGCATCGGCGATCTCGCCGAGCCGCGCCTGCAGACGATCCCCGTCGAAAAAACCTCGCAGGGCGACGCGCGCGAGCGCGGGCAGCCCACGACCCGCATCGAGCGCGGCCCGGTCGATCCGCGGCAGCTGCCGGGGCACGTACAGGCCGCCGTCCGGCGCGAGTCCGCGCGCGATCGCCTCGCTGAGCGACACCTCGGTCGAATCGCCCCGGGTGCTCGAATACGTCATGCTCCCCATCACGCCCTCACCACTCGTGCGCCGTAATTCTCGATCGTCGAGATCCAGTCGTCCGTCTGCAATCCGTGCCGGCCGAACGCAGCGACCATCGCGCCGCGAACCGCCTCCGCGTTCTGGACTTCCGACCAGGCGAACACGGTCGGTCCGGCACCGGAGATCGAGCAGCCGAGCGCGCCCGCCGACATCGCGCCACGCTTCACGTCCGCGAAGCCCGGAATCAGGGATGCGCGCTGCGGCTCGATGATCACGTCGTTGAAGGAATCCCGGATCATCTCCAGGTCGTCGGAGTAGCACCCGCTGATGAAGCCCGCGAGGTTCGCGGTCTGCCAGACGAAGTCGGACCGGCTGACGTCCGCCTTCAGGATCGCACGCGCCTCGCGCGTGCCGAGGTGCATGTGAGGATGCACGATCACACAGCGCAGCGACGCCGGCACCGGGATCTTCTTCACCCGCGGGTGATCGATCCCGACGGTGAGCACCAGGCCGCCGAACAGGCTCGGCGCGATGTTGTCGAGGTGCGCCGAGCCGCTCGCGACGATCTCTCCCTGCATCGCATACCGCAGCAGGCGCAGCGGCGGCAGGGGCTCGGCGAGCAGCGCATTCGCCGCGACGACCGCGGCGACCGCGGACGCCGCCGAACCGCCGAGCCCGGACGCGAGCGGGATCCCCTTGTCGATTTCCAGATCGAATCCGTGTGCGAGCCCGAGATCCTGGTGCATCGCCTGCACCGCGCGACCGGCGGTATTGCGCTCCGGTTCGACCGGCAGCGAACCGGCGATCCCCTCGATCGCGACGATGCGAACGCCGCGCTCCTCGGTGCGACGCACGCGGACCCGGTCGCCGATCGCCTCGACCGTGTGTCCCAGGATGTCGAAGCCGATCGCCACGTTGGCGACGGTGGCGGGAGCGAAGGCAGTGACGTCGGTGAGCACGGATCGGTTCCCTCGTCGTTGGCGGTTAGAGGTGGGCGCCCAGGTAGGCCGCGAGCCGCAGCACGTCGCCGAAGACGCCGCCGGCGGTGACCTCGGGGCCGGCGCCCGGTCCCTGGACGATCAACGGATTGTCGCAATAGCGGCGGGTCGCGAAGCGCACGATGTTGTCGGTCAGCGCGATGTTCGCGAACGGATGCCGGGCATCGACCGGGGTCAGACCCACGGTCGCGTTCCCGGCCGCATCGATCCGCCCGACGTAGCGCAGGACCTCGCCGCGCGCGCGGGCCTCGGCGTAGCGCTCGGCCATCGCGGCATCGAACTCGACGAGACGGTCCATGAACTCCGCAACGCTGCAGCCTTCGAGCGCCTTCGGCACCAGGCCCTCGATGCGCACGTCCGAGAGCTCGATCGTGAGGCCCATCTCGCGGCCGAGAATGATCAGCTTGCGCGCGACGTCGACGCCCGACAGGTCGTCCCGCGGGTCCGGCTCGGTATAGCCCTTCTGCTTCGCGGCGCGCACGATCGAGGAGAACGGCTCACTCCCGTCGAACACGTTGAAGAGGTACGCGAGCGTTCCGGAGAAGATTCCCTCGATGCTCGTGACCTCGTCGCCGGTCTCGCGCAGGTCGCGCAAGGTCTGGATCACCGGCAGGCCCGCACCGACCGTCGCTTCGTACAGGTAATGCGTGCCCGACGCGCGCGCCGCGTCCTGGCAGCCGCGGTAGTACTCGAGCGCACCGCTGTTCGCCTTCTTGTTCGGGGTCACGACGTGGATCCCGCGCGCGAGCCACTCCCGATAGTGGGACGCGACCTCCGCGCTCGCGCTGCAATCGATGATCAGCGCGTGCGGGATGTAGTCCGGCTGCACCGCATCGACGAAGCGCTTCAGGTCGAACGCCTCGCCGTGCTCGGCGAGGCGCTCGCGCCACTGTCCCAGGTCGATCGCGTGCTCCTCGAGCAGCATCCGGCGCGTTCCGGCGATCCCGCGGACCCGCAGGTCCAGGTTCCGCGCACGCAGCCGCTCGAGCTGGGATGCGATCTGCGTCAGCAGCACGCTGCCGACCGTCCCGGGCCCGATCAGCCCGATCGACACGGTGTTCGCCGACAGGTAGAAGCCCGCATGCACCGCGCGCAGCGCCTTCGCCGCCGATTTTCCGTCGACGACGACCGAGATGTTGCGCTCCGAGGCGCCCTGGGCGATCGCGCGCACGTTGATCGCCGCACGAGCCAGCGAATCGAATACCCGCGCCGCGACGCCGCGCGCGCCCGCCATGCCGTCACCGACGACGGCGAGGATGCTCATCCCGCGCTCGACGTCGACGCTCTGAATGTGGCCGGCGCGCAATTCGGCGTCGAACGCCTGCCGCACCGCGCTCTCGGCCCGCGCCGCCTGGTCGGCCGGGATCGCGAAGCAGATCGAGTGCTCGGAGCTGCCCTGCGAGATCAGGATCACCGAGATCCCGGCGTCGCGCAGCGCACCGAACAGACGATTCGCGGTGCCTGGCACGCCGATCATCCCCGCGCCCTCGAGATTCACGAGCGCGACCGGATCGATCGTCGTGATCCCCTTGACCGTGAGCGGCGACTTCGGCCTCGCACAGATCAGCGTGCCCCGATGGGCGGGCGCGAAGGTGTTGCGGATGAAGATCGGGATGTCGCGCGCGACCGCGGGTTCCATCGTCTGCGGATGGATCACCTTCGCGCCGAAGTACGCGAGCTCCATCGCCTCGTTGTACGACAGCTGATCGATCACCTGCGCGTTCGGCACGAGCCGGGGATCGGCCGACAGCACGCCGTCGACGTCGGTCCAGATGTGGATCTGCGCGGCGTTCAGCAGCGCACCGAAGATCGAACCGGAGAAGTCGCTCCCGTTGCGGCCGAGCGTCGTGGGCACTCCGGCCGGCGTGGTCGCGATGAAGCCGGTGACGATCAGGCGGCCGCGAAAATCCGCCGGCACGAGCGCCCCGATCCGCTCGGCACTGCGCGCCCAGTCGACCGCCGGGCCGAGCGGGCCCCACTCGACCACGACGACCTGGCGCGCATCGAGCCAGCGCACCTCGCCGCCGACCTGCCCTCGCTCGCGAAGGAACGGCGCGAACAGGCGGGTCGACCAGATCTCCCCGTACCCCGCGATCACGTCGCGCAAGGCGTTCGGCGCGGACCGGATCAGCCGGACGGTTTGCAGCATCCCGCTGATGTCGGCGACGTCGCGGCGCAGTTCCGCGACGTACGCCTCGCAGGCCGGGGCCGACAGCAACGCGCGCGCGAGTCCGATGTGGCGCGCCTCGAGCGCCGCGAGCGCGCCGGCCAGATCGCCGTCGACGCGCTCGGCGAGCGCGATCAGCGCGAGCAGCGCATCGGTCACGCCCTTGCAAGCCGACAGCACCACGGCTTCGCGCTCCCGGCCCGTGGATTCGACGATCTCGGCGACTCGGCGAAAACAGCCCTCGTCGGCGACGCTCGAGCCACCGAACTTGTGTACCACCCATGGATTCATAAGTTCGCACCCGCCCGCTGCCGCGGCGGACGTTCCTCGCACTCCCTCGGACGGATTCGACCGGATCACTGGCGGCGGGCTCGACGTTGGACAGCCGGGAACTTTAATCTCTCGGCGCCGAACCAGGCAAGCGATTCCGCGGGCAAGAGCGCACACGCCGTGCGGCACGGACCGCGGCCGCTCGGTCGCGGCCGCGGCGCTCAGCGCGCCTTCGACGCGCCGCCCCGCTTCCCGCCCGGTCGCCGACCGCCGCGCACGATCGGCAGCCCGGTGTGCTGGGTACGGAACCGTCCTGCGGACGCCGGTGCCGGCGCGGACGCGCCGCGCTGCGGCTGATACGCAGGCACCAGATGCTGGCGGCCGTTGCCGATCAGATTCGCCCGCCCCATGCGCTTCAGGGCCTCACGCAGCAGGGGCCAGTTCAGCGGATCGTGATAGCGCAGGAACGCCTTGTGCAGGCGTCGCTGCCGCGGACTGCGGGGGATCACCACGGGCTCGCTGCGCCGGGTGATTCGCTTCAGCGGGTTCTTCCCCGAGTGGTACATCGCGGTCGCGGTGGACATCGGCGAGGGCAGGAACGCCTGCACCTGATCGGCCCGGAAGCCGTTCTTCTTCAGCCAGAGCGCGAGCTCCAGCATGTCCTCGTCGCGCGTTCCGGGATGCGCGGCGATGAAATAGGGGATCAGGTACTGCTCCTTGCCCGCCTCGCGAGAATAGCGGTCGAAGAGCTCCTTGAACCGGTAATAGGTGCCGATCCCGGGCTTCATCATCTTCGACAGGGGCCCCTCGCCGATCGCTTCCGGCGCGATCTTGAGGTAGCCACCGGTGTGGTGGGTCGCGAGTTCCTTCACGTATTCCGGCGACTCGGTCGCGAGGTCGTAGCGAACGCCCGAGGCGATCAGCACTTTCTTCACCCCCGGGACCGTCCGCGCGCGGCGGTACAGCTGGATCAGGGGTGCATGATCGGTGTTGAGGTTCGGGCACACCGCCGGGTAAACACAGGACGGACGGCGGCAGGCCGCCTCGATCCGCTCGCTCTTGCAATGCAATCGGTACATGTTCGCGGTCGGACCGCCGAGATCCGAGATCACGCCGGTGAACCCCGGCACGCGGTCGCGAATCGTCTCGATCTCGCGAATCACCGAGTCCTCGGACCGGCTCTGGATGATCCGGCCCTCGTGCTCGGTGATCGAGCAGAACGTGCAGCCGCCGAAGCACCCGCGCTGGATCGCGATCGAGAAGCGGATCATCTCGTAGGCCGGGATCTTCGCGGTGCCGTAGGTCGGATGCGGCCGGCGCGCAAAGGGCAGTTCGTAGATCGCGTCCAGGTCCGCGGTCGCGATCGGCAGCGGCGGCGGATTGAGCCACACGTCGCTCGCGCCGTGGCGCTGCACGAGCGCGCGCGCATTCCCGGGATTCGCCTCCGAGTGCAGCACCCGCGACGCGTGTGCATACAGGATCGGGTCGCCGGCGACCGCCTCGAACGCGGGCAGCCGGATCACGCTGTGCGCCCGTGCGGCGTTCGGCACGTCCCGCGTATGGCGAACCGCGGGCGGCGAGGTCGCGCCCGGCGCGCGCGCGCCGGGCGCCAATGCCTCGTAGGGGCTTGGCGGGGTCTCGACCGGACCCACGTCGTCGATCGACGTCGAATCGATCTCGACCCAGCCCTCGGGCACCCCGGAGCGCCGGAACGCGGTGCCCCGCAGGTCCGTGATCGCCTCGATCCGCTCGCCCGCGTCGAGCCGCCGGGCGATCTCGAGCACCTGGCGCTCGGCATTCCCGAACACCAGCAGATCGGCGTTCGCATCGACGAGGATCGAGCGGCGCACACGCTCCGCCCAGTAGTCGAAGTGCGCGATGCGCCGCAGGCTCGCCTCGATCCCGCCGATCACGATCGGCGCGTCCGGGAACGCCTCGCGCAGGCGTTGCGCATACACGATCACCGCGCGGTCGGGGCGGGCCCCCGCGACGCCGCGCGGCGTGTAGGCATCGTCGCTGCGCACCCGCCGGTCCGCGGTGTAGCGGTTGACCATCGAGTCCATGTTCCCGCCGGTCACCCCGAAGAACAGGCGCGGCTCGCCGAGAGCGGTGAAGGCGCCCGCATCGTGCCAGTCCGGCTGCGCGACGATTCCGACGCGATACCCCGCCGCCTCGAGCACGCGCCCGATGATCGCCATGCCGAAGCTCGGGTGATCCACGTAGGCGTCCCCCGTCACGACGATCACGTCGCACCGGTCCCAGCCGAGTGCATCCATCTCGGCACGGCTCATCGGGAGGAACGGCGCCGCCGCGGGCCGCGCCGGCACGACGCCGGCGGGCCCGCGGGGGGAAGGGAGGAGCAGCGACGGGACTTGCATCGCCGCGATTAAATCCGATTCGCTAGCGCGTGTACACTCGCGAGCGCCCCCGGATCACCCGATGTCGACCGGGACGTAGATCTGCGCATTGTCACGCTGGATCAGCAGCGCGACGCTGTGCCCCGCCTTCGCGACCGCGCGGCGCAGCTGGTCGATCGTGTCGATGCGCTGACCGTTCACGCCGAGCACGACGTCGCCCGCCTGGAGTCCCGCGGTCAATGCCGGACCCGACACGCCCTCGATCACGAGGCGGCCCTGGGTGTGCAGCTGGTGCCGCTCGTCGGGCGTGAGTTCGCGCACCGCGATACCGAGCCGACCACCGTCGCCGTGAGCGCCACCGTTCTTCGCGAGCTCGGTGCTCTGGTCGTGCAGCAGCACGGTGCGCACGTCGACCATGACGTTGCGGTGATCGCGCCAGATCCCGAGGTGCGCGATCGAGCCCGGCGGCAGCTCCGCGATGATCGTCGGCAGGTCGATCGACCGATCGATCCGACGGCCGTTCACGCTGGTGATCACGTCACCCGGCCGCAGACCCGCCAGTTTCGCCGGACCCTTCGGGTCGACTCCGCTGATCAATGCGCCGTGCGGGATGCCGAGTCCGAACGACTCGGCGAGCGGCTGGTTCACGTCCTGGACCTCGACGCCGATCCGACTGCGCCGTACGGTGCCGAACTTCAGCAGCTGATCCTTGACGTTCAGCGCGATGTTGATCGGGATCGCGAACGACATGCCCATGAAGCCGCCGGTGCGGCTGTAGATCTGGGAATTGATCCCGATCACCTGCCCTTGCATGTTGAACAGCGGGCCGCCGGAGTTCCCCGGATTCACCGCCGCATCGGTCTGGATGAACGGGACGTAATTGTCTTCGCCCGGCAACGCGCGCGCGGTCGCACTGATCACGCCGGCCGTCACGGTGTTGTCGAAACCAAACGGCGAACCGATCGCGACGACCCACTGCCCGGGCTTGATCTTCGAGGGATCGCCGAAACGCACCGCCGGCAAGCCGTGCGCCGCGATCTTCAGCAGCGCGACGTCGCTGCGCTTGTCCATCCCGATCACTTTCGCCGGGAATTCCCGGCGGTCCGTGAGTTTCACGGTCACGTGTGCCGCCCCGTTGACGACGTGGGCGTTGGTGAGGATGTAGCCGTCCGAGCTGATGATGAAGCCGGACCCGATCGCCCGCTCCGGTGGCATCTGTTGCTGCGGCATCTGGAACTGCCGGAAGAACTGCGACAGCGGATCGTTCCCGCTCCACTGCATCACGTTGGCCTGCTGCGGCTTTTCGATCACGCTGATGTTCACGACCGATGGCCCGTTCCGTTCGACCAATCCCGAGAAGTCGGGCAGCCCGGTGACTTCCGGTGCCGGTGCCGCCGCGGCCCCGCCGGGGCTCGCGGTCGACGCCAGACGCAGCGGCGCGGGCGGGGAACGGCCCTGCAGCGAATCGGCGAACGCGGTGGACCGCTGATGGGTGACGACGGCGACCAACAGGCCGGCTGCGATGGCCAGCGACCAGGTTCTGATACTTCCCATTCGACTATGCCCCTTCCGTATGGAGAGTTTCGAAAAACACCCCTTCTGACCGCCGGAATCCCGATTTGGTTTCAATTTTTCGCGAACCCTGACGCATTATTTTCCCGGATCGCCGACTAGAGTGGGTCCTGCCCCTCGCCGGCCGAGGTGGCCGGTGGCACAACGAGAGACCATGACCGAGGACCCGAACGCCCCGTACGTGATCGCGGTCGGTAGCGACACGAAGCGCCTGCAGTGGCTCGCCCACCACGTGACGAGTCACTGGCCGGCCGCGACCGCGACGACCGTGCCGGCGGGCGACACGACGACGCTCGCGCGCCTGCTCGCCGCGCGCGAGCCGGATGCCCTGGTCCTGCAGATCGACTTCGAGAGCGACGGAACGACGGCGCACGGAGTCGCGTCGATGCTCGAGTGGCTGCGGATCCGCCCGTCGCTCTATTGCATCGTGCTCGCCGAGAACGGCGGGGAAGGCGCCGCGGTGCGAGCGTTCAAGAGCGGTGCTCGGGATTACCTGCCGATCGCGACGCTGTCCCGGGACGCGCTGCTCGCCGCGGTCGCCGAAGCCCACGCGAAGCGCAGCGAGGCAGCCCGCGAGACCGAGATGCTCGGTGGCGCGGTGCAGGATCCGGTCGCGATCGACGTGCCGCACTACTCGATCGTGAAGCGCCTCGCGACCAGCCATTTTTCCTCCGTGTACCTCGCACGCGCCGACCGGTTGCGACGCAACGTCGTGCTCAAGGTGATTCACCGCGGGTCGAGCGCTCGCGAGCTCGAGGATGCGGAACGCTTCCAGCGGGAATACGAGATCATCTCGAGCATCGCGCATCGATCGATCGCCGAGATCTACGACTTCGGCGCACTGCCGCAGCAGTCATACCTCGCGATGGAATACTTTCCGTGCGGCGACCTGCGCGCGCGGTTGCGCAACCCGCTCACGCTCGACGAGAGTCTGTACTACCTGCGAACGATCGCGGAGGCGCTGCGCGTGATCCACGTATTCGGCATCCTGCATCGGGATCTGAAGCCCGCGAACGTGATGCTGCGCGAGGACAACTCGCCGGTGCTGATCGACTTCGGGCTCGCGCGCCGCTCGGCCGACGAGGGCTCGGTCACCAGCGCGGGCCAGGTGCTCGGATCGCCGTACTACATCAGTCCGGAGCAATCCCAAGGCGGGAAGGTGGATGCGCGCACCGATCTCTACAGTCTCGGCGTGATGTTCTTCGAGATGCTCACCGGCCGCAAACCCTACGTCGGTCGCAGTCCGATCGAGATCATGACCCAGCATGCGAACGCGCCGATCCCGTCGTTGCCGGATTCCGTGAGCGCGCAGCAGTCCGTGCTCGACCGACTGATGGCGAAGCGTCCCGAGGAGCGCTACGCGAGCACGGACGAGTTGCTGGCCGACCTGACTGCGGCGGTGGAGGCCGTCGCATGAAGGTCGCCTCCTGGTTCTCCCTGGGCGAGCGCCCCGACGTCGACCCGCGCGAGGAGCCGGCGACCCACGATCCCGGTCTCGACCGGATCGCCCAGGGCGTGCTCGGGGTCGACGCGCGGTTGCGCGTGATCTCGGCGAATCGAGCGGCCGGGACGCTGCTGCGCAACACCCGTCTGGTCGGCGCCGAGTGGCGCGAGATCCTGAAGCCCCTCGCGAGCGAGGAGACCTTCGCCCGACTGTCGAGCGCGCTCCGGGAACGCGACGGCGCCCGCCGTTTCGACGAGGTCGAGTTGCGGGTGCCCGGCGCCGACGGGGCGCCATCGACGGTGTGGTACCGGCTCGAGATCCAGCCCGGCACCGACACGGAGTCCGGGCCGGCGCACGTGCTCGTGATCTCCGACCGGACCGACGCGGTCCACCAGGCCCACGAGATCGCGGAGCTGCGCGCGGAACTGCAGTCCTACGGCGAGATCCTGCGTGCACTGCTGCGACTCGGCGCCGCGCGATTCGCGGCGGCGGTGCGCAAGACGAGCGACGCGATGGAGCACATCGATGCGATCCTGAAGCAGCCGGCGCGGGAGCAGGCGGCGTTCCGCGACAAGCTCGACGCGGCCCTCGCACAGGTCGATCAGATCCGGCGGGAGGCCGTCCTGCTACGGCTCACCTCGCTCGAGATCGCCGCGCGTTCGTTCGAGGATGCGGTGCACGATCTGCGCGACCGCGAGCACCTGAGCGGCAGCGAATTCCTGCCGCTCGCGGTCAAGCTCGATGCCCTGCTCGGCCGTCTCGCGCTGCTGCGCACCCTGACCCGCAATGCGATGCCCGCGGCGACCGCCGACGAACGCCCGGCGGTCACCGACAACGGCACGCAGATCATCGATGCACCGCGCTTCTTCGCCGAGGCGCCCCGGGATCGGGCGACCGCCGGCCCCGCCAGCGTCCCGGGGGACGTGGCGGTCGCGGGGATCGCGGCGGCCGCGGCCACGGGGCCCGGGCGGCTCGAGGCGGCGCTCGCGAGCTTGACCGAGCACATCGGCGAAGAAGAAGGTCGGCGGGTGCGGATCGAGTTCGACGGGCTCGACGCGGTCCCGAGCGTCTACCGTCCGGTGGTGAAGAACGTCGCGATCCAGTTGATCCGCAATGCGATCATCCACGGGATCGAGACCGGCGATGCCCGCGAGGCCGCGGGCAAGCCGTCGACCGGCACGCTGCGGGTCTCGTTCGTGCGCCAGCCGACCGGGGGCTGCGAGCTCCGATTCCAGGACGATGGTCGCGGGATCGATCCGGTGCGCGTGCGGCGCACCGCGGTCGAGCGCGGGTTGCTGCGGCCGGACGAGGCCGCCGCGTTGTCCGACCGGCAAGCGATCAAGCTGATCTTCCGGAGCGGCTACGCGAGCGCAACGCCCGACGGCACCTCGACCCGTCGCGGACTGCTGCTGGTACGCCGCTACGTCGACGATGCCGGCGGCCGGATCGCGCTCGCGAGCGAGCCGGGCCGCAACACCCGCTTCAAGGTGCTCCTGCCGCCGCCCGCGCGTTGACGGCCCTGGGCGTGTGACGCACACTCCCGACCGATGAAACCCCGCCTGCCCGACGCGGCGCTCGACCAGCTGTTCCGCGACGCCCGTTCGTTCAACCGGTGGTCGCCGGAACCGGTGCCGGCCGCGACCCTGCACGAGCTCTATGAACTCCTGAAGTTCGGTCCGACCGCGACGAATTCGACGCCGGCCCGCTTCGTGTTCGTGACCAGCGCGGCGGCCAAGGCACGGCTGCTCGCATGCGTCTCGCCCGGCAACGTGGTGAAGGTCGAACAGGCACCGGTGACCGTGATCGTCGGCATGGACGAGGCGTTCTACGAGAAGCTGCCGACCCTGTTCCCGCACCTGCCACAGGTCGCCGAGTCGTTTCGCAACGACCCGGCCGGCGCCGGGATCGCGATGTTCCGCAACGCGACGCTCCAGGGCGCCTACCTGATGCTCGCCGCCCGCGCACTCGGCCTCGACTGCGGACCGATGTCCGGCTTCGACAACGCGAAGCTCGACGCGGCGTTCTTCGCCGGCACGCGGATCAGGTCGAACTTCCTGTGTGCGCTCGGCGTCGGCACCGAGGAGCGTCTGTTCCCGAGAAACCCCCGCCTCGCGTTCGACGAGGCCTGCCGGATCGAATGACCGCGGCGCCCGCTACAGGATCGCCGCGCGCACCGTGTCGCCGCCGCTCGGATCGTGCGGCCGGGAACTGAAGCTCACCAGCACCATCGTCGTCGTCCCGGTATTGCGGTACGCGTGGGCGACGCCCGGCGGGAACCGGAACCGCCACGCCGCGCCCGCCGGCACGTCGACGTCGTGCATCCCGTCCGCATCGCGCCAGCGGACCTGGCAGGGACCGAAGACCGTGGTGATTTCCCAGGCCTCGCGATGGTAGTGGTTGCCGCGCACCGCGTTCGGCTGCGTCAGCACGACGTGCACGTTGCGCTGTCCGGCGAGCGTCGGCTCGTCGACCGGTTCGAACAGGCTGCCCCGCTCGTCCGCGTGCACCCGCAAGGCCTCCTTCTCGACGC
>JAGWPU010000042.1 GCA_028870355.1 Gammaproteobacteria bacterium | reverse complement strand
GGGCTCGACGCGGCGATCGCGCGGGCCGCGGCGAGCCGGATCGCGCCGAGTGCGCCGATCGGGTTCTCGACGCTGCTCGAGCTGCCGCCGCGGATGCGCGAGGCACAGGCGCGGTTCGGCGACACCGGCGGCATCCACGCGGCCGCGCTGTTCGACCGCGAAGGCGCGCTGCTCGACGTCGCCGAGGACGTCGGCCGGCACAACGCGTTCGACAAGCTGGTCGGGCGGGCCTTGCTCGACGGGCGGCTCCCGCTTCAGGACCGGATCGTGCTGCTGAGCGGGCGCGCGAGTTTCGAGCTCGTGCAGAAGGCGCTGCGTGCCGGCGTTGCGTTCCTCGCGGCGATCGGCGCGCCGTCGAGCCTCGCGGTGAATCTGGCGGAGTCGACCGGGCTCACCCTGGTCGGATTCCTGCGCGAGCGGCATTGCAACGTCTACGCGCACCCCGAACGGCTGCGCGCACCGGCGCCGCCGGCGCCTCACCGAACCGTGTAGCCGCGCGCCTCGAGACAGGCCGAGATCGCGCGCCGATACGCGTTCGCGGCGGCGATCTGCGCCGCGACCTGCCGATTGGCCGCCTGCGCCTGGGCCTGCGCGTTCGCGTCGGCCGCGGACCCGAGCACCGCGCCCGCGAGTCCGCCGAGCAACATCCCGGCGCCGCCGTTGTCGTCGCCGCCGATCATCGAACCGACGATCGCGCCGCCGACCGCCCCGGCGACCGTCCCCGCCCCCGGGGCGGGCGCGACCACGACCCGCTCGTAGGGCGGCGTGTTCGGGCTCGTCGGATCGACCCCGGTCTGCTGCACGGCCCAGACGTGGCAGTCGTAGCGGTCACGGGCGAGCTGGTCCGGACTCTGGCCCTGCGCGGGGTACACGAACAGGCGCGGTGGCGGGGGCGGCGCGTACGCGGTCGGCCGCACGGGCTGCTCGACGCAGCCACCGAGCACGCCGGCGACGAGGCCCAGCGCTCCCAGCGCGCCCAGTGCGCGCACTCGACGATTCCGGATACCGTGACGCAACATCCCCAGGGTCATGTGAGCGCGCCTCCTCGCGCGATCCTCGTCCATCCTGCTGCCCAGTGGACACCGCCCGACCGCGAAGGTTCGCGGCGGCGACCTTTGTAGACAAGTGCGCGACTTCTCCAGACAAGCGCGCGATCCCGGCCGCTGTGTATCATCGCCGAAGTCCTCGGGGAGTGCTCACAATCCATGAGTTTGAGTGTTTTCGACATTTTCAAGATCGGGATCGGCCCGTCGAGCTCGCACACGATGGGGCCGATGAACGCGGCCCGTGAGTTCGTCGAGGCGCTCGCGGCGCGCGGACTCCTCGAGCGCACCGTGCACCTGTCGGCGCAGCTCTACGGCTCGCTCGCGCTCACCGGCCGTGGCCACTGCACCGATCGGGCGGTGCTCCTCGGCCTCGAAGGCCACCGGCCGGACACGATCGACTCGAGCGTCGTGGAGCCGACCTTGCAGCGCATCCGCGGCGAGCGGCGCATCCGGCTCGCCGGCCGGCAGGAAATCGCGTTCGACGAACCGCTGAACCTGCTGTTCCACTTCGACCAGGTGCTGCCCGGGCACTCGAACGGGATGCGCTTCACCGCGCAGGACGAGAGCGGCGGGATCCTCTCGCGCGAGGAGTACTACAGCATCGGCGGCGGCTTCGTCGTGCAGGCGGGCGCGCAGGCCACCGCGGGCGAGGCGCGCGCGCGCGCGCCGTACGAATTCGAGTCGGCCACCGAACTCCTGGAGATCGGCCGCAAGAGCGGGCTCGAGCTCCACGAGATCATGCTCGCGCGCGAACACGCCTGGCGTAGTGCCCCCGAGGTGCGGGCGGGGCTGCTGCGGCTCTGGCAGGTGATGCAGGACTGCGTGCGCCGCGGCTTCGAGGCGCAGGGGCTCCTGCCGGGCGTGCTCGGCGTCCGGCGCCGCGCACCGAAGCTCTACCGCCAGCTGATGAGCGGCGATCCCGACAGCCCGATGCACGCGCTCGACTGGGTGAACGTGTACGCGCTCGCGGTGAACGAGGAGAACGCGGCCGGCGGCCAAGTCGTGACCGCCCCGACGAACGGCGCGGCGGGGATCGTGCCCGCGGTGCTGCACTACTATCGACGCTTCGAGCCCGGGGCCGACGACGAAGGCGTGATCCGCTTCCTCCTGACCGCGGCCGCGATCGGGATGCTCTACAAGAAGAACGCGTCGATCTCGGGCGCCGAAATGGGCTGCCAGGGCGAGGTCGGCGTCGCCTGCTCGATGGCGGCCGGCGGCCTCGTCTCCGCGCTCAACGGCAGCAACCAACAGATCGAGAACGCCGCCGAGATCGGGATGGAGCACAACCTCGGGCTCACCTGCGACCCGGTCGCCGGGCTCGTGCAGATCCCATGCATCGAGCGCAACGCGATGGGCTCGGTCAAGGCGATCAACGCGGCGCGCCTCGCGCTGCGCGGCGACGGCACGCACAAGGTGTCGCTCGACCAGGTGATCACGACGATGCGCCAGACCGGCAACGACATGTCGACGATCTACAAGGAGACCTCGCAGGGCGGCCTCGCGGTGAACGTCCCCGAGTGCTGACGGCGCCGGCGCTCAGCCGGTCGCCTGCATCCCCTGCGCGATCCCGCCGATCGTCGCGCGCAGCGCCGCGAAGAGGACCGGATCGCGCCGTCCCGACGCACGCCAGCGCCCGAGCAGATCGATCTGCGCGAGGTGCATCGGATCGATGTAGGGGTTGCGCAGCTGGATCGCCCGCTGCAGCGTCGGATCGCGGTCGAGCAGGCACTCGCAGCCGCGGAACCCGAGCACGTGCGCCCGCGTGCGCTCGTACTCCTCCCGGATCCGCACCGCGTACGGCGCGGCCGCATCCCCGGCGAGCGCGTCGTAGCGTGCCGCGATCGTGAGGTCGGTGCGTGCGAGCATCGCCTCCACGTCGCCGACGAGGTGCGAGAAGAACGGCCACTGCGCGAGCATCTCGCGCAGCAGCTCGCGGCCGTGGGTGCCGATCGTCGCATCGAGCCCGCTGCCGACGCCGAACCACCCGGGCAACAGGTGCCGGCTCTGCGTCCACGCGAACACCCAGGGAATCGGCCGCACCGACCCGAGCGCCGACGCCTCGCCGCGGTTCGCATCGCGCGCGCCGATCGGCAGGCGCGCGATCACGTCGAGCGGCGTCACGCTGCGGAAGTACTCGTAGAATCCCGGGTCGTCGTACACCAGCGCCCGGTAGTGCGCGAGGCTCCGATCGGCGAGCGTCTGCATCGCCGCGCGATACGCGGCGGGCACCTCGCTCGGCGCATCGGCGGTCGCGCTCGCGAGCGCGACCGCCGCGAACGAGCGCTCGAGCGTGCGCATCGCGACCGGCCGAAGACCGTAGCTGCGGTTCACGCTCTCGCCCTGCTCGGTCGAGCGCAGCACGCCGCGCACCGCACCGGGCGGCGCCGCCTCGACCAGGTGTTCGACGCGCCCGCCGCCGCGCGCCGCGGTTCCGCCGCGGCCGTGGAAGATCGTGAGCACGCAGCCCGCGGCCCGGGCCGCCTCGAGCAGCTGGCGCTGCGCGACCTGCAGCGCCCAGCGCGATGCGACGATCCCGCCTTGCTGGTTCGAGTCCGAGTAGCCGATCAGCACGGTCTGCCGGCCGCCGCGCGCGGCGAGGTGCGCCTGGTAGACCGGCTCGTCGTGCAGCGCGGTGAGGATCGCGCCGGCCCCGTTCAACGCGTCCATCGATTCGAGCGCCGGCGCGACGTCGAGCGGGCACTGCCCGGTGCGCGCGTCGATCATGTCGGCCCAGCGGGCGAGCAGCAGCACCGCGAGCACGTCCTGCGGTCCGCGCACCCCCGTGACGAGATAGTGCCCGATCGCACGCTCCCCGTACTGATGCCGCGCACGCGCGATCGCATCGAACACCGCGAGGCTGCGCCGCCCGAGCGCATCGAACGGCGCGCGCGGCCCTTGATCGCGCGCGATCAGGTCGCGCAGCGCCGCGAGCCGCTCGGCCGGCGGCAGGCTCGGCCAGTCGGGCCGCGCCAGGCCTTGCGCGATCACCCGGTCATGCACGCTCGCGTGCTGCAGTACGTCGAGCGAGGCGAGGTGGAATCCGAAGGTGCGCACCCGCCGGATCAGCCGCTGCACGAGGAAGAGCCCGGCGTGGCGGCCGCGGTGGCGTCCGAGGCTCTCGGCCGCGAGCGAGATGTCCGCGAACAGTTCGTCCGCGGAGTGGTAGCCGTTCGGCCGGGCCTCGTAGGTCGCCTTCAGCCGCTCGCCGACCTGGTTGAAGAACACCCGGTAGGGCATCCGGTCGCGCCGCGCGGGCGCGAGGGACTGTGCGGCCGGCAGCATCACCGTGTACGCGTCGATCCGGTCCTGCAAGGCCGCGCTGATCGCGACCCGGCGCGCGCTCTGGCTCAGGCTCTGGGCGATGCGCCGGCACTCCTCGTAGTACGCCGACACCGCGACCCGCCGATGCCGTTGCAGCGTCTCCCGGATCGTCTTGCCGTGCACGTCCGGGTTGCGGTCCATGTCGCCGCCGACCCAGGAGCCGAACCGCAGGACGTCCGGCACGTCGATCGAGCCGGCCGGGACGCCGTACGCGCGCGCGAGCGCGTCGGCGATCTCCTCGTAGAACAGCGGCACGATCCGGTAGAGGATGTCGACCAGGTAGAACAGCAGGTGCTCGCGCTCCTCGGCGACCGTGAGACTCTCGCGCGGATGCTCCTCGGTCTGCCAGATCGTCGTGAGCTCCATGCGCACGCGCGCGTCGAGCCGCGCGAGCTCCTCGGCGTAGGTCGCGGGATTGCGCC
Organism: Gammaproteobacteria bacterium; assembly: GCA_028870355.1. Lineage (GTDB taxonomy): Bacteria > Pseudomonadota > Gammaproteobacteria > Steroidobacterales > Steroidobacteraceae > Bog-1198. The sequence continues at coordinate 1,176 of JAGWPU010000042.1, read as the reverse complement.
GGTCGAGGAGGTACTGCGCGATGCGCTGCTGCTTGCGCAGGATCGTGCGCCGCGTCGACTCGCTCGGATGAGCGGTGAACACCGGTTCGATGCTCATGGTGCCGATCAGCGCGAGGACCTGCGCGAGCGACCGCCCGTCCGCATGCAGCCGCGCGACGCTGTCGGCGATCCCGCCGGGCTGTGGCGAGGAGGCATTGCTCAGGTACTCGCGACGGCGGCGCACCCGATGCACCTTCTCCGCGGTATTGACCGCCTGGAACCACAGCGAGAACGCCCGGGTGAGGTCGGCCGCCGCATCCGGCGGCCGGGTCAGCACGCGGCGCCCGAGATCGGCGGCACCCGCCTCGTCGCCGTTGCGCATCCGGATCGCCGCGAGCCGGTCGCCTTCGACGCGGTCGAACAGTTCGTCGCCGCCCTGCTCGCGCAGCAGCTCGCCGATCGTCACGCCGAGCACGTGCACGTCCTCGCGCAAGGCTTCGTCCTTGACCGGGAACTGGACCCTCAGACGATGCATCGTCAGGGCGCGTTCAGCAGGACCGTCGTGTCGAAGCTCTCGAACGTGTTCAACACCCGACGATAGGCACTGTGGACGATGCGCTCCGCGTTCTTGTCGGCGCGCGCGCTCAGCAGCATCCGGATCACCACGTCGTCCTGCGGACGCTGCGGATCCTCGCTGAGCAACTGGTAGGCGTAGCGCATCAGGCGCTGGTCGAGCTCGTTCGCGAACTTGTAGCGCGCCACCTCGGCGCTGCCCGCGGCGCCCGTCTTCGCTTCCTCCGCGATCTCGACCGCGACGCGCAGCACGAACCGCGCCTTGTCGACGAGACCCAATTCGGCGAAGAACTCGATCTCGGATTGGATGTTCATGGTCGGATCAGCATAGATCGCGCGCAGGAGTCTTGTCGAACGGAGACGGGCGGGTTGCTGCGATGCACCAACCGACCCGACGCGACCTCGTCGGGTATGCTGCGCGGATGCCGACCTTCACGATCCGATTCCGGCGCGCGCTCGCGCTCGCCGCCTGTCTCGTCACGGTGGCCTCGGCCGCCCCCGCGACCGAGGGCACGCCCGCACCGGCGTTCACGCTCCAGAGCCTCGCCGGCCACCCGGTCTCCTCCGCCTCGTTCAAGGGCCACGTGGTGCTCGTGAACTTCTGGGCGACCTGGTGCGGTCCCT
>JAGWPU010000041.1 GCA_028870355.1 Gammaproteobacteria bacterium | reverse complement strand
GCCGTCAGGGTCGTCTTGCCATGGTCCACATGCCCAATCGTCCCCACGTTCACGTGCGGCTTCGTTCGCTCAAACTTCCCCTTCGACACGGCAGCTACCTCTCAAGAATGATTGGAGTGGATGGGTGGATCGGTTGGCTTCAGGAAGCCTTCTTCAGGACGGCTTCGGCGACGTTGCCCGGCACTTCCTGGTATTTCGCGAACTCCATCGTGTAGTTCGCGCGTCCCTGGCTCATCGAGCGCATCGCGGTGGAATACTGGAACATCTCGGCGAGTGGCACCTCGGCGGTGACGACCTTCCCGGAAGGCGAGTCGTCCATGCCGATGATCTGGCCGCGCCGCCGGTTGAGGTCACCGACGATGTCGCCGTAATACTCTTCCGGCGTGACCACCTCGACCTTCATGATCGGCTCGAGGAGCACGGGCTTGGCCTTGCGGACGCCGTCCTTGAAGCCCATCGAGGCGGCGATCTTGAAGGCCATCTCGTTCGAATCGACGTCGTGGTACGAGCCATCGTACAGGGTCACGCGGACGTCGACGATCGGATAGCCGGCGATGACGCCGGTCTGTACGGCCTCCTGCACGCCCTTGTCGACCGCCGGAATGAACTCGCGAGGCACGACCCCGCCGACGATCGCATTCACGAACTCGTAACCCTTCCCGGGCTCGAGCGGCTCGAGGCGCAGCCACACGTGTCCGTATTGGCCGCGGCCCCCCGATTGGCGGACGAACTTGCCTTCCACGTCCGCCTTGGCGCGGATGGTCTCCCGGTAGGCGACCTGCGGCTTGCCGACGTTCGCCTCGACCTTGAACTCGCGCTTCATGCGGTCGACGATGATCTCGAGGTGCAATTCGCCCATCCCGGAGATGATCGTCTGGCCAGACTCCTGATCCGTGTGCACCCGGAACGACGGATCTTCCTTCGCGAGTCGCTGCAGCGCGACGCCCATTTTTTCCTGATCCGCCTTGGTTCTCGGCTCCACGGCGACGGAGATCACGGGCTCCGGGAACTCCATCCTCTCGAGGATGATGACCTTCTCGGGATCGCACAGCGTATCCCCGGTCGTCACGTCCTTGAGGCCGACCGCGGCTGCGATGTCGCCGGCCCGCACTTCCTTGATCTCGGATCGGTCGCTCGCGTGCATCTGCAGCAGCCGGCCGATCCGCTCGTTGCGGTTCTTGTTCGGCACGTGGACCTGGTCGCCCGAATTCAGCGTCCCGGAGTACACGCGGAAGAACGTGAGGTTGCCGACGAAGGGATCGTTGAGGATCTTGAACGCGAGCGCGGCGAACGGCTCGTCGTCGACGGCGTGGCGCAGCATCGGCTCGCCCCCGTCGTCCTGGCCCTTGACCGCGGGCACGTCGGCCGGCGAGGGCATGTACTCGATCACCGCGTCGAGCACCGCCTGGACGCCCTTGTTCTTGAACGCCGAGCCGCAGGTCACGAGGCAGATCTCGTTCTTCAGCGCGCGCGCGCGCAGCCCGCGCTTGATCTGCTCGTCGGTGAGGTCGCCGGTCTCGAGGTACTGGTCGAGCAACGCCTCGTCGCCCTCGGCCGCGGCTTCGATCATCTTGGCACGCCAGGCCTCGCAGTCCTCGCGCATCGGCGCCGGGATGTCGCGGTACTCGAAGCGCATCCCCTGCGTCTCGTCGTCCCACCAGATCGCCTTCATCTTGATCAGGTCGACGACGCCGTCGAACTTGTCCTCGGCGCCGATCGGCAGCTGGATCGGCACGGGGTTGCCGCGCAGTCGCGTGCGGATCTGGTCCACGCAACGCAGGAAGTTCGCGCCGGCACGATCCATCTTGTTCACGAACGCGACCCGCGGCACGTGGTACTTGTTCATCTGCCGCCAGACCGTTTCCGACTGCGGCTGCACGCCCGATACCGCACAGTACACCGCGATCGCCGAATCCAGCACCCGCAGGCTCCGCTCGACCTCGATCGTGAAATCGACGTGGCCCGGCGTATCGATGATGTTGATCCGATGCTCGGGGAACTGCTTTTCCATCCCCTTCCAGAAGCAGGTCGTCGCGGCGGCGGTGATCGTGATCCCGCGCTCCTGTTCCTGCTCCATGTAGTCCATCACGGCGGCGCCGTCGTGCACTTCACCGATCTTGTGCGACACGCCGGTATAGAAAAGGATGCGCTCGGTCGCGGTCGTCTTTCCGGCATCGATGTGCGCGGAAATGCCGATGTTCCGATAGCGCTCGATGGGCGTCGTACGTGACACGATCCTTTCCTAAAAAAATCCGGCGGCCCCGCAGGCCGCCTTCGACGAAACTTTGCCGCTCACGGGTCGCGACGGGCCGCATCCGGCGAGCCCGCGCCCGGGCGCGATCGCGCCGGAGCGCGGATCGACTACCAGCGGTAGTGCGCGAACGCCTTGTTGGCTTCCGCCATGCGGTGCGTGTCTTCGCGCTTGCGCACCGCGGCGCCGCGATTCTCCGCCGCTTCCATCAACTCGGCAGCGAGCCGATGGGACATCGACTTCTCGCTGCGATCGCCGGCGGCCTCGATCACCCAGCGCATCGCGAGCGTCTGGCGACGGTTCGTACGCACTTCGACGGGCACTTGATAGGTCGCGCCGCCGACGCGCCGCGACTTGACCTCGACGACCGGCTTCACGTTGTCCAGCGCCTGCTGCAGGACGGCGATCGCGTCGCCCCCCGGCCGCCCGGTCTTGTCGCCGATCCGGTCGATCGCGCCATACACGATCTTTTCCGCGACCGACTTCTTGCCGCGCTCCATGACCATATTGATGAACTTGGCCAACATGTCGTTCCCGAACTTCGGGTCGGGAAGGATGGTGCGATGCGGTGCTGCTGCTCTGCGCGACATACGGATTCTCTATCGTTGGTTCACTTCTTGGGACGCTTCGCGCCGTACTTCGAACGGCCCTGGCGCCGATCGTTCACGCCGGCGCAATCCAGTGCGCCGCGGACGGTGTGATAGCGCACGCCGGGGAGGTCCTTCACGCGGCCCCCGCGGATCAGCACGACCGAGTGCTCTTGGAGATTGTGTCCCTCGCCACCGATGTAGCTCGACACCTCGTAGCCGTTCGTCAGGCGCACGCGGCAAACCTTGCGCAGCGCCGAATTCGGCTTCTTCGGCGTCGTGGTGTAGACGCGAGTGCAGACTCCGCGCTTCTGCGGCGAAGCCGCGAGTGCCGGAACTTTCGACTTCCACGCCGGTTCTTTACGACCGGTGCGGATCAATTGTGTCGTCGTCGCCATAGTTGCCTTGTTGAGGGAATTCCAATACTTCGAGGAGCCATCCCCGCAGGGGCGGCTCCGGTCCGGTGAAACAGCCTGACGCGGGGCTTTCAGTTGCCCGGCGACAAAGGCCGGCGATTGTAGGAACGCGCCGCGGTCGTGTCAAGGAGATTGCTGCGACGCAGCGTCAATCAACCGGCGGCGCCCGTTCTCGCGATCCCGTCATCCGGGTCGATTCACGCCCCATCCACGCGGGACGCGCGTCGACGCGAGCCTCGACGGGCGACCGCGCCCGGCGCCGCACCCGCCAGTCGGTCCATCTCCCCGCGCAGCTGCGCGGTCGCCCCCGCCGAGAGCGCGCCGAGCCGCTGCTCGATCGTCGCGACCGCCGGCGGGTCTCCGCGCACGTGCGATTCCAGCGCGTCGCGCATCGCGCGCAGGTGCTCGGGCGTCGTCCCGCAGCAGCCGCCGATGATTCTCGCTCCCGCGTCGAGCGCGAGGCGCGCGTACTCGGCCATCAACGCCGGCGTACCGTCGAACCGGATCGCGCCGTCCACGTACTGCGGAATCCCGCAGTTCGCCTTCGCGACCAGGATCGCGGACGGGTCGGCCGCCGCCGCGAGGTTCACGATGGACGCGACGAGCTCGGCCGCGCCGACGCCGCAATTGCTGCCGCAGGCCGCGAGGTGGTGCTGGCGACACAGTCCGGCCAGATCCGCCGGGGTGATCCCCATCATCGTCCGTCCGTTCGTGTCGAAGCTCAGCGTCGTCACCACCGGCAGGCCGGTGCGCTGCGCACCCTCGATCGCGGCCTCGGTCTCGTCGGTGGAGGACATCGTCTCGATCCACAGGACGTCCGCTCCGCCGCGCGCGAGCGCCGCGGCCTGCTCGGCGAAGGACTCGCGGGCCTCGTCCTTCGACAGCGGGCCGAGCGGCTCCAGGATCTCGCCGCTCGGGCCCATGCTGCCGCCGACGAGCACGACGCGGCCGGCCCGGTCCGCTTCGGCCCGCGCGAGTCGCGCCGCCGCCTCGTTGAGCTCGGCGACGCGCCCTTCGGCGTGGTGCAGCTTCAGCCGGTGCCGCGTGCCGCCGAAGCTGTTCGTCAGGACGATGTCCGCACCGGCGTCGATGAAGCGGCGATGCAGATCGCGGACCGTCTCCGGGTGAGTGGTGTTCCACAGCTCCGGGGCATCGCCCGTCGTCAACCCGCGTGCGAACAGATTGCTGCCCATCGCGCCGTCGGCGAGCAGCCACGGCCTCTCGGCGAGCAACGCGGTCAGGCGATCGGTGGTCATCGTTCGGGCCCCGGCATCACGAATCGCCCGAGCTTACCACGGGGCCCGGCGGGTTCGTGCTCAGGCGCCGGCGAGGATTCCGCGGCGCTCGAGTTCGCCGAGGATCACGACCGCCGCCTCCTCGGCACTGACCGCGGTCGTTTCCACGCGGATCTCGGGGCTCTCGGGTGCCTCGTACGGTGAATCGATTCCGGTGAAATTGCGCAACTGTCCCTGCCGCGCCTTGCGGTACAGACCCTTCACGTCACGGCCTTCCGCGACCGACAGCGGAGTGTCGACGAACACCTCGAGGAACTCGCCGTCCGCGAACAGCGCCCGCGCCATGCGCCGCTCGCTGCTGAACGGCGAGATGAACGACACCAGCACGATCAGGCCCGCATCGACCATCAGCTTCGCGACCTCGGCGACCCGGCGGATGTTCTCGACGCGATCGGCGTCCGTGAACCCGAGGTCCTTGTTGAGGCCGTGCCGCACGTTGTCGCCGTCCAGCAGGTAGGTGTGCTGCCCGCGCGCATGCAGGCGCTTCTCGAGAAGGTTCGCGATCGTCGATTTGCCGGCACCGGACAGCCCGGTGAACCAGAGCACGCACGGCTCGTGACCCTTGAGCCGCGCGCGCGCGACCTTGTTCACGTCGAGCGCCTGCCAGTGCACGTTCTGCGATCGTCGCAGCGCGAACCGCAGCATCCCGGCGCCGACCGTCTGGTGGGTCATCCGGTCGATCAGGATGAACGCGCCGGTCGTGCGGTTCTCCTCGTAGGGGTCGAATGCGATCGATCGATCCAGTTCCAGATCGCACACGCCGATCTCGTTGATCTCGAGGCGCGTGGCCGCGAGGCGCTCGAGCGTGTTCACGTTGATCTTGTACTTCAACGGCATCACGGTCGCCGCGACGGTCTTCGTCGCGATCTTCATCACGTAGGAACGCCCGCGCAGCATCGGCTGCTCGTGCATCCACACGACGGTCGCCTCGAATTCGTCGGCGACCGCGGGTGGCGAGTCGGGGTGGGAGAGCACGTCGCCGCGGCTCACGTCGACCTCGTCGCGCAGGCACACCGTGACCGACTGGCCGGCGACCGCGACCGGCACGTCGCGGTCGCCGTCGAGAATCCGCGTCACGGCGCTCTGCGTTCCGGCGGGTCCCACGCGCACCGGGTCGCCGAGGCGCAGCGCGCCGCTCGCGATCAGGCCGGCGAATCCACGGAAATCCGCGTTCGCCCGGTTGACCCATTGCACCGGCAGACGGAACGGGATCCGCTGCATCCGATCCTCGTCGACCTCGACCGACTCGAGGTACTCGAGCAGCGTCGGCCCGTGATACCAGGCCGTGCGCGCGCTCCGATCGACGACGTTGTCGCCGTTGATCGCGCTGATCGGCAGGCAAGCGACGTTGCCGATCCCGATGTGCCGCGCGAATTCGAGGTATTCGTCGCGAATTTCCGCGAATCGCCGCTCGGAATAGTCGACGAGATCCATCTTGTTGATCGCGAGCGCGACGTCGCGGATCCCGAGCAGCGACACGATGAAGCTGTGGCGCCGCGTCTGCGTGAGCAGTCCCTTGCGCGCATCGACGAGGATCAACGCCGCGTCCGCGGTCGACGCGCCGGTGACCATGTTCCGCGTGTACTGCTCGTGCCCCGGCGTGTCGGCGACGATGAACTTGCGCTTCTCGGTCGCGAAGAATCGGTACGCGACGTCGATCGTGATCCCCTGCTCGCGCTCGGCCGTGAGGCCGTCGAGCAATCGCGCGAAGTCGAGCGCATCGCCGGTCGAACCGGCGCGCCGGGACTCGCGCTGCAGCGTCTCCAGGTGATCCTCGAACAGCGTCTTCGCGTCGTACAGGAGGCGACCGATCAGCGAGCTCTTGCCGTCGTCGACGCTGCCGCAGGCGATGAACCGCAGCAATCGCTTGCGCTGCTGCGCCTCGAGGTACTCGCGGACCTCGAACGGGATCGCGTCGGGATCGTTGGCCATCAGAAATAGCCCTCCTGCTTCTTCTTCTCCATCGAGGAGGCTGAATCCTGGTCGATCAGCCGCCCCTGCCGCTCCGAGGTACGCGCGAGCAGCATTTCGCGAATCACCGCCGGCAGCGTGTCGGCGTCGCTCTCGACCGCGCCGGTCAGCGGGTAGCATCCGAGGGTGCGGAAACGCACGCGCCGCAACTGCGGACGCTCGCCGGCCGCGAGCGGCATCCGGTCGTCGTCCACCACGATCAGGGCCCCGTCGCGCTCGACGACCGGACGCTCCGCGGCCAGGTAGAGCGAGACGATCGGGATGTTCTCGAGATGGATGTACTGCCACACGTCGAGCTCGGTCCAGTTCGACAGCGGGAACACCCGGAACGACTCGCCGCGGTGCTTGCGCGCGTTGTAAAGGTTCCACAGCTCGGGCCGCTGGTTCTTCGGATCCCAGTGGTGCTGCGCGGTGCGGAACGAGAAGATCCGCTCCTTCGCGCGGGACTTCTCCTCGTCGCGGCGCGCGCCGCCGAACGCCGCGTCGAAACCGAATTCATCGAGCGCCCGTCGCAGTCCCTGGGTCTTCCAGACATCGGTGTGCACGGCCGAACCGTGCGTGAACGGGTTGATGCCGAGTTCGATCGCTTCCGGATTGCGGTACACGCGCAACTCGATGCCCGGCTCCCGCGCGACCTGGTCGCGCATCGCGTACATCTCGCGAAACTTCCAGGTCGTGTCGACGTGCAGCAGCGGGAACGGCAGCGGTGCCGGGTGGAACGCCTTGCGGGCGAGGTGCAGCATCACCGAGCTGTCCTTGCCGATCGAGTACAGCATCACGGGATTCTCGGTCTCGGCGACGACCTCGCGCATCACGTGGATGCTCTCGGCTTCGAGCCGTTGCAGATGAGTCAGGTGGTGCATGGAAAAATGGGTTGAGGACGACCGGGGCAGTATAGACATACCGCCCGACCTCGCGTCCAGCGAACCCGTTCGCAGTTTAGCGGCGCGCGCGCTGCTCGCGTCGCCGGCCGATCTCGACGATGTCGAGAAGCGCGCCGATCTCCCCGGCGAGATGGCGCAGCATGTCGTCGAGCGTGACGATCCCGACCGCCGCGCCGCGTCCGTCGACCACCGGAATCCGCCGGACCCCCTGCACGCGCATCCGCGCGATCACGTCCGCGGTGTCCTCGGACTCGGTCGCGATGACCACCGGATGCCGGATCAGCGCGCCGACGGTCGTGACGGCCGGATCGAGCCCCGGCGCGAGCACCTCGATCGCGAGGTCGCGGTCGGTCACGACCCCGAGCGGGATCCGATCCTCCGGCGGATCCGCGACGACGACCAGGTCGCCGACGTGGTGGTGGCGCATCAGTCGCGCCGCCTCGGTCGCGGTCGTCGTAGCGGCGCAGCAGGCGACGTCCATCGTGCACACGTCCTTCAACAGCATCGTCGGACCTCCATTGACGCCGTCATCTCGCCAGAATCCGCGCCAGCTCGAGCAATCGAACGTCGGCGGGTCGCGTCTTGCCCGCGACGTCCTCGAGGGGCGTTTCGGCCGGCTTGCCGTCGCGCAGACCGATCAGCCGCCCGAAGCGTCGACCGGCCGCCGCGTCGATCGCCGCGGCGCCGAGCGTCGATCCGAGCATGCGGTCGAACGCGCCGGGTGCGCCACCGCGCTGGACGTGACCGAGCTTCGTCAAGCGCATGTCGAAACCCAGCCGCTCACGATGCGCCCGGAAATAGGTCATCAGCGCGTCGCCGTCGTGCCGCGCGCCCTCCGCGACGACGGCGATCGCATGACTCTTGCCACGCGCGTACGCGGCCTGCAGTTCCTCGGCGACCGTCGCGGGCTCGGTCGCCTCCTCCGGCACCACGATCGCCTCGGCACCGCCGGCGAGCCCGGCCGTCAACGCGAGATACCCGCAGTCCCGTCCCATCACCTCGACGAGGAACGCGCGTCGCATCGATGCGGCGGTCACGCGCAGCCGATCGATCGACTGCAGCGCGACGTCGACCGCGGTGGTCGCGCCGATCGTGACGTCGGCACCGTACAGATCGTTGTCGATCGTCGAGGCGATTCCGATCACCGGGGCGCCTCGCCGTGCGAGTTCGTCCGCGCCGGTCTGCGACCCGTTGCCGCCGATCACGATCAGGGCCGCAAGGCCCGCCGCCTCGATCGACCGCAACGCCTGCGCGCGCCCCGCGTCCGAGCGCAAGGCTTCGCAGCGCGTGGTGCCGAGCATCGTGCCCCCGAGGTGCATCACCCCGCCGACTTCCCGCGGGCCGAGCGCCCGCCAGTCCCCGGCGATCAATCCGGTGTAGCCGTGGCGGAAGCCGGCGACCTCGAAGCCGGCGGCGAGCGCGCTGCGAACCACGGAGCGGATCGCGGCGTTCATCCCGGGGGCGTCGCCGCCGCTGGTCAGTACCCCGATGCGCGCCATCGGTGCCTGCGCGCCGTCAGGGCCGGTGCCGGCCGACGGACGGGGTGAAGGGGGACCCGGTTGGCATCGAGGCGATCCTAGCAGCAAGACGCCGTGCCCGGCGCTCGATGCAGAGTAATGTCGCGGCGCCGGTCCGCCCATGCGGGAGCCCCGCGACCCGCTACGTAATCGCCGCAAGCGGGATCGGCGCCCCTCGCCGCCCCGTCGGCGATCAGGCGAGCGAGGATCCCGGGTACCTCGAACACCGCGACGTTCCGGATCGTCGCGATCCGGCGGCGGTACGCATCGAGCCGCGTGATCGTCGCATCGACCGCGGCGCGGATCGACCGGAACGAATCGAGCACGAGCCCGACTCCGTTCTCCTCGATCCACTCGGTGTTGTAGCGCTCCTGCGGCATCGTCCACGCGTTGCGGGCGACGATCACCGGCAGACCGACCTGCAAGGCCTCGCTCAGGCTGCCGGGCCCGGGCTTGCCGATGAAATAGTCCGCGACCCGCATCAGCTCGCTGATCCGCGGCGTGAAGCCGACGACGACCCGGGGTGCGGGCGCGGGCGCGGCGCGCAGGCGCGCGGCGAGTGCGGCGTTGTGGCCGCAGACGAGCACGAGTTGCCGATCGCGCAGGCGGGCAGCGACCAGGCGCATCGCGCGCGAGCCGTGTCCCCCGAACATCACGAACCCGGTCGGCCGGGCCGGATCGAGGCCGAGTTCGCGCATCGCGGCGGCGCGATCGAACGGCGCCGCGCGGTAGAACTCCGGCCGGAGGATCATGCCGCTGGTCGCATGCAGGTGGCGGGGGTCGCAGCCGGCCGCGCGCGCCTGCTCGAGCGCGCGCGCGGTACCGCAGATCAGATGCTGCGATGTCCCCGGCTCGATCCAGAAGTGCGGCGGGAAGTCCGCGAGGTCGGTGAGCACCGTCGCGTAGGCGACCCCGGGCCGGGCCTGCGCGAGCGCATCGTGCATCACGCGGTTGAAGTTCGGCACCAGCGAGACGACGAGATCGGGCCGGGTCGCCCGCCAGTGCGAGCTCAGCCGCGCGACCAGCGCCCCCTGCCACAGGCGGATCAGCGCCTGCAGCACGCGCAGTTCGCGCCCGAGCCCGATCGTCCAGCCACTCGCGAGCCTCGCGTTGTAATAGCCCTCCGGCTTCATCCCGGTCAGGCGCTCGAACACGCCGTTCGGATCGAGGATCTCGAACAGATTCACGAGGCGTACGTTCCACGGCCGGCGCTGGCGGCGGATCGTCTCCTCGAGCGCGCGCGCCGCCGCGAGGTGACCGCCCCCGGCATTGAAGTACACCAGATCGATCGTCACCATCGACTCACCTCGGGCCGCTCGCGCCGGATCGCGGCGCCGGCGCCGATGGTGCACGCCGGGCATGACGAAACGATGACCGACGTGCCCGCCGGACGCATCGGCGCCCGCGGGCCGCGGGCGGCCCGGCCGTCAGACCGGGTCGCGCAGGCGGCCGCGGTAGACGACGCCGACGCAGGGATTCGCGCCGAGCGCGTAGCACAGTTCCGCCGGTCGGTCGATCGCCCATAGCGCGAAGTCGGCGCGCTTGCCGACCTCGAGCGTGCCGCGATCGTGCGCGACGCCGAGCGCGCGGGCCGCGTTCGCGGTCGCCCCTCGCAATGCCTCGCCGGGCGTCAGGCCGAACGCCGTACACGCGATCGCGAGCGCGAGCAGGATCGAGGTGCAGGGCGACGTGCCCGGGTTGCAGTCGGTCGCGACCGCGAGCGGCACGCCGGCGGCGCGCAGCGCATCGACCGGCGGCGGATCCCGCTGGCGCAGGGTGAAATAGGCGCAGGGCAACAGCACCGCGACGGTGCCCGCCGCCGCCAGCGCGCGCACGCCCTCGGCGCCGACGTACTCCAGATGATCGGCGGAGAGCGCGCCGTGGCGTGCGGCGAGCTCCGCGGCGCCGAGGTCGCTCAGTTGCCCGGCGTGCACGTGGATCGCGAGGCCGGCCCGCCGCGCCGCGCCGAGGAATCGCTCCGTTTCCGCCGGGGTGAACGCAATCGACTCGCAGAACGCGTCGACCGCATCGGCGAGGCCGCTCGCCGCGATTCCCTCGAGCCAGGCCCCGCTCACCGCGTCGACGTATGCGCTGCGCCGCTCGCGGTACTCGACGGGCAATGCATGCAGACCGAGATAGGTGGTGCGGACCGACACCGGCCACTCGCGCCCGATCTCGCGGGCGACGGCGAGCATCCGGCGTTCGGTCGCTTCGTCGAGGCCGTAACCGGACTTGATCTCGATCGTCGTGACGCCCTCGGCAAGCAGCCGACCGATCCGGCTCCTCGCGCTCGCCAGCAGCCGCTCCGGCGATTCGGCGCGGGTCGCGCGCACGGTCGACTGGATCCCGCCGCCGGCGCGGGCGATCTCCTCATAGCTCGCGCCGCGCAGGCGCTGCTCGAATTCCGCGACCCGGTTCCCGCCGTAGACGATGTGGGTATGGCAATCGATCAGACCCGGCGTGATCCACAGACCGGTCGCGTCGTGGATCGGCACTCCGGCGGCGGACGCGATCCGCGCCGCGACCACGGCCGGACCGATCCACGCGATCGACTCGCCCCTGACCGCGATCGCCGCGTCCGGGACGCTGCCGTAGTCGTCGGCGCCGGGCGTCATCGTCGCCAGGTGGGCATTGATCCAGACGCGATCCCAATTGCCGTCCACCATGCCGTGCGCGCCGCCTCCCGCGATCCGATTGCCGATCACGGGATGATACGGCAAGCTAGGTTACCTATACAGGTATAGGCAACGGCCGGGGAGCGACGGGCGCGATGCAACGACGATACCGCTTGGATTGGGCCTTGCTGCCGGCCGGCTGGGCTCGCGACGTGACCGTCGCGGTGTCCGCGTCGGGCACGATCGACGCCGTGACCGTGGCGACCGCGGCGGATCGCCCCGCCGGCGACGCCCAGCGCGTCGCCGGCTACGTCGTGCCCGGGATGCCGAACGCACACAGTCACGCGTTCCAGCGCGCGCTCGCCGGCCGCGCCGAGGCCCGGGCCGCGGCTCGCGACAGCTTCTGGACGTGGCGGCACGCGATGTACGCGATCGCGAACCGGGTCGAGGCGGCGGACCTGCGCGCGATCGCGACGCTGCTGTTCGTCGAAATGCTCGAGGCCGGGTACACGAGCGTGGCCGAATTCCATTACCTGCACCGCGCGCGTGACGGGGAGTGGGATCTCGCGCCGGACGGCACGCCCGCGACCTGGGAAGCGATCCGTGCGGCCGCTCGCGACACCGGCATCGGACTGACGCTGTTGCCGACCCTGTACCAGACGGCCGATTTCGGCGGCGTGCCGCTGCGCGCTGACCAGCACCGGTTTCAGGCGACGACCGCGCAGTTCCTGGACGCGGTCGAGCGGCGATCGGCGGCGGACCGCGCGGCCGGCGCGGCCGGCGCGGCGGCGGTGGTACGCACCGGGGCGGCGTTCCACAGCCTGCGCGCGGTGTCGGTCGACACGATGCGCGAGGCGACGGCGCATCTGCGCGCGCACGACCCGACGCTGCCGATCCACGTTCACGTCGCCGAGCAGCGCCGCGAGGTGCGCGCGTGCGAGCGCGCGACCGGCGCACGACCGATCGAGTGGCTGTTGCGCGCGGGCGTCGTCGACGATCGCTGGTGCCTGGTGCATTGCACCCACGCGACCCGTGCGGAACTCGCCGCGGTCGCCGCGACCGGCGCGAGCGTCTGCGTGTCGATCAGCACCGAAGCGAATCTCGGCGACGGCTTCTTCGACGCGGTCGCGTTCCGTCGCGCGCGCGGCGACCTCGCGATCGGCTCCGACAGTCAATCGACCGTCGATCCGGCCGAGGAGCTGCGCTGGCTCGAATACCAGCAGCGCCTGCGGCGACGGCGGCGCAACGTGTTCGCGACGCCCGACGAGCCGCACGTCGGCACGGCGCTGTGGCGTTCGGCCGCGATCGCCGGTGCGCGCGCGCTCGGGCAGGCGGTCGGCGAGATCGCCGTGGGTCGCCGCGCGGACTGGCTCGCGCTCGACCCGGCGCACCCGGCGCTGGCCGGTGCCGCGCCGGAGGCGGCGCTCGACCACCTGGTGTTCGCCGGCGCTCGGGCCGCGATCCGCGAGGTCTGCGTCGCCGGCCGTCGCGTGCTCGCCGATCACCGCCACCCGTTGCGCGCGGCCGCCGAGGCGGGCTACCGCGCCGTGGTGCAGCGCCTCGACGCGCGCTGAGCGCGGCGGCGGCGACGCCGGCCCCGGAGTTGACCATGGTTGTCTATACAAGATAAGCTGAGCCCATGTCGAAGTCCGCCGCATCGGTTGCCCCCCTGTACCTGCGGGTCAAGCGCCACATCCTCGCGAACATCGATTCCGGGAAGTGGGCGCCGTCGCAGCGCGTTCCTTCGGAGAACGAGCTCGTGAAGTCCTTCGGCGTGTCGCGAATGACCGCCAACCGGGCGCTGCGCGAACTGAGCGACGAAGGCGTGCTGGTACGCGTCGCCGGCGTCGGCAGCTTCGTCGCCGAGCCTCAGGCCCGCGCGCACCCGCTCGAGATCCGCAGCATCGCCGACGAGATCCGCGAGCGCGGCTCGGCCTATCGGGTCGAGGTCGTCGCACGCGAGCGCGTGCGGGCGGTCGCGCAGCTCGCCGAGGACTTTCGCGTCGCGCCGCGCACCGAGCTCTTCTATTCGTCGCTCGTGCACTTCGAGAATGGGCGGCCCGTGCAGCTCGAGGACCGGTACGTGCGCGCGAGCCTCGCGCCGGATTACCTGGACGTCGACTTCACCCAGGTGACGCCGCACGACTATCTGAGCGAGGCGGCGCCGCTCCAGGAGGCCGAGCACGTGCTGCGCGCGGTACTGCCGGATGCGCGGACCGCGCGCTGGCTCTCGATGAAGCGCACCGAGCCGTGCCTGCTGGTGATTCGGCGCACCTGGTCGAGGGATGCGATCGCGTCGGTCGCGAAGCTCCATCATCCCGGCTCCCGTTACGAACTGTCCGGACGATTCCGTCCCTAGAGGTGATCACCCCATGCGAACTCCACCCCCCTCCCGCGTGATCCGCGCGCCGCGCGGTACCACGCTCTGCGCGCGCAGCTGGACCACCGAGGCGCCGCTGCGCATGCTGATGAACAACCTCGACCCGGAAGTCGCCGAGAATCCCGCCGACCTCGTCGTGTACGGCGGGATCGGCCGGGCGGCACGCAACTGGGACTGCTACGACCGCATCGTCGAGACGCTCCGCGAGCTGGGCGAAGAGGAGACGCTGCTGATCCAGTCCGGCAAGCCCGTCGGCGTGTTCCCGACCCACGCCGACGCGCCGCGGGTGCTGATCGCGAACTCGAACCTCGTGCCGCATTGGGCGACCTGGGAGCATTTCAACGAACTCGACCGGCGCGGCCTGATGATGTTCGGGCAGATGACCGCGGGGTCGTGGATCTACATCGGCAGCCAGGGCATCGTCCAGGGAACCTACGAAACCTTCGTCGAGATGGGCCGCCGGCACTTCGCGGGCAATCTGTCGGGCAAGTGGATCCTGACCGCGGGCCTGGGCGGAATGGGCGGCGCGCAACCACTGGCCGCGACGATGGCGGGCGCGAGCCTGCTCGCGGTCGAATGCCGCCGTGAGCGCATCGCGAAGCGCCTCGAGACCGGCTATGTCGACGTCGAGGCGCACTCGCTCGACGACGCGCTCGCGCGGCTCGAGGAGGCCCGGCGGACCGGTCGGCCGGTGTCGATCGCGCTGCTCGGCAACGTCGTCGACGTGCTCGCGACACTCCTCGAGCGCGGGATCCGTCCGGACGCCCTCACCGATCAGACCTCCGCACACGACCCGGTGAACGGCTATCTGCCGCAGGGCTGGAGCGTCGAGGACTGGGACCGCCGCCGCGTCGAAGACCCCGCTGGAACCGCGGCGGCCGCGAAGCGCTCGATGGCGACGCACGTCGAGTATCTGCTGCGCTATCGCGCGATGGGCCTGCCGGTCTTCGACTACGGCAACAACCTGCGTCAGGGCGCGCAGGACGAGGGCGTGGACCGGGCGTTCGACATTCCGGGATTCGTCCCGGAATACATCCGTCCGCTGTTCTGCCGCGGCGTCGGTCCGTTCCGCTGGGCGGCGCTGTCCGGGGACCCGGAGGACATCTACCGCACCGATGCCAAGGTGAAGGAGCTGATCCCGGACGATCCGCACCTGCATCATTGGCTCGACATGGCGCGCACGCGGATCCAGTTCCAGGGCCTGCCGGCGCGGATCTGCTGGGTCGGCCTCGGCCAGCGGCACCGGCTCGGCCTCGCGTTCAACGAAATGGTCGCCCGCGGCGAACTCAAGGCGCCCGTGGTGATCGGTCGCGACCACCTGGACTCGGGCTCGGTCGCGAGCCCGAATCGCGAGACCGAGGCGATGCGCGACGGATCCGACGCCGTCTCCGACTGGCCGCTGCTCAACGCGCTGCTGAACACCGCGAGCGGGGCGACCTGGGTTTCGATCCACCACGGCGGCGGGGTCGGCATGGGCTACTCGCAGCACGCCGGCGTCGTGATCGTGTGCGACGGCACCGCCGCCGCGGCGCGTCGGATCGCGCGCGTGCTCTGGAACGACCCGGCGACGGGCGTGATGCGCCATGCCGATGCGGGCTACGAGCTCGCGATCGACTGTGCGCGCGAGCAGGGACTGAACCTGCCGATGATCGGCCGGTCGCGATGACCGGCGCCGCACCGCCGATCGAGCTGCGCGCGGGAGAGCTGTGCCTCGCCGACCTGCGCCGGATCCATCGCGGCCCGCTCGAGCTGCGCCTCGACGGCGCCGACCTCGAGCGGGTCGCCGCGTCCGCGGCGCTCGTCGACCGGGTGGTCGCGCGCGGGCACGCGGTCTACGGGATCAACACCGGATTCGGCTTGCTCGCGCAGACCCGGATCCCGGACGACCAGCTCGAGCTGCTGCAGCGAAACCTGCTGCTGTCGCACGCGGCCGGGATCGGCGACGATCTGCCCGACGAGGTCGTGCGGCTCGCGATCGCACTGAAGGTCAACGCGCTCGCGCGAGGCCACTCGGGCGTCGGCAGACCGCTGGTGGACGCGCTGATCGCGCTGCTGCGCCACGACGTGCTGCCGCGCGTTCCGGCGCAAGGCTCGGTCGGCGCGTCGGGCGATCTCGCGCCGCTCGCGCACCTGAGCGCCGTGCTGCTCGGGATCGGGGAAACCCGGGTCGCGGGCCGACGGGTCGCCGCGGCCGAGGGCTTGCGCCGCGCGGGGCTCGAGCCGCTGCGCTTGCGCGCGAAGGAGGGCCTCGCGCTGATCAACGGCACCCAGGTATCGACCGCGCTCGCGCTGCACGCGCTGTTCGGCTGCGAGGACCTGTTCGCCGCCGCGGTCGTCGCCGGCGCGATGTCGATCGATGCGCTCAAGGGGAGCGATGCGCCGTTCGATCCGCGGATCCACGCGCTTCGCGGGCAACCGGGTCAGATCGACGTCGCCGCGGCCTATCGTCGCTTGATCGCCGGCAGCGCGATCCGCGCGTCCCACGTCGACTGCTCGCGCGTCCAGGATCCGTACTCGTTCCGCTGTCAGCCGCAGGTGATGGGCGCCTGCCTCGACCTGATCCGGCGGGCCGCGCAGACGCTCACGATCGAGGCGAATGCGGTCACCGACAATCCGCTGTTGTTCAGCGACGACGAGGCCGCGCTGTCCGGCGGCAATTTCCACGCGGAGCCCGTCGCGTTCGCGGCCGACACGCTCGCGCTCGCGATCGCCGAGATCGGCAGCCTCTCCGAGCGGCGGACCGCGGTGCTCGTCGACCCCAAGATGAGCGGACTGCCGCCGTTCCTCGTCGAGCACAGCGGCGTGAACAGCGGCTTCATGATCGCGCAGGTGACGGCCGCCGCCCTGGTCGCGGAGAACAAGACGATCGCCACGCCGTGCAGCGTCGACTCGATCCCGACGTCGGCGAACCAGGAAGATCACGTGAGCATGGCGACCCACGGTGCGCGGCGCCTGTCGCGGATGCTCGACAACGCGGCCGCGGTGATCGGCGTGGAAGTGCTCGCGGCCGCACAAGGGATCGATTTCCACCGACCGTCGCGGTCCTCGCCGACGCTCGAGACGGTGCACGCCGAGTTGCGGGCGCGCATCCCGTTCTACTCGGCGGATCGCTACTTCTCGCCCGACCTGCAGGTCGCCCGGGACTGGGTTCTGAGCGGCCGGTTCCGCGACCTCGTCGGCGGCCTGCTGCCGTCGGTCGCTCAACCGTGAGCGAGGAAGCCGGCGCGCTCGAACCGCTGTTCGAGGCAATCGACGGGCGCGCGCCGCTCGTCGTCAGCGTACCGCATGCGGGCACCCACCTGCCGCCGCCGATCGCCTCGTGCCTGACGCCGGCCGCGCACACGCTGCCGGACACCGATTGGTACGTTCCGCGACTGTACGAGTTCTGCGACTCGCTCGGCGCCTCGATGATCGTGGCGACCCATTCGCGTTACGTGGTCGACCTGAACCGCCCCCCGGACGGTGCGCCGCTCTATCCCGGGATGCGCGAGACCTCGGTGTGTCCGGTCGAGACCTTCGACGGCCGAGCGCTGTACGCACCCGGCGCAGAGCCGACCGCGACGCGGATCCACGCGCGGATCGTCCGCTACTGGCAACCCTATCACGAGCGCCTCGCCGCGATGATTCACGCGACGCTCGCTCGCCATGGGCGCTGTCTGCTGTGGGATGCGCACTCGATTCGCTCCGCGGTGCCAGCGCTGTTCGACGGCCGTCTGCCGGACCTGAACATCGGCACCGCCGACGGCCGCAGCTGCCACCCCGAGACGGCGCGACGGATCGACGCGCAGCTTCGCGGACAGCGCCGTTTCAGTCACGTGATCGACGGCCGCTTCAAAGGCGGTTACATCACCCGCCACTACGGTCGCCCGTCGGCGGGCGTCGAGGCGGTACAGCTCGAGATCGCCCAGTCGGCCTACCTGCGCGACGAGACCCGGCCGGCGTTCGAGCCGGCGGTCGCGGCACCCTTGATCGAGCAGCTGCAAGCGCTGCTCACGGCGCTCCTCCCCGCGCGCGCCGCCGGAGGTGAATGACATGTCGGACTTCGTGATGATCCACGGCGCCTGGCACGGTGGCTGGTGCTGGTATCGCGTGCAGGCGGCACTCGAGCGCGCCGGACACCGGGTGGACGCGCCGGATCTGGCATCGCTCGGCCGCGACCGAACGCCACCGGAGACGGTCTCGCTCGCGCTCTGGGCCGACCAGATCGCCGCCCGGATCGCCGAGCGGCCGGAGCCGGTGATCCTCGTCGGCCACAGCCTCGGCGGCGCGGTGCTCTCCGAGGTCGCCGAACGCGTGCCGGAGCGCATCCGGACGCTGGTCTACGTCGCCGCCTACCTGCTCGAGGACGGACGCTCGGTCCGTGAGGAGGCGGCGCTCGACGAGGACTCGCGGATCGGCGCCGCGATGGTGATCTCCGCCGACCGCCGGACCGCCTCGCTGCGAACGGACGGGCTGCGCGAGATCCTCTACGGGGAGTGCAGTGACGAGGACTTCGCGCTCGCGCGGTCGTTGCTCGTGCCTCAGCCACTCGCGCCGTTCGCCACCCCGATTCGGGTGAGCGCGACACGATTCGGCCGCGTGCCGCGCTGCTACGTCGAGTGCGCGCGGGACCGGACGATCGGGTTGCGCGCCCAGCGGCGCATGCAGGCCGCGACGCCGTGCGCACGGCGACTGACCCTCGAGAGCGATCATTCCCCGTTCTTGAGCCAGCCGATGGCGCTGGCCGGCGTGCTCGCCGACCTCTGAGACGCTGCGGCTGCGGCACGTCACCGCTCGGCTGGTCGCTCGGCCGCGACCATGATATGGTCCGGGCCATCGTGAGCCAGATCCTCCGCAAGCGAATTGGGGCGCGTGCGTGTGCCGCGGGTTGCCTCGCGATCACGGCGATCGCGTGCGGGGCCGGACTTGCCAGGGCGGACGGTCGCGCCGCAGTCGCACCCGCCGCCGTCGAGGCACCCGCCGACGGCGAATGGCCGATGCCGGCCGGCGACTACGCGGCGACCCGCTACAGCCCGCTCGATCAGATCGACGTCGCGAACGCGCCCCGGCTGCATCCGGTGTGGAGCTTCTCGACCGGCGTGCTCGGTGGCCACGAAGGGCAGCCGCTCGTGGTCGGCGATACGATGTACGTGGTCACGCCCTGGCCGAACGTGCTCTACGCGTTCGACCTCGGCCGCCCCGGCTATCCGCTGAAGTGGAAGTACCGTCCGAACGTGTCCCGCGCGGCGATCGGCGCCGCGTGCTGCGACGTGGTGAACCGCGGTGCGGTCTATGCCGACGGCAAGATCATCTACAACCTCCTCGACGGACACACGGTCGCGGTCGATGCGGCGACCGGCCATCCCGTCTGGGAGACGAAGATCGCAAGCGTCGCCGACGGCGAGACCGTGACGATGGCACCGCTCGTGATCGGCGACCGCGTGATCGTCGGCGCATCGGGCGGGGAGTTCGGGATCTACGGCTGGATCAAGGGGCTCGACCTCGCGACCGGCCGCGTGGTGTGGACCGGGCACAACCTCGGCCCGGACGCCGGCATGCTGATCAAGGCGGGCGAGTTCCATCCGCCGTACGTGAGCGGGACCGAGCTGGGGGTGCGCAGCTGGGCCAACGGCACCTGGAAGCACGGCGGCGGCCCGGTGTGGGGCTGGATTTCCTACGATCCGAAGCGGGACCTCCTGTATTACGGGACCGGTAACGCCGGTCCGTACGACGCCGAGCAGCGCGGCGGCGACAACCGTTGGACGAGCAGCGTGCTCGCGCGCCGGCCGGAAGATGGAACGCTGGTCTGGGCCTATCAGTTCACGCCGCACGACAGCTGGGACTACGACGCGACCGGGGCGATGGTCCTCGCGGACCTGACCATCGGCGGCAAGCCGGTGCCGGCGCTGGTGCATTTCGACAAGAACGGCTTCGCGTACACGCTCGATCGGTCGACGGGGCGCGTGCTGGTCGCCAAACCCTTCACGCACGAGACCTGGGCGAAATCGATCGATCTCGCAACGGGACGGCCGGTCGAGAATCCGGCGATGCAGACCGGTGATACGAAGGGCAACGTGAAAGGCATCTGCCCGAGCCTCGAAGGCGGCGTGAGTCCGGCGTCACCCCCCGCCTACTCGCCGCAGACCCACTTGTTCTACACGTCGACCAACAATTTCTGCATGGACTACAAGGTCCATCAGATCGCCTACATCAAGGGCACGCCCTACATGGGGGTATCGAGCCCGTACACCCCGGGACCCGGCGGCAATCTCGGCGCGTTCATCGCGTGGGACGCCGCGACCGGTCGCGTGGTGTGGAAGGACAAGGAGCCTTATCCGAGCTGGAGCGGCGCGCTCGTGACCGCGGGCGACGTCGCGTTCTACGGGACGCTCGACGGCTGGTTCAAGGCGGTCGACGCTCGAACCGGCAAGCTCCTGTACCGGTTCAAGGTCGGCTCCGGGGTCGTCGGTGCGCCGATCGCCTTCCGCGGCCCCGACGGACGGCAATACGTCGCGATCTACGCCGGTATCGGCGGCGACTGGGCGCTGCTCGCCGGCGATACGTCGTCCGACGATCCGACCGACCTGCGTGCCCCGAATCCCCTGGTGAAGAACCTGGCGAGCCGCACCAGCCAGGGCGGCATGGTCTGGATCTTCGGGCTCTGAGCCGATGCGACCGCAACGCACGCTGTCCTGGAGATCGAGTGCGGCGCGATGGGCGGTCCCGGCGCTGCTGGGTCTCGTGGTCGCCGGGAGCCGCGGCGCGACGCCGACGCACGCCCCGGTGATCGCCGCGCCGGGCGTCGCGAATCCCGCGCACATCGCGGCCGGCGGCCGACCACCGCCCGGCCCGGTGGTGCAGAACCCCTACCGCGGCGAGCCGGCGATCGCACACGCGGGTGCGACGCTGTTCGTGTCGATGCACTGCTCGGACTGTCACGCCGACGCCGCCGCCGGCGCGGTGGGGCCGAACCTCGGCGACGGCCGCTGGCGATACGGGGCGAGCGACGCGGCGGTGTTCCGATCGATCTATTACGGCCGGCCGCGCGGGATGCCGGCCTTCGGCGGCCTGCTCGGCGCACAGGGCGTCTGGGTGCTGGTCACCTACCTGCGATCCTTGCCGCCGCCGCCGGACCTCCCGACCGAGCGCTTCACGCAGCATTGAATGCCGTGACCACGGCGCGCGCAGCACCAGCCGAGCCGTCGCTGCGCGCGAATCGCCTCGCGATGGTCGTCGCGGCCTCGTCGGCGGGCACGGTGTTCGAGTGGTACGACTTCTTCATCTTCGGCTCGCTCGCGGCGATCATCGGCCGGCATTTCTTCGCTGGCGTCGGCGAATCGCAAGGCTACCTGCTCGCCTTGCTCACCTTCGCGGCAGGCTTTGCGGTACGCCCGATCGGCGCGATCGTGTTCGGCTGGTTCGGCGATCGTACCGGCCGCAAGCGCACGTTCCTCGTGACGATCAGCGTGATGGGCCTCGCGACCTTCCTGGTCGCGGTACTCCCGGGACGGGCGGCGATCGGCCCGGTCGCGCCGTTCGCGCTGGTCGCGTTGCGGATGCTGCAGGGCTTCGCGATCGGCGGCGAGTACGGCGGCGCGGCGATCTATGTCGCCGAGCACACCGTCGCCGCTCGACGGGGCTTGGCGACCAGCTGGATCCAGAGCGCCGCGGGCTTCGGGCTCGCGCTCGCGCTGGTGGTGATCCTCGTCGTGCGCAGCGCGCTCGGCGAGCGCTCGTTCGACGCCTGGGGCTGGCGCGTGCCGTTCGCGGTCTCGCTGGTGCTGCTCGCGCTATCGCTGTGGATCCGGCTGAGACTCGAGGAATCGCCGGCGTTTCGCCGCATCGAGGCCGAGGGCACGCTGAGCCGCGCTCCGCTCGCCGAGTCCTTCCTGCGCTGGCGGAATCTGCGACACGTGATCGTCGTGCTGTTCGCGATCCTCGCCGGGCAGGGCGTCGTCTGGTACACGGCGCAGTTCTACACCCAGTTCTTCCTCGAGAAGGTGCTCGCGGTGCCCGCGGCGACCGTGAATGGCCTGCTGCTCGTCGCGACCCTCGCGGCGGCGCCGCTGTACCTCGCGTTCGGCTGGCTCTCGGATCGGATCGGGCGCAAGCCCGTGATGCTGTTCGGGCTCGGACTCGCCGCGGTCGGGTTCATCCCGGGGTTTCACTGGATGGCGAGCGCGGCGAACCCGGCGCTCGTGCAGGCGAACGAGCGGGCGCCGGTCGTCGTCGTCGCGCCGCCGGCCGAGTGCTCGCTGCAATTCGACCTGATAGGCACGGGTCACTCGGTCACCGGCTGCGATCTCGCGAAATCGGCGCTCGCGAATCGCGGCATCGAATACACCAACCGCACGGCGCCGCCGGGAGCGCCCACGAGGATCCTGATCGGCGGCGTGCCGATCGCGAGTCCCGCGGTCGACGGTGCATCGGGCGCGACGCTCGCGGCCCTGAAGGCGGCATTCGACCGGCGGCTCGCCACCGCGCTCGCTGAGGCCGGCTATCCACCGGCTGCCGCACGCGCGCGGATCGACCTCGGCAGCACGTTGGCGGCGTTGATGCTGTTCCTGGTCGCGGCGACCGCGCTGTACGGACCGCAGGCCGCGACGCTCGTCGAACTGTTTCCGGTCCGGATTCGTTACACCGCGTTATCGGTCCCCTATCACATCGGGGTCGGCTGGTTCGGCGGCTTCCTGCCGGCAACCGCGTTCGCGATCGTGGCCGCGACCGGCAACATCTACGCGGGCCTGTGGTATCCGGTCGGCGTCGCGGCGCTCGGCTTCGTCGTGACCCTGTGCTTTCTGCCGGAAACCCTGCACCACGAAGCCGCCGACTGACCCGCGGCGGCTCACGCCGCCGGCAGGTGCCGCCATGCGCCGCGATTCGAGGCGACGGCCCCCCGCGCGTCCGCGGGCGTGGCCGAGCGCCCGATCCCTTCGTAGACGAAGCCGAGCGCCGCCATCTGGGTCGGATCGTAGAGATTGCGACCGTCGAATATGACCGGCTCCCGCAGCCGGTCCTTGATCGCCCGGAAGTCGGGGCTGCGGAACTCCTGCCACTCGGTCACGATCGCGAGCGCATCGGCACCGGCGAGCGCCTGCACCGCGTTCGCGCACAGCGTCAGGTCGTCACGCTCACCGTAGAGACGGTGAGCCTCCGGCATCGCGACCGGATCGTAGGCCCGCACGCGCGCACCGGCTGTCCACAGGGCCTCGAGCAGGTCGCGACTCGCGGCCTCGCGCATGTCGTCGGTATTCGGCTTGAACGCGAGTCCCCAGAGCGCGATGGTCTTTCCCGCGAGTTCACCGAAATGCGCTTCGATTTTCTGGAAGAGCCGCTGCTTCTGGCGTTGGTTCACCGCCTCGACCGCGTCCAGGATCGCCATCGAGTAGCCGGTATCCGCGGCGGAGCGGATCAGCGCCTTCACGTCCTTCGGGAAGCACGAGCCGCCGTAGCCGGCGCCCGGATAGATGAACGAGTAGCCGATTCGCGGATCGGAACCGATGCCGTGGCGGACGTGCTCGATGTCCGCCCCGACCCGCTCAGCCAGGTTCGCGAGTTCGTTCATGAAGCTGATCTTGGTCGCGAGCATCGCGTTCGCCGCATACTTCGTGAGTTCCGCCGAGCGAACGTCCATCACCAGCATCCGATCGTGGTTGCGGGTGAACGGCTCGTAGAGTTGACGCATCAACCGCGCCGCGCGCTCGCTGTCGGTGCCGACGACGATCCGATCCGGCTTCATGAAGTCGGCGATCGCGTCGCCTTCCTTGAGGAATTCCGGGTTCGAGACCGTATCGTGCTCGACCTCGACGCCGCGAGCGCGCAGCGCGGCACGCAAGGACGAACGGACCTTGTCCGCAGTGCCGACCGGCACGGTCGACTTCGTGATCACGACCTTGTAGTCGTTCATGTACCCGCCGATCGTGCGCGCGACCGCGAGCACGTGACGAAGGTCGGCCGAGCCGTCCTCGTCGGGCGGCGTCCCGACCGCGATCAACTGGAACAGTCCGTGCGCGACGCCGGCGGCGGCGTCCAGCGTGAACGCCAGACGTCCCGCCGCGACGTTGCGTTCGACGACCGCGTCCAGCCCGGGTTCGTGGATCGGAATCTCCGCGCGTTGCAGTCGCTCGATCTTGCGCGCGTCGACGTCGACGCAGAGCACGTCGTTGCCGGCCTCGGCGAGGCAGGCCGCGGTCACGAGGCCGACGTATCCGGATCCGAAAATCGTTACTTTCATGGCAGGTCCTGTGGTGAAGTAGCGGGAAGATTCGGCGCGAGCCCCTCGCTCGCGCTCCATCGGAATTCCTGGGCGATTCCGCCGACGACCGGCACCTCGCGAAACTCGGCGAGCGACCGGCGTTCGGCGAGCAAGCGCGCGAGACGGATCGGGCCGGCATGCGATACCGCGACGACGTTGCGGACGCACCCCTCGCCGCGCCACGGCGGTGTTCGCAGGAAGTCGCGCAGTCGTCGCTCGAGGTCGTGCAGGGATTCGCCCCCGGGGAATCGCGCCGCCTGCGGCGTGCGCTTCCACGCGCGCAGCGCCGTCGGCCAGCGCGCGCGGATCTCCTCCTGGGTGAATCCCTCCCAGTCGCCGAACGAGATCTCGACGAGACGACCGTCGACGAGACGGCGCACGCCGCCGAGCGCCGCCGCGATCACCTCGGCGGTCTCGAGCGCGCGACGCAGCGGACTCGTGACCACGAGGTCGACCGCGACGCCGCGCAGGGTCTCGGCGATCCGGCGGGCCTCGCGCAATCCGGTCTCGCCGATCGGCGTGTCGGTGCGCCCCTGGTAGCGGCCCTCGCGGTTCCAGTCGGTCGGGGCATGTCGAACGAACAGCAGGCGCATCGCTGAGTCTCGCGCGGTCGGCGCTCAATAGTCGTAGGTGAAACCGACGGTGATGCGCCGACCCGCATGGATCGCCTGGCCGGACACGTCCTTCTCGTACTCGACATAGGGCTTCAGGTGCGGCGTGAGTCGGAACTTCAGCCGCAGGCCAGGGCGCAGGACGTTGTACGGTTCGCCGGCATCGACGACTGGCAGCGGCTTGGCGCTCATCACGGTGCGGACGTAGAACACCGACGCACCGATCTCGACGCGTTGCGACAGCCGGTAGCTCGCATCGACGATCGCACGCATCTGCGTCGCCGCACCGTCGACGAACACGCGGGAGCCGGCGTCGACGGTCGCCCGCCAGCGGCGATCCGCGAAGCCGAACTGCAGATCCGGTTCGATCGCGGTCCGGCCGACGCCGAGTGGCGGATTCGTGCCGGCCGCGCCCGTCGGCGCGATCACGTTGAGCGCGATCGAACTCGCGAAGCGCGAGCCCTGGTGCAGGCCGAGGTTCAAGCCGACTTCCTGATCCTCGACGCCGGTCGCCGAATCGACGATGCGCCGCCCGTGCTTGGTACGGATCTTCTGGATCCGGCCCGCGCGCAGGTCGTATTCGATCGACAACCGATCGCCGATGCCCTGCGTACCGGTCACCCGCAGCATCGTGTATCGCTCGTCGCTCGCCGGCAGTGTCGCGGTGCCGTATTGATCGGTCGGGAAGACGCTGGTCGCGTCGTACTGGCGCACCGCGGGCTCGATGCTGCCGTCGCCGGCGGCCGGAATCCACGGATCGGCACCGGCGGCGGCCGGCAGGATCAGCACCGCGACAACCCCGGCGCCGAGGCACGCCCGCCACGGGGAATCCGTCCGCTTCGCGAGGCTCATGACGCGGCGACCAGGCGTAGCGGCGCCGGCGCTCCCGGCAGGCCGTTCGCCCGCCACGACTCCGCGTACAGCCCGCCGTCGGCGAGGAGCCGCTCGTGCGTGCCGCGCTGGACGATGCGGCCGCGATCGAGCACGAGGATCAGGTCGGCATCGACGACGGTCGCGAGTCGATGCGCGATCAACAGCGCGGCGCGATCCTGCGCGAGCCGCCGGAGCGCACGCATCAAGCGCTGTTCCGTGACGCCGTCGACGCTGCTGCTCGGCTCGTCGAGGATCACGACCGCGGCTTCGCTCAGCATCGCGCGGGCGACCGCGATGCACTGGCGTTGGCCCCCCGAGAGCGTCGAGCCCCGTTCGCCGACCACCAGATCGTAGCCACCGGGCAGGCTCGAGATCACGTCGTCGACGCCGGCGGCGATCGCCGCCTCGATCGCGTCCCGGCGAGTCGCGCCGTCCCGGCCGTACGCGATGTTCGCCCAGACGGGCGCGTGGAACAGCAAGGGATCCTGCGGAACGAGCGCGATCCGCGATCTCAGGTACCGCAGGCTCAACTGCCGCAGGTCGCGCCCGTCGAGCCGCACCTGGCCGAAGTCCGGATCGTTGAAGCGCGCGACCAGGCCCGCGATCGTCGACTTGCCGGAGCCCGTCGCGCCGACCAGGGCGACCGTGCGGCCCCGCTGCAGTTCGAAGGACACGTCGCGGACGACGGGCGCGTCGGCCGCATAGCCGAACGAGACCCCGTCGAGCTCGACGCGCCCCGCGCAGTGGGCCGGCACGAGCGCATCCGGCGCATCCGCGATCGACGGCACCACGGCACGATATTCCTCGATGCGCTCGAGCGCGACCGCCGCGCGGCCGAACACGCGGCCGGCCTTCGCGATCTGTCGCGCCGGCGTCGCGATCGCCCGAAGGTACGCGAGGAACACGAGCAGATCGCCCGGCGTGAGCGCGCCGCGGATCACCAGCGTCGCCCCGTACCACGCGATCACGCCGGTCGCGACCGCGATCGCGAGATTCATCGCGGGCGCGAAGGCGGCCTGGAGATGGTTCGAGCGCAGCGCGGCCGCGAGGACCGTCGACGCGCGCTCCTCGAACCGCCGATCCTCGTGATCCTCGCGCGCGAACGCCTGCACCAACTGCACGTTGGAGAGCACCTCCTGCGTCGCGCCGCTCTGCTCGCCCTCGGCTTTGCGCGTCCGGCGTGCCGCGGCCTTGATCTCGGCCGCGAAGTGCCGCGCGATCCAGACCAGCACCGGCGCGACCGCGAGGGTCATCAGACCGTAGTGCCAGTTCATCGCGAGCATCACCGCGAGGATGCCGCTGATCGTCAGCAGGTGCGGCAGCAGATCGACGCCGACCGCGGCGACGAAGTCCTGCAGTGCGTTCACGTCGCCCCCGAGCCGTGAGGCGAGTTCCCCGCTCAGGTGATTGCGGTGGAATCCGAGCGAGAGCCGTTGCAGGTGCGCGAAGAATTCCCGGCGGATCGAATAGCCGATGCGCTGCGCCGCGTCCAGCAACCAGCGATTGCCGAGATAGGCGAGGCCCGCATCGAGCAGTCCGAGCCCGAGCATCGCGGCGCCGAGCGCATGCAGCAGCAGCAGTCGGTGCATCGCCGGATCCGGCAGCACCGCGGCCGCCCAGCTCCCGAGCGGCTTGCGGAAGATCACGTTGTCGACGATGAACTTGAGCGGCCACGGCAGCAGCAGGAGCACCGCGGCACGCATCGACATCGCGGTCGCGCCGAGCGCGAGCCGCGCCTTCTCGCGCCGCAGGTGCGCGGCGAGCCAGCGTCGGCGCTCGGATCGGCGGTCGCTCATGCCGCGGCCCCGATGGTCGCGTCAAGGGCGGACCGGGTGACCGTGCGCACGACCTCGTCCCAGCCGCGCCCGGCGGTGCTCGCCCGGGCCGCACGGCCCATCTCGAGGCGTAGCGCCGGATCGTCGACCAGACGCGCGATCGCACGACGGCAATCCTCGGCGTCGTCGGGCGAGTACAGCAAGCCGGTCCTGCCGTGCTCGATCAGGTCGCCGAGTTGACCGAGGCGTGGGGCGACGACGGGGCGACCGCCGGCAAGTGCCTCGACGACCTTGAGCGGCGAGAAATAGAAATTGCCGGCGGCGTGGTACGGCGCGACGACGACGTCGATCGCGGCCGTCCAGGCCGGAATGTCGACGTGCGGGACCCGACCGACCAGTGCGACGCCGGGCCCGGCCGGAGACCTCGCCGCGCGCGCGCGCAAATCCGCGAGCGCCGGACCATCGCCGACGCCGAGCAGGCGCACTGCGGGGTGCGTCGTCACGAGGCGCTCGTAGACGTCGAACAGGGTCTCGGTGCCGTGCCACGGCTTGAAGCTGCCGACGAAGCCGAGCACGCACGCCTCGGGACCCCACCCGAGGTGGCTGCGGACGCGTTCGCGGCTCGCGTCGGCGGCCGCGAAGCGGCCGAGGTCGACACCGTTCGGTATCACCAGCACGCTCCCGGCCGACGGCGCCGCGACGGCGCGAACGTAGGCGGCGACGCGCTCCGACACCGCGACGACCGCGGTCGCGGATCCGAACGACGCCGCCTCCATTCGCCGTGCGAGCGCCTCGAGGGCAAGGCCTCGATACGCCTTCTGCTCGTCGGCGAGTGGCGCGTTGACCTCGAGGATTCGCGGACACTCGAGACGTGCCGCGAGCCCGGCACCAGCCGACGAGAACAACGCATGGCGCTCGTAGATGAAGTCCGGCCGGAAGTCGCGGGCCGCGAGCGAGGCGAGCACCAGCGCGGCGAGCGACTGATCGTGGGCGAGCCGAGCCAGTTCGCGACGCAGGATCGGCTCGCCGTCGCCGCGGTCCTCGATGCCGAGCGAGCGGCGCTCGGCCTCGATCAGCGGTGGCGCATCGTCGATCGGAAACTCGGCGATCGCCGCCGGCGGCGGCGCGTTGCCCTCTCCCCGGCGGGTACAGGCGATCAGCACCTCGTGACCGAGATCTGCGGCTGCCCGCACGAACTCGCGCACGTGCACGGAAGCGCCCTTGTCGCCGAGCACGGGGATGCCTCGGTCGAAGTTCAGGTAGAGGATCTTCATTTCGAGCCTTCCGGTACGCTGACGCCGACGTCGATCGCTGCCTCGATCGCGTGCCCTGCCGGATCGTGGTGCGCGCAGCAGCGCTCGGTCGCGATCAAGGTCTGCAGGGCTCGCGTGGTCTCCCACAGATCGAATTCCCGGGTGAGCAGATCCCGCGCAGCCGTCGCCAGTCGCCCGGCGAGCCGCCGGTCCTGGAGCAGTCGCTTCATCGCGGCGGCGAGCGCCGCGGGATCGCGCGAGGGGGCGAGCAATCCGGTCTGCTCGTGACGCACCAGTTCCGGGATCCCGGAGACGTCGGTCGCCACCACCGGCACGCCGACCGCCATCGCTTCGACGATCACGTTCGGGATCCCGTCGCGATCGCCGTCCTCGGCGATGCGCGGCGCCAGCACGAACAGGTTCGCGCGGCGATAGAGCTCGATCAGATCGGCGTGCGTCATCGATCCGCGCAGGGTCAGCCGATCCTCCAGATCGTGTCGCCGGATCTCGGCGGACAGCGAGTCCCGCAGCGGTCCCGACCCGACGATCTCGCAGTCGAAGTCGACCCCCTGATCGCGCAGCGCCGCGCAGGCGGCGATCAGGTCCTCGTGCCCTTTCTTCGGGACGAGCCGTCCGACCGCGAGGATCCGCGGTGGCCCGGCGGTCGCGGGCCGCGGGCCGTCCGGCGCCGCCGCGAACGCCCCGAGATCGATCCCGTGGTACACGAGCCGGATCTTGTGCGATTCGGCCGGCGGCACCAGGCGCCGCAGGTACTCGGCGTTGTAGCCGGTGCAGGTCGCGGTGAATTGCGCGGCTTGCAGGTGCCGGCGCAGCACGACCGGCCGGGACAGGTAGATGTCCTTCGCGTGCGCGGTGAAGCTGAACGGGATCCCCGACATCAGGTGGGCGAAGTGCGCGACCGCGGTCGGCGCGTTCGCGAAGTGCGCGTGGATGTGGCCGAGCCGCTCGCGGCGACACAGGTCGGCGACGATCCCCGCGCGGGCGAACTGCCGCCACAGCGACACGGGGTGGCGCGACGCGGGCGTGCGCCGCAGCGCGGTCCCGAGCGCGCGCGCATAGCGCAACGGCGCCGCGGCGATCATCGCCGCATGGGCGCGCGCGATCTCGCGGACTCTGGCGACGAAACCGATCGCGGGCGCATGCACCGGCGCCTGCACCTCGGCAACCATCGGATGATGCGGCGGTGGCTCCGGGGGCAGCAGGGAGACGATGTGCAGACGCACGCCGAGCCGCTCCATCGCCCGGATCTCGTTGAGGATGAACGTCTCGGTCAAGCGCGGGTAGCGCTTGAGCACGTAGACGATCGGACGTCGTCCCTCGCGGTTCATGCGGCACCCCGAACGCGCGCACGGCCAGCGTCGGCCGCGACCGAACCGAGTTCGGCGACGACCCGGTCCGCCCCTTGCAGGTCGACCGCCTCCCAGAGCCGGTCCGGCGGCGGCGGCGCGGCGAGCGCGGCCGGAACCAGCGTTTCGAGCGCATCGGCGAGGTCCGGCCCCGGCTCCGCGGTGGTGCACAGGCCGAGACCCGCGAGCAGTCGCGCGCGCAGCCGCTGCTCCTCCCGGGGCGCGCTGCGCGGCACGAGGATCGCCTTCTTGCGGGCAGCGAGCAATTCGACGCTGGTGTTGTAGCCGGCCATCGACACGACCAGGGCCGCGTGGCGGATGCTCGGCACCAGGTCGGTCGTGTACGCGACGATTTCGACGTCGTCGCGACCGGCGACGGCCGCGTGCAATTCCGCGCTCTGATCCGCGGGCATCAGCGGCCCGGTCACGATCACGGTATGGAAGCCGCCGGCTCGATGCGCGCGCAGCGCTCGAAGGTACGCGCGCATCAGGAACTGGCCGTCACCGCCGCCGCCGGCGGTCACCAGCACGACCGGCCGGCCGGCAGCGCGCGCCGGATTCCAGCATGCCACGCCGCTCGCGCGACCGTGCAGTTGCTCGAGTCGGCTGTGGCCGACGACGTAGCCGCAGTACTTCACGCGCTGCGCGAGTGCCGCGGACATCCCATAGCCGGCGACGACGTCGAACAGCCGTTCGCTGCCGTACACGAACACGTCATCGTACGCATGCTCGATCAGCGAGGGAATCTCCTGCTCTTCCCAGATCCGGCGCACCGTCGACGGCTCGTCGAGGATGTCGCGCAACCCGAGCACCGTGCGCGTCTGCGGCAATTCGTGACGGATCAACGCGAGCGTCGACAGGAGTTCCCCGTTCATCCCGGCGGGAGCGTGATCCACGAGGAACACGTCGGGACGCTCTTCCTCGACCAGCTTCAGGATCAGGGCCTCGCGGTATCCCTTGGTCAGTCCGAACGGCTGGCCCGACTGTCGCGAGGCGTACCGCTCGGCCCCGGTCTTCACCACCGGCGGCAACGGCTGGACGCGCAGCCCCGGCGGCAGGTTCCACTGGCGGATCACCGGGGATCCGGTCAGCAGCCAGACGGTGAATCGGCCGCCGCTTCGCAAGAGCTGGTCCGCGATCGCGAGGTTGCGCCGCAGATGCCCCAGACCGAAGGTGTCGTGGGAGTACAGGCAAACCTTGATCGCACCGTCGGCGATGTCGTGGCTGCCGTGGATTTTCTGCGCACTGAAGCCGCGCTCTCGCAAAGGCAGGGGTCTTGGGAGTGGATCCATGCATCACCCGTCGGTTGAGGAATCGTGGAAGGCCGCCGGTGCTGGTCGCGCGCGCCGCCCGCACCGAAGCGATGTCATCGGCCGGAGGCCGCGGCGCGGACGGTCGGCTCCGCCGTCGTGCCGTAATA
This sequence comes from Gammaproteobacteria bacterium, assembly GCA_028870355.1. Lineage (GTDB taxonomy): Bacteria > Pseudomonadota > Gammaproteobacteria > Steroidobacterales > Steroidobacteraceae > Bog-1198. The sequence goes on along the minus strand of JAGWPU010000041.1, from coordinate 13,901 downwards.
CTCGAGATACCAGTCGACGAAGCGGCGCACGCCGACCTCGATCGACGTGTCGGGTCGGTAGCCGACCTCCTGCGCGAGGCGGTCGACGTTCGACCAGGTGTCGGGGACGTCGCCCGGCTGCATCGGCAGCAGCCGCTTGACGGCCTGTCTCCCGAGACAGCGCTCGAGCACTTCGATGTAGCGCGACAGCTCGATCGGCCGTTGATTGCCGATGTTGTAGATCCGGTACGGCACGCGGCTGCGCCCGGGGTCGGGTCGCGCGGCGTCCCAGTCGGGATCCGCGGTCGCAGGCCGATCGAGCGCGGCGATGACGCCGCGCACGACGTCGTCGACATACGTGAAGTCGCGGCGATGCGCGCCCCCGTTGAAAACGTCGATCGGACGGCCCGACAGGATCGCCTGCGTGAAGGTGAACAAGGCCATGTCGGGTCGACCCCACGGTCCGTAGACCGTGAAGAACCGCAGCCCGGTGGTCGCGAGCCCGTAGAGCGCCGAGTAGCAATGCGCCATCAACTCGTTCGATTTCTTCGTCGCCGCGTACAGCGAGAGCGGGTGGTCGGTGCCTTGATCCTCCGCGAACGGCATCCGGGCGTTGGCGCCGTAGACGGAGCTCGAGGACGCGTAGACGAGATGGTCGACCGGGTAATGGCGGCACGACTCCAGCACGTTCAGGAATCCGGCGAGATTGCTCGCCAGGTAGTCGTGGGGCTGCCGGATCGAATGGCGCACGCCCGCCTGCGCGGCCAGGTGCACGACCTGGTCGAAACGCCGGTCGCCGAAGAGCGCGTGCAGCGCATCGCGATCCGCGACATCGAGCTTCGCGAATCGAAATCCCGGCTGTGGTCGCAGCCGGGCGAGCCGATCGGCCTTGAGCTGCGGATCGTAGTACGCGTTCAGGTTGTCGACACCGACGACCGAGTCGCCGCGCGCGAGCAGTTCCTGCGCGACGTGGTACCCGATGAAGCCGGCGACACCCGTGAGCAGCACCGCCTTCGGCCGATGCCGTGCGACGCCGCGCCCGCGATCGACGGGTGCGTTCGGCTGCGCGTCCCGCGCGCCGCTGTCGCCATTCGCCGACACATTTCGTCCGGGTTTTTCCACTGTCCGCCTGCGTTCCGCGTGTAGGTGCCCATGAGACGGGGCCAGCACGGGAAATCAATCGGCGATCGTGGAAAAGATCGTTCGCAGACCCTTACGGTTCGGTGAGGCGAGAGTCAGTAGTGCCAGCGCACGCCGAAGATCGGCGTGAGATTGAGCCACGGGGAGCGGCTCTCGACGAGACCGTAGGTGCCCGAGGCGGACCGCACGACCGCATAGCTTCGGCAGCACGTCACGTGCGAGTCGGTGAGATCGTAGACGTCGAGGAATGCCTGGAGCACACCGTGCCCCAGGCGATGCTCCCACGCGATGCGCGCATCCAGGGAAAGGAAACTGCCGAGCCGGGCGCTGTTGAGCGGTGCGAAGCCGAGACTGACGCCGTTCGGGTCGGTCCAGGTCGTGCGCGAGGCGAGCAGCGGCGTATACGGCCAGCCGGTGTGCCAGACCGCGGAGGCGGCGACCCGAAACGCCTCGTGCCGCCACGCTGCATCGACCTTCACGGCGTTGGGCTGGTCCCAGGCCCGCGGAACCCAGCGCCCGGCGACGAGATCCATGGCGCGCGACCACACGTAGGACACGGATCCGCTGAGAGGGCGTGCACGATCGGTGGTCAGGCTGAGTTCGATACCGGTCATGCGCGAACGCGCGGAAAGCACGTGCACCCGATCGACCGCGAGTTCCGGCAGGAGCGCGAACGGGGAGAATACGTAGGTCGACTTCGAGTACGGAGTGCCTTCGTCCTTGTAATACCCTTCGGCCCGCACGGTCCACCCGTGCGGCAACAGCCGCTCGAAGCTCAGATCCGTCTGCGTGACGCGCCGGACCGTCTGTGGGACGATCGAGCCCGCGACCACGCGGGGATCGAAGACGTCGGCCTGGGACTCTTGTCCCCATCCGAGACGCATGGTCGACACGGCGGAAAGACGCTCGCGCAGATTCGCCCGCACGCCCCACTGGGCGTCCGCGCGCAGACCGCTGAATTTCCGCTGGTCGCGCCGCACGCCGAGATCGGCGACCAGGCGACGCGTCGCGCGCCATCGCACCGAGCCGTACGCCGCCCAGGTCATCGCATGCGCCGCGACGCTCTCGTCGGAGATCGCGATCGCGTGCGGCTGCAGGTCGGGCGCGAACGGCGCCGAGAACGCAGCGTAGCCCGAGGAATCGTCGACCAGGTTCGCGACGGTCGCTTCGGCACCGGCGTGCCAGGCCCAGCGCGTCGACGGGGCGTCTCGCAGTTCGTCGCGCAGCGTGTACACCGCGTGCCAGCTGTGTTCCTGGAGCTGTCCGGTGACGAGATAGGGCTCCGCGACGCTGCCGTTCACGTTCTCGTGCGAGTCCTCCGAGGAGAGCAAGGTGACGTTTTGCAGTCGCTCGCCGAACCGATGCTCGAGACGCAGCCACGCATAGAACTCGCCGCCGTTCACGGCCTTGTTCTGGGCATTTTCGGTCGAAAAATACTTGCGGCGGTCGTCGATCGCGAGCGTGCCGGCCGCGAGCGTCGTGCGCGAGTCGAAGCGCCAGGTCGCATGGACGATCATGTCGTTCAAAGTCGGCGCGCCGACCCGCGTCTCGATCCAGCCGACGGGCGCGAACTCGTTCTGCATCCGCAAGTCCGCGAACACCGTTCCGCGGCCCGAACCGAACACGGTTCCCGCCATCGCGCTCGCACCCTGCTCCGAGGCCTGGAGGTCGACGGTCGTGCGGTGGATGCGCCGCGGCGCGATATCGACGACGCCGCCGATCTGATCACCGAATTCGATCGGTGCGATCCCGGTCCAGGACGTGACCGAATTGACCGCGGCCGGGTCGACGGGGCTGAACAGGCTCTGCAGCTCCTTCAGATGATACGGCTGGTTCAGCGTGACGCCGTCGTAGCGGAACAGGATCTCGTCGTCGCGGCTGCCGCGAACGTGGGTCCGCGCGGTGTAGCCCGCGACGGCGGTCCCCGGAATGACCTGCAGCGCTCGGACTGCATCGTTGTGGGTCTCGGGGGAGTTCTCGAGCGCATGTCGTCCGGTGGTCACGCCGCCGATCGGGCTCGAGCGGTACCGGCTGGTCTGCACCACGATCCGTTCGAGGGGTTCCTCGACCGGCGATCGCGCGACCGCCGGCGTGGGCGCAGGCTCGGCGCGCACGATCGCGTAGCCGCCGCCGGGCAGCGATCGCGCCTCGAGACCGAGCGGCGCGAGTAGCGAGCGCAGCCGCTCCCGCACCGTCGACCCCGTGACCGGACCGCGGGCCCGCAAGCCGGGCGGCACCAGTTGCGAGCTGTAGAGAAGGCGCACGCCCGCGCGCTCGAGCGCGGCGAGCACGTCGGTCACGAGCGGCGCGTCGCGGGTCCCGGCGCGGGCCTGTGGCAGGCACGCCGGCGCGACGCATGCGAGCAGCGCGAGGATCGCGGCGAGCGCTGCGCCCGACCGCCGCGGGGAACGTCGGCGGATCGTCTCAGTGTCCGTTCGCCGCCGCGCCGCGAATCCCGATGCGTAACTCACCGGGGGAATTCATATCATATTGCAGGCGGGTCGTCGCCATCACCGCGGCGAGCGCTTCGGTCGGCGTGAGACCCGCGATGCTCCCCGACAAGCGTGTCTGATCGATCGCAGCCTGCGTCCCAGCGCCCTGCAACGCGAGCGTTCGTCCGGTTTCCCGTGTGTACCACGCGAGGAACTCCGACAGCGGACGGCCGTCGATCGGAAAATCGGGCGTCAAGGTGTTCACCCAGGCCCAGATGCGGCCGTACGGCGTGATCGCCAGCCGCTCGATCGCGCCGCCCCGATAGACCGCGACCCCTTGTCCGCGCGTCAGCGTTTCACGCCGACCGCGGCGCTCGCTCACGTTCACGCGACCGCTGCGCACGCTGACCTGCATCGAGGACGAGTGCACCACCACCTGGAATTGCGTGCCGAGGTGATTCACCCGACCGAACGGCGTATCGACCACCAACGGCTCGTGGGAGTCGCCCTCGGGACCGCTGTCGACGTAGATCCGGCCGTGCGTGAGTTGCACGTGGCCCGGGCGATCGAGATCGAGCGCGCTGCCGGGGCCGACGCGCAGATCGATCGACGAAGCCGTCAGCACCAGGTACCCGTTCGCTCCGGTGCGCACGGTCGTGCCGGCATCGAGCCGGCTGCCGGCGACGATCGGACCCCGGTCGCTCGGAGACGTCAGATGCACGGTGCCGCGGGCGGCGACGAGGGTGCCGACCGGCATCGGCGCCTCGCTCACCCCGCCACGCAGACCGAACCATGCCAGCCCGACCGCGGTCGTGACGACCGCGGCCGCCGCGGCCCAGCGCAACGCCCGCCGCCCTCGACGCCTCCCGGCTTCCTCCAACCACACCTGCTCGATGGCTGCGCGCACCGAATCACGCACCGCTCCGTCGGGCGCCGGCCGCCGACCGGCGGCCGCGATCAGCCGCGCGATGTCGTCGGACTCGGCGCGATCCTTGTCCCCATTCGATCGCATCACGTTTCGCTCCCCAGATTCGGCAGCAAGGTATTCCCGACGTCGCGGAAGGCGTTGCGGGCCCGCGCGAGCAGGGACTGCACCGTGATCGCGGTGACGCCGAGGCGCTCCGCGATCGTCTCCACGGACAGGTCCTCGAGATATTTGAGTTCGAGAACCTGCGCGTAGCGGCTCGGCAGATAGTCGAGCGCCGCGTGCACCGCGGCGGTGAGATCCTCCCGCTGCCGCTGCGCTTCCGGTTCCGCCGCGCCGTCGGCCGGAATCGACTCCAGGCTCGCGCGAACGTGCGGGTCATCCTCGATCTCGACCAGCCGATGCACGTAGGTTGCCTCGCGCGCCGCCTTGGCCACGTGGTCCGCGAGTTCGCGACGCGTGATCTGGCAGAGCCAGGTGAACAGGCTGGCCTCCCCTCGATAGGTCTCGAGGCGGCGCACCCCGCGGCTGAGCGACGCCTGGACGATGTCCCGGGCGGCCTCCTCGTCGCCGTTCAGGCGGCGCAGGATGAAGCGGAACATCCGCGGGAAATAGTCGTCGAAAAAGGCGCGGAACGCGGCCTCGTCCCTCGACAACAGGCGTCGCACGAGTGCCACGTCCTCCGTATGCATCGTCAGAACCGTTCTCCCTCGATCGTTACGCCCGTTGGAGGGCCCGCCGCGGCCCGATCAATCGCGCCCCGCGCGATTTTTTTGAGAAAATCTCGACTGTTACGGTTCGCCGCTGCGATGCGGGCCACCCGTGGGATCCCGCGTCCCAAAGGAGGATCGACCACCGTGCGCCGCATCGTCAGGCGATCGCGCCGGCGTCGATCGGTTCGGACAGGCTCATCGGCCACCATCGGTCTTGATCCGCGGCCCGGCGCGTCGCGGTCCGGCGCGGCGCCACGCGAACCCTCGCGCGCGCTCGTGCTCCTCGGCGCAGGTCTTCGCCCGCGCACGCAACACCTCGTGTCGCGTGACGATGCCGACGACCGTACCCGTCGAGGGCTCGACGACGGGAACCCACGCCAGGTCGAGCATCGCCATGCGGTCGGCGACCCCGCTCATCGGCTCACCCGGTCGAGCGACCGCGCGAACCGGCGGCTCCGCGGCCCCGACGTTCGCGCCGGAGCGCCGCTCGGCATCCGTGGGCATTGCCGCCTCCCGGTACGGCCGTCGCACGCGCGTCATGACCTCTTCGACGAGGACCTTCTCGAGCGGGTCCACGGCATATTCGCGGATCACGTGACGGCCGTGGCGCGCGATCTTCTCGGTCAGGATCGACCGTTTGAGAACGAGCACCGTGCAGCCGGCCGCGGCGAACGTCGCGACCATCAGCGGTAGCAGCGCGTTGACATCGTGCGTCAACTCGAGCGCGAACACGATCGCCGTGAACGGTGACCGCATCGTCCCACCGAGCACGGCCGTCATGCCGATCAATGCCCAGATCGTCGCAGTTCCGACCGGCAACGCATGAGCGCCCATCGCACCGAGCGCGCCACCGATGATCAGCAAGGGCGCCAGTACGCCGCCGGAGGTTCCCGATCCGAGCGTCGAGGCCCACAACAAGGTCTTCACGACCAGCAATAGCGCGAGCGTCCCGAACAGCATGCGGCCCGCGAGCAGCGCCCGGATGACGTCGTAGCCGACGCCGAGCGCATCCGGTTCGATCATGGCGGCGGCGCCGATCAGCAGGCCAGCCAGTGCCGGCCACCACATCCAGTGCAGCGGCAACCGGCGGAATTGATCCTCGAAAAAGTACGTGAGCCAGGTCAGGCCGCCGGAAGCGAGGCCGGCGGCGACGCCGACCGGGACGCAGAGCAGCACGCCGAGTGTCGGCAGCGGTGCCGAATGGCACGGGAACAGGGGACCGCTGCCGAGCAGCGGGATGCGCGCCACGGTCGCGGTCGCGGCCGCGACCGCGACCGGCACGAAGCTGCGGGGCTTCCACTCGAACAGCAGCAATTCGACGGCGATCAACGTCGCCGCGACCGGTGTCCCGAATATGCCCGCCATGCCCGCCGCGGCCCCTGCGACCAGTATCGTCTTGCGCTCCATCGCGGACAGCCGGAAGCACTGGGCGAACAAGGAACCGAACGCGCCGCCGGTCATGATGATCGGCCCCTCGGCGCCGAACGGCCCGCCGGTGCCGATCGCGATCGCCGACGCGAGCGGCTTCAGCAGCGCGATCCGCGGCGGGATGTTGCTGCCGCCAGCCAGGATCGCTTCGATCGCCTCCGGTATCCCGTGGCCACGGATCTTCTCCGAGCCGAAACGCGCGATCAGTCCGATGAGCAGACCGCCGATCACCGGCGGCACGAAGACGAGCCAGCCGAGCCGCTCGTGCGCAGGCGAGGTGAATGCGAACGAGAGCCGCTGGTAGAACGAGACATTCGTGATCAGTCCGATCAGCCGCAGGAGCAGCCACGCGATCGCGCCCCCCGCCAGGCCGGCGACGATCGCCAGTGCCGCGAGCAGTAACAGACGGGCGTCGGCCGTATAGTCGCCGAGGGCATCACGCTCGCGCGGGCTCAACGCGGTGTCGGGCAGTGCCACGCTCAAGAGCCTACCACGCGAGAGCCGCGATCGGAGCGCCTGGCGACCGGATCCAGCCGCGTTGCTGTGCATTCGGCGGTGGCTGCGGCATCATGGCGGCACACCATGCAAGACGAACACCCGAAGCGCCCCGGAGCGGCCCGACCGCGAGGATCCGCGCGCGATCCCGGCCATCATTCGATTCGTGAGGACTCCCGCAACGGCAGTCTGGCGGTCGCGCCGTCGCTCGGCGTCACGCTCGATCGCGCTCGCATGCCGCGACGCACCAGCAGCGCGGATTCCCGGATCCTCACGATCAGCATCTACGCGCTCGCGCTCGGCGTCGCCGCCGCGTTCATCGCCCAGGCGCTCGTCGCGCTGATCGGACTGGTCACGAACCTCGCGTTCTACGGCCGCTGGTCGACCGCGTTCGTCTCTCCGGCGGGAACTCATCTAGGCGCCTGGGTCGTGCTCGTCCCGGTCGCGGGCGGACTCGTCGTCGGATGGATGGCGCGCTGGGGATCGCCGGCGATCCGCGGTCATGGAATCCCCGAGGCGATGGAACAGATCCTGCGCAACGATTCGAAGATCCCGCCACGGATGACGTTCCTGAAACCCTTGTCGTCGGCGATCGCGATCGGCACCGGCGGGCCGTTCGGCGCCGAGGGGCCGATCATCGCGACCGGCGGCGCCCTGGGGTCGCTCCTCGGTCAGGTACTGCACGTGACCGCGAGCGAACGCAAGGTGCTGCTCGCAGCCGGCGCCGCCGCCGGCATGGCGGCGATCTTCGCGTCGCCGATTTCGGCGACGATCCTGGCGATCGAGCGGTTGCTGTTCGAGTTGCGGCCGCGCTCCTTGATCCCGGTCGCGCTCGCGACCGTCGCCGCGACCGGGGTCCGCTATGCGACCGTCGGTTTCGACGCGGTGTTTCCGATGCCGCCGATCGCGGCACCGGGCGGCTCCGCGCTGACGGTCTACGTCCTGCTCGGCGCATTCGTCGGCTTGTGCAGCGTCGGCGTCACTCGCGTCGTGTACGGGATCGAGGATGCGTTCGAGAAGATCCCGCTCCACTGGATGTGGTGGCCGGCGATCGGCGGGGTCGTGGTCGGCGTGATCGGCTATTTCGCGCCGCTGACCTTCGGTGTCGGCTATACGAACATTCAGGACATCGTTTCCGGGCGCTTTGCGTTCGATGCGCTCGCCGCGCTGCTGGTGATGAAGTTCCTCTCCTGGTCGATCGCGCTCGGCAGCGGAACCTCGGGTGGGACCCTCGCGCCGCTGTTCACGATCGGTGGGGCGCTCGGGGCGATCCTGGGCCAGTTCCTGTCTGCGCACGCGCCCGGGCTCGGCATCGATCCGCGGATCGCGGCGCTGGTCGGGATGGCGGCGATCTTCGCCGGCGCCTCGCGGGCGTTGCTGACGTCGATCGTGTTCGCGTTCGAGACGACGCGCCAGTTCGCCGGGCTGTTGCCCTTGCTCGGGGGTTGCACCGCCGCGTATTTCGTCTCGGTGCTGCTGATGCGCACGACGATCATGACCGAGAAGATCGTGCGGCGCGGGACTCGCGTTCCCGACGAGTATTCGGCCGATTTCCTTGCCCAGGTGCGGGTCGCCGAGGTCTGCACGCGCGGCGTGCGAACGCTTCCGGATACCGCGACGGTCGGCGAGATCCGCGCCTGGTTCGCCGGCGACGATCCGGGCAATCAGCATCAAGGGTACCCGGTCATCGACGCCGCAGGCCGCTTGTGCGGCGTGATCACGCGCCGGCAGGTACAGGGCGCGCGACACGCCGATTCGGTCGCGATCGCCGAGCTCGTGACCCAGGAGCCGATCGTCGTGCAGGAAGGTCATTCCTTGCGGGAAGCGGCCGATCACATGGTCGCGCATTCGGTCGGCCGCCTGGTCGTGCTCGCCGACTCGGCCCCGCATGCGATGGTCGGCATCATCACGCGCGGCGACCTGCTGGCGGCACACGCGAAGCGGCTGCGCGAGGCGCATCACGCGGAAACCCATATCCGCCTGGGTCGCCGATGAGCACCTCGTGCGCCGGCGCGCGAGGTGCTCACCGCACCGATCACTGCCCGAGATTCAGCAGCGCGGCGTTTCCTCCGGTCGCGGTGGTATTCACCGTCAGCGTCCGTTCGTTCGCGAACCGGGTGAGATAATGGGGACCACCGGCCTTCGGGCCGGTACCCGAGAGTCCCGCCCCCCCGAACGGCTGGACGCCGACGACCGCGCCGATCATGTTGCGGTTGACGTAGGTATTGCCGACGCTCGTCGCCCCGTACACGGCGCGCCAGAACGACTCGAGGCGCGTTTGCACGCCGAGGGTGAGGCCGTAGCCGGTCGCCCGAATCGCCGCGAGCACCCGATCGATGTCGCGCGCACGATACCGGACCAGGTGCAGGATCGGGCCGAACTCCTCGCGCAGGAGTTGACCTGCGTCGCGCAGCTCGATCAGGTGCGGCGCGACGAACGTGCCGTGCCGGTGTTCCTCGGTGAGCCCGCAGGCCTTGATGATCTTCGCGTCCTGGCGCATGCGCTCGACGTGCGCGCGCAGTTTGTCGGCCGCGGCGGCGGTGATCACCGGCCCGACGTCGGTCTGCGCGCGCGCCGGGTCGCCGATCACGAGTTCGTCCATCGCGCCGGCGATCATCTCGATGACCGGCTCCGCGACGTCTTCCTGCACGAACAGGATGCGCAGCGCCGAGCAGCGTTGGCCAGCACTCTGGAACGCCGATGCGACGACGTCGTCGACGACCTGCTCCGGCAGCGCGGTCGAATCGACGAGCATCGCGTTCATCCCGCCGGTCTCGGCGATCAACGGCAGGATCGCGCCGTCCCGCGCCGCGAGCGCCCGGTTGATCGTCTGCGCGGTCGCGGTCGACCCGGTCATCGCGACGCCGGCGAGCGCGGGGTGGCGGAACGCAACCTCCCCGAACACCCGTCCCTGCGCGGGCGTGAATTGCAGCACCGGTGGCGGCACGCCGGCTTCGTGCATCGCCGCGACGAGTCGCCCGGCGATCAACGGCGTCGGCTCGGCGGGCTTCGCGACCACCGCGTTCCCCGCAGCGAGCGCCGCGGCGATCTGGCCGGTGAAGATCGCGAGCGGGAAATTCCACGGACTGATGCACGCGAACACCCCGCGGCCGCGCAGCGCGAGATCGTTCGTCTCGCCGGTGACCCCGGTGAGCCGCGTGGCCCCCTCGAACAGCCTGCGCGCGTTGAGTGCATAGTAGCGGCAGAAATCGGCCGCCTCGCGCACCTCCGCAACGGCGTCGCCGAGCGTCTTGCCCGCTTCCCGGACCAGCAGTTCGTGGAATTCGTGCCGCTTCGTCTCGATGAGTTCGGCTGCCCGTTCGAGGATTGCGGCGCGCTGCGCGCCGCCGAGATCGTCCCACGCGGCCTGGGTCCTGGCGGCGGAGTCGAAGGCCTGTGCGATCTGCGCGGGACTCGCCTCCCGCAGGAGACCGACCGCTTCGCGCCGATCCGCTGGATTCGCGATCGTGACCTCATCGCCCTCGTGGCGCTCACCGTCGATGATCGGACCGCCGCGAAGCATCGCGTCGCGACGCGCGACCGCCGTGCACAGCGCGTCGATCACGCGCGGGTCGCCGAAGTCGACGCCTCGCGAATTGCCGCGATCCGGATACAGCGCGGACGGGGCCGGCAGCGACGGGTTCGCGATCGGCTGCAGACGCTCGAGTTCCCCGATCGGATCGCGAACCACCTCGTCGACCGGCACCTTTTCGTCCATGAAGCGGTTCACGAACGACGTGTTGGCGCCGTTCTCGAGCAGGCGTCTGACGAGGTAGGCGAGCAGGTCCTTGTGTTCGCCAACCGGCGCGTACGCGCGTACGCGCGGAAATTCGGGGATCTCGCGCTGCGCTTGCGCGTACAGGAGCCCGCCCATTCCGTGCAGCCGCTGGAACTCGTAGATCGCGCCCTGAGGGGCGAGTTCGAGTACCGCGGCGATCGTGAAGGCGTTGTGGGTCGCGAATTGCGGGTAGATCGTGTCGTGATGCGCGAACAGGCGGCCGGCGCAGGCGAGGTAGGCCACGTCGGTCGTGAGCTTGCGGGTGTACACGGGGTAACCGTCCAGGCCCCGTTCCTGGGCGCGTTTGACTTCGCTGTCCCAGTAGGCGCCCTTGACCAGGCGCACGGTCATGCGCCGCGCCGCCGAGTGCGCGAGCGCGGCGACCCAGTCGATCACGTCGAGCGCACGCTTGCCGTAGGCTTGCACCGCGAGACCCAATCCCGGCCAATCGCGGGTGCGTGCCTCACGGCTCACCGCCTCGATCACGTCGAGCGACAGATCGAGGCGATCGGCCTCCTCCGCATCGATCGTGAGCTGGATGCCGGCGGCGGCGGCACGTTCCGCGAGCGACGCCACTTTCGGCACGAGACGCGCAAGGACGCGCTCCCGTTGCGCGAGCGCGTAACGGGGCTCGAGCGCCGAGAGCTTGATCGAGATCGACGAGGTCTCGTGCGGAGCGCGCCCCCGGGCGGCACCGCCGATCGCCGCGATCGCGCGCACATACGAATCGTAGTACCGCTCGGCATCACGAAGCGTGCGGGCGCCCTCGCCGAGCATGTCGAACGAGCACAGCGCGAGCGCGGGCTCGGCGGCGCTGCGCTTCAGGGCTTCCTCGATCGTGCGGCCGACGACGAATTCGCCGCCGATGATCCGCATCGCCCGGCGCACCGCAAGGCGCACGACCGGCTCACCCGCCTTGCGGGTCAGTGATCGCAGCCAGCCGCCCGCGTCGGACTTGATCGAGGGGTCGAGGTCGAGGATGCCGCCGGTGAGCATCAGGCCCCAGGTCGACGCGTTCACGAACACCGATTCGGACTTTCCGGCGTGCGCGGACCAGTCACCGCTCGACAGTTGCTCCGCGATCAGTCGGTCCGCGGTCGCATCGTCCGGGATGCGCAGCAGCGCCTCGGCGATGCACATCAGCGCGATGCCTTCCTGATTCGACAGCCCGAACTCCTGCAGGAACGCATCGAGGAACGGACGCTCGTCGCGCCGGGCTCGTGCGCCTTCGACCAGGGCCCTGGCGGTCGCGGTCGCCCGGTGCCTCGCGCCGCCGGTGAGCTCGAGGCTGCGCTGCAGTCGGGTGACCGATCCCTCCTCGGGCCAGAGCGCGTGGTCGCGGATCGATTCGCGGATCGCCGCGAGCGTCTCCGTGCTGGCCTCGAATGTCGTTTGGCGGTTCATTTCAGCCTCCTTCCGAAGGCGCGAGCTTAGCAAGGAAGAGGGCGCTCGCGTCGGCGCGCCGCGCCGCCCGGCACACGCGGACGGTGCCGGGCGACGCGAGATCGATCACCGCGAGATCGGTGCTGCCGACCGTACCGGTCTCGGCCCCGTGATCGACGAGGGTCGCCGTGCCCTCGATGCAGAACGCGAGCACCACGTCGCCGGCAGCGACCCCGACGTCGTGCTGCGCATCGCCCCGAAGCAGCCAGGTCTCGACCGGCAAGCCGTGCGCGCAGATCAGGTTCAGATCGACGCAGGGGCCCGCGATCAGCCGGCACTCGGGAGGCGGCGAACCTGCAAACGACGTGAGATCGCCGGGCCGTAGGAGTCGAGCGAGTCGGCCGTCTGGAAATTCGAGCTCGAGTCCTGCGCCGCTCAGCAGCAGCATGTGACGACGATAGCCGTCGAACGCGGAGAACGGTCCGGAGGAGGCGATCTCGGCGACGCTGACCCGCCAGTCGTAGGCATCGCCCGTCGACGGGCGGCGCATGGCCTCGTGGGTCACACCGCCGCCGTTGCGCCACGGGCTCGCCCGGAATTCGGCCCGACGTCGGATCTGGACCGCCGCGCCTGCATCGACGATCACCTGGAAATCCGTCCGCGACGTCATCGACGGCATCGGCTCGGGCGGTCGAGGATCGCAGCCCCGGCCTGCCGGGAAGCAGGCCGGGGCTGCGAGGTTACTCCGCCGACTCGGCGTCTCCCGCGGCCACCGTGTCCTCGGACTCGGTGATGCCGCCGCCGACGTCCATGAAGTTCCGCCGCCGCGAATCGTCGCTCGCACGACGCCGCCTCGCGTGATACGCGAATCCAGTGCCGGCCGGGATCAGACGGCCCACGATCACGTTTTCCTTCAGGCCGCGCAGGTCGTCCTTGAGCCCGCGAACCGCGGCTTCGGTGAGCACGCGGGTGGTCTCCTGGAACGACGCCGCCGAGATGAACGACTCGGTCGCGAGCGAGGCCTTGGTGATGCCGAGCAGGATCGGCTCCCAGGTCGACTGGCTCTTGCCCTCGGTCCTCTGCTTCTCGATCACGTCGAGCAACCGGCCCCGATCCATCTGCTCGCCGCGCAGCAGCGCCGAATCGCCGGTGTCCTGCACCTCGATCTTGCGCAGCATCTGCCGCACGATGACCTCGATGTGCTTGTCGTTGATCTTCACGCCCTGCAGGCGGTACACGTCCTGGATCTCCCGGACCAGGTAGTTCGCGAGGGCCTCGACGCCCTGCAGGCGCAGGATGTCGTGCGGGTTCGGCTCACCGTCCGCGATCACCTCGCCCTTCTCGACCTGTTCGCCCTCGAAGACGTTCAGGTGGCGCCACTTCGGGATCAGCTCCTCGTATTTCTCACTCTGCTCGTTCGTGATGATCAGGCGGCGCTTGCCTTTCGTTTCCTTGCCGAAGCTCACCGTGCCGCTGCGCTCCGCGAGGATCGCGGAGTCCTTCGGCTTGCGCGCTTCGAACAGATCGGCGACGCGCGGCAAGCCGCCCGTGATGTCGCGGGTCTTCGACGACTCCTGCGGGATTCGCGCGATGACGTCGCCGACCGACACCTTCGCGCCGTCCTCGAG
>JAGWPU010000040.1 GCA_028870355.1 Gammaproteobacteria bacterium | reverse complement strand
GGGCGAGCTACAGCGCAGTGCCGATCAGCATCTCGAGCTCGTGCAGGCGCTCGAGGCGCGCGACGGCGACTGGGCGCACAGCATCATGCACGCGCACATTCTCGCCGGGCGCGCGACCTACCTGCGCGGCCGTCGCGGTCGCTGAGCCGCCGCCCGCCGAGTCTTCCCCGCCGCGCGGCCCGGCGCCCAGTTCGTCAGGCGTCGATCCGCAGCGCACGGCCGCGGTGCGCGCAGCGCTCACGCCGTGTCTCGAGTTCGTCATCTCTCGGACATCAACTCGTCACATCGACCGACCAAGATGTCGCGCCGCTGCGAAAGTGCGGCTTTTTCACATCAAGAAAGGGTCATCCGATGTCACGCGATCACTCGCTCGCCGATTCCAAGCCGTTGAAAGCCCTGATCTGTGTGTCGACTCTCGCCGCGGCGACGGTCGTGCATGCGAACTCGAACGGCAACACCTCGGCCGGGATCAGTCTCGACCCGGTACTCGTGACCGCCCAGGCGCTCAAGGGTCCGCAGGATATGCCCTCGCAGGGTTCGCTGGTCGCAACCCAGCCGCAGTCGATCGTTGGCGGTGATTTCATTCGCCAGAACGATTCCCCGGCCGCGAACTACACCGACATCATGAAATACACGCCGAGCGTGTCCACGGTCGATCCGAACGGCCCCGGCCTGTCGGAGAATCTCGGCACCTCGATCCGCGGCTTCCAGGACGGTCAGTTCAACGTGACCTTCGACGGCATCCCGTGGGGCGATTCGAACGATTTCACCCATCACTCGACCAGCTACTTCATGCCGCAGGACATCGGCAACGTGGTCGTCGATCGGGGTCCGGGCAACGCGGCGACGCTCGGCGAGGCGACTTTCGGCGGTACGGTCTACGTGCAGTCGGACAATCCGCGCCGCCGAGCGGGCGCGACCGCGTGGCTGAGCTACGGGAGCTTCCGCACGAAACTCCTCGGCTTCCGCTACGACACCGGCGTCGTCGACCGCTGGAACGGCGCGAGCGGCTTCATCAGCGCGAAGACGCTGTCCTCCGACGGTTACCTCACGAACGCGAAGATCGACCGTAGCGACGTGTTCCTGAAGTACATCCAGCCGCTCAACGATTTCACCAACCTGAGTTTCGCGGCGAACCTGAACAAGGTCCACCAGAACCCGCCGATCGGCGCGACTCTCGCGCAGATCCAGGCGTTCGGGCCGAATTACGGCTACAACACCGATCCGAACAGCCAGTCGTACTACGCCTATCAGCTCGACAAGATCACGACCGACTACGAGTACGTCGGCCTGCACTCGCACTTCTCGGGCTGGATCTTCGACAACAAGCTGTACACCTACGGCTATTACCATGATGGCTGGAACGGCGAGGACCCGAACGGTCAGGCGACGAACGGCACGATCCTGCCGGGCGGCGTGCCGAACGGCACGATCTACGGTCCGAACAACGTGCCCGGCCAGCAGATGCACATGTACTATCGTTCGCTCGGCGACATCTTCCGCGTCTCGAAGCAGGTCGGGCCCGGCGAGGCCCAGGTCGGCGCGTGGTACGACCACCAGACCAACTCGCGCGCGCAGTTCGAGATCGACATGACCAACAACAACGCGTACGACCCGCTGTACGGCGGCTGCGGCTGCTGGACGCCGGGGACCTTGCCGACCTTGGCGAACTCGGCGGACCGGCTGATGAACGACTACCTGTTCACCCGCGAGTACTACGCGCAGTACGTCTGGCACGCGATCGAGGGCCTGGACCTGACCGGCGGTGTGAAGCACGTGAGCTTCGAGCGCGTGCTGCAC
Organism: Gammaproteobacteria bacterium; assembly: GCA_028870355.1. GTDB lineage: Bacteria > Pseudomonadota > Gammaproteobacteria > Steroidobacterales > Steroidobacteraceae > Bog-1198. Next base: position 17,294 of record JAGWPU010000040.1, on the reverse strand, counting down.
GCGGACTACAATCAGGGCCCGATCGGGGGTGCGTTGAGCTACGACAAGACCTGGTCGCGCAACCTCGCGTCCTTCGACGCGCACTACAAGATCCTGCCGAACTGGTCGGTCTACGCGCAGTGGGCGCAGGGGTTCCTCGCGCCGAACCTGAACGTGTTCTACGTCGCCGATCCGGCGAAGAATCAGGTCGATCCGCAGAGCACGACCAACGTGCAGGCCGGCACCACCTGGGTCGGACATCACGTGACCGTGTCGGCCGACGCGTACAAGATCGACTTCACCAACGAGATCGCGTCGGTCGGCAAGGGCGTCTCGAAGTACTTCATCAATCTCGGCGGTGTGAAGTACCGCGGCTTCGAGTTCGAAGGATCGGTCGACGTCGGCGCCGGCTTCGCGCTGTACGCGAACGGATCGGTCAACAGCGCGAAGGTGACCGCAGACAACACCTGGGTGCCGAACACCCCGGATCGTACCGCATCGCTCGGGGTCGTCTACCACCGCGCCGGCTGGCAGGGGTCGCTCACCGGCAAGTACGTCGGCCGTCGCTACGGTGACACCGGCGACACGGTGCCGTTCGGCAGCTACGCGACCGTCGACGGTGCGCTGAACTACGATTTCGGCACGGCGATCCCGGGATTCCAGGACCTGCAGCTCGGGATCACCGCGCAGAACCTCGCGGATCGCAAGTCGATCTACGCCGACAACGGCACCAATGCGAACGGGGATTATCTGTTCTTCACGATCCCGGGGCGCAGCTACCAGGTGAACCTGACCGCGAAGTTCTGATCGCGGACGGGTCGATTCACGGACGAGTCGCGCGGACGGCCCTTCGGGGCCGTTTCGCGTTTTCGCCATCCCGGCACGCCGCGCGGCGCCGGCGCCGCCACCGAGCCGCGACCCGGTCCCCGAGCGGTTGCGCGTCCGGCGAACCGTTACGTGCGCCTCAACGGCGCATCAAGGTGCTCTTGCCGAACAGCGATGCGGTGAGGTCGACCGCGACCTCGGCGGTGCGATTGCGCAGATCGAGCGCGGGATTCAACTCCATGATGTCGAGCGATCCCATCCGGCCGGTGTCCGCGATCATCTCCATGCACAGCTGCGCCTCGCGGTACGACGGGCCGCCGGGCACCGTGGTGCCGACGCCCGGCGCGATGTCCGGATCGAGGAAGTCGACGTCGAAGCTCACATGGACATGCGCATCGGCGGCGAGCCCTTCGAGTGCGACCTCGAGCGTGCGGCGCATCCCGACCTCGTCGACGTAGCGCATGTCGAACACCTCGAGTCCGACTTCGTGCACGAAGCGCTTCTCGCCTTGATCGACGCTGCGGATCCCGATTTGGCGGATCTCCGCCGGCGCGAGCGCGGGCCGAGCGCCGCTCAAACCGACGAGCTCCGCGGGCCCGTAACCGCACAGGCACGCGACCGGCATCCCGTGCAGGTTGCCGCTCGGCGTCAGCGCGTTGGTGTTGAAGTCCGCATGCGCGTCCAGCCACAGCACGCGCAACGCGCGCCCGTCGGTGCGGCAGTGGCGCGCGACCGCGCTGATCGATCCGATGCTCAAGGCATGATCGCCGCCGAGCAGGATCGGCAGCCGTCCGGCCGCGAGCTCGGCGTGCACCGCGTCGTGCACGCTGCGGCACCAGTGGTGTACCTCGCCGAGGTGCCGGTAGCCGCCGATCGGAGGGAGTCCCGGGTTCGCGGGACCCTCGAGATCGCCGCGGTCGAGCACGTCGGCGCCCTGCGCCTCGAGCGTCGCCCGCAGGCCGGCGATACGCAGCGCCGTCGGGCCCATCGATGCGCCGCGCGCGCCGGCGCCGACGTCGGTCGGCGCGCCGATCAGGCTCACACGGGGTGGCGGAGGGAGCGTGGCCATCGCGCCGCTCAAGCGCTCTTGCGCAGGCGGCGGCGGGCGGAGCCCGCGCCGAGCGTGCCGCCGAACAGATCCTTCGGATCGTCGAGGCGGGGGATGAGATCGATCCGGCGGCGCTCGATGTGCCCCTCCTCGAGCAGCGCATGCAGGAAGCGCAGCGCCGAGTAATCCTCGAGCGCGAATCCGACCGAATCGAAGATCGTGAGATCCCGTTCCGTCGCGCGCCCGGGCGTGCGGCCCGCGGCGACCGCGGCGAGCTCGATCACCGGATAGTCCGGCGGCATCTGCTGGATCTCGCCCTCGACCCGCGATTGCGGCTCGTACTCGACGACGACCCGGGCTTCCGGCATCCGCAGCACGTCCGGATGCAGCTCGGTCTTTCCCGGGCAGTCGCCGCCGACCGCATTCACATGCATTCCGGGGCGCACCATCGGCGGCGTCAGGATCACCGCATTGCGCTTGTCCGCGGTCACGGTCGTCACGATGTCCGCGCCGCGGCACGCCTCCGCGGCGCTCGTCGCGCGCACGCAGGCGAGATCCGCGAGTTCCTCGATCGCGGCGAGGTTGCGCTCGAGCTTCGCGGTCGCGGCACGGTCCACGTCGTAGAGCCGCAGTTCCCGGATGCCGAGCATCCGGTGGAACGCGATCGCCTGGAATTCGCTCTGCGCACCGTTGCCGATCAAGGCGAGCGTGCGCGCCTGCGGCCGCGCGAGCAGTCGGGCGGCGAGCGCGGAGGTCGCCGCGGTGCGCAGCGCGGTCGTCACCGTGAGCTCGGACAGCAGCAGCGGATAGCCGGTCGCGACATCGGCGAGTACGCCGAATGCGGTCACCGTGAGCAGTCCCTCGGCGGTGTTCTTCGGGTGGCCGTTCACGTATTTAAACGAGTACAGCTTGCCGTCGGTCGTCGGCATCAACTCGATCACGCCGACCGGGGAATGGCTCGCGACCCGCGCGGACTTCTCGAATTCGTCCCAGCGACGATAATCGGCCAGGATCTCGCCGGCCAGGCGCTCGATGAATTCGCCGGGACCGACCGCCTGGATCAAGCGGGCGACGTCGCCGACACCGATGTAATCGACCATGATTGCCACTCCCCCCGAGCACGCCTCGGGCTGCGGGTGTCGATCATTCCTGGATCCCGGGCCAACGGGAAGCCCTGAAATTGCGCAAAACATGAGCTATATTGATCATTATGATCAATAAGGAAGTCAGTTTGACTCATCCGGCTCGCCCCGGGGAGACGCGATGGACGATCTCGACCGACGTCTGATCGCGCAGCTGCGCCTCGATGCGCGCGCGCCGATCGCGACGCTCGCGAAGCGCCTCGGGGTCGCGCGCGGGACGGTGCAGAACCGGATCGCGAGGCTCGAGACCGACGGAACGATCGCGGGCTATACGGTGCGCCTGAAGCCGCAGACGGAAGTGGACCGGGTCAGCGGGATCATGACGATCGCGGTCGAGGGGAATCATCTCGAGCGGGTCGTGCGCGTGCTGCGCGGTGACCCGGCGGTTGCGGCCCTGTACTCGACGAACGGCCGCTGGGACCTCGTGGCGGAACTGCGCGCGGACAGCCTCGAGGCGATCGACGAGGTGATCAACCGGATCCGCTCGATCGAGAGCATCACGCGCACCGAAACGAGCCTGCTGCTCTCGAGCTACAAGCTGTGAGCGCGATCGCTGCCCCGCGCTGGCGGGATCGGCCGCTGCGGGCGGTGCTGTTCGATCTCGATGGCACGCTGCTCGACACGCTGGCGGACATTGCGCTCGCGCTCAACCGTGCGCTCGCCGAGGAGCACTGGCCGCCGATCCCGATCGAGGCGGTGCGCGCGATGATCGGCCGGGGATCGCCGAGTCTCGTGCGCCGGGCTGCGCAGTACCTCGGACGGCCGATCGAGGACGCGCAGCAGGCGCGGATCCTCGAGAACTTCTTCGCCTGCTACGGCGCGTTGCACGATCGCGGCGAGCGCACCGCGCGACCGTTCGAGGGGGCGCCTCTCGCGCTCGAGCGATTGCATGCCGCAGGGCTCAGGATCGCGGTCGTCACGAACAAGCAGTTCCGGTTCGCCGATGCGCTGATCCGCGACCTCGGGCTCGCGCAGTGGGTCGATCTCGTGGTCGGCGGCGACACCTGCGCGCGGCGCAAGCCCGATCCCGAGCCTTTGCTGTACGCCTGCACGCGGCTCGAGGTCGCGCCGGGCGCCGCGTTGATGGTCGGCGACTCGGCGAACGACGTCGGGGCCGCCCGCGCCGCCTCGATCCCGGTCGTGTGCGTGCCGTACGGCTACGACGAGGGCCGGGATCCGCGCGAGCTCGCGGGCGACGCACTGATCGAATCGCTGGCCGAACTGCCGGCGCTGCTGCTCGGCGACGCGTCCGACGGCTGATCGCGTGCCGCGCGACGGCGGGCACGGTCGCCGACCGGCCGATCACTCGATCAAGATCGCGCGAAAGTCGTTCACGTTGGTGAGGGTCGGTCCGGTCACGATCGCGTCGCCGAGCGCCGCGAAGAACGGGTGCGCGTCGTTGCGCGCGAGCGCGTCGGCCGCCTCGAGTCCGAGCGCGCGCGAGCGGGCGAGGGTGTCCGGCGCGATCATCGCACCGGCGACCGGCGCCGCGCCGTCGATTCCGTCGGTGTCGGCCGCGAGCGCGTGCACCCCCGGCAGCCCGTCGAGCGCGAGCGCGAGCGCGAGCAGGAACTCGACGTTGCGTCCGCCGCGCCCCGGGCCGCGCACGGTCACCGTCGTCTCGCCGCCGGACAGGAGCACGCACGGACGCGAGAACGGCTGCCCGCGCCGCGCGACCTGACGCGCGAGCGCACCGAGCACGCGCGCGACCTCGCGGGCCTCGCCCTCGATCGCATCGCCGAGGATGTGGGCGGCGAGGCCCGCCGCGCGCGCGGTCGCCGCGGCGGCCTCGAGCGCGGCTTGGGGCGTCGCGATCAAGCGGGTATCGGCACCGCCCAGCCGCGGATCGCCGGGCTTCACCGATTCGCCGCGACCGCTCTCGAGCCACGCACGCACCGCGGCGGTCGGCTCGATCCGGTGGCGGGCGAGGATCGCGAGCGCGTCCGCGCAGGTCGACGGATCGGCGGCGGTCGGTCCCGAGGCGATGTCGACCGGCCGGTCGCCGGGGACGTCGGAGATCGCGAGCGTCACCAGTCGCGCCGGCGCGCACGCGGCGCCGAGCCGGCCGCCCTGGATCGCCGACAGGTGCCGCCGCACGCAGTTGATCTCGCCGATCGTCGCACCGCACGCGAGCAGCGTGCGCGTGAGCGCGACGACGTCGTCCCAGGGCACGCCCGCGCCGGGCAGCGCGGTCAGCGCGGAGCCGCCGCCCGAGAGCAGCGCAATGACGAGATCGTCCGCGCCGAGCCCGCCGACCCGCTCGAGCAGTCGCGCGGCGGCGGCGCGGCCCGCGGCATCCGGCACCGGGTGGGCGGCTTCGACGATCTCGATCCGCTCGCAGCGGACCGCGTGACCGTACGCGGTCACGACGAGGCCCTCGAGGGGCCCGGGCCAGTGCGCTTCGAGCGCCTGCGCCATCGCCGCCGCCGCCTTGCCCGCACCGACGACCACGCAGCGGCCGCGCGGCGGCGGTGGCAGGTTCGCGGGGAGCGCGAGCGCGGGTCGGGCCGAGTCGACCGCGGCGGCGTACAGACGCCGCAGCAGCGCGCGGGGCTCGATCGCGGACGGCGGGTGCGGCACGCTCATCGGCGGATCATAGCGAAGGGCGGGCGGGGCCGTCCGGCGTCGGCGCGTCCCACCCGGCGCCTGCGCGGTCGCGCGGAAATTGCGCGACGTCGGCGGCATCGCGTAATGTCGCGACGATGTCCGCCGAATCGCCGTCGCAGGTCTACGCGCCGTTCCCCGCTGAGGTCGATCCGGCCGAGCGCGGGCGACTCGCGGCGGCGCTGCGTGCGAGCCTCGCAACGCTCCTGCCCGCGGATGCGCTGCGGGTCGAGGCGGAGGAACTGGCGGCCTACGAGTGCGACGGCCTGACCGCGTACCGGCGCCGCCCGCTCGCGGTCGCGATTCCCGCCGACGACGCCGAGGTCGCCGCGGTGCTGCGGGCGTGCGCGGCGCTCGGGGTGCCGGTGGTCGCGCGCGGCGCGGGGACCGGACTGTCGGGGGGGGCGCTGCCGCATCCGCTCGGTCTCACGCTGTCGCTCGCGCGCTTCACCCGGATCCAGTCGATCGATCCGGTCGCCGCGACCGCGACGGTGCAGGCGGGCGTGCGCAACCTTGCGATCAGCGAGGCCGCGGCGCCGTACGGCCTCTTCTACGCGCCCGATCCGTCGAGCCAGCTCGCGTGCACGATCGGCGGCAACGTCGCCGAGAATTCCGGCGGCGTGCACTGCCTGAAGTACGGCCTCACGTTGCACAACGTGCGCCGGGTGCGCGGCTTCACCGCAGCCGGCGAACCGGTCGAGTTCGGGAGCCTCGCGCTCGATGCCTCCGGGCTCGACCTGCTCGCGCTCATCGTCGGCAGCGAGGGCATGCTCGCGGTGATCACCGAGGTCACCGTGAAGCTGACGCCGAAGCCGGTCACGGCCCGGTGCACGCTCGCGAGCTTCCCCGACATCGAATCCGCGGGGCGTGCGGTCGCCGCGGTGATCGCCGCGGGCATCGTGCCGGCGGGGCTCGAGTTGATGGACCGGCGAATGACCGCCGCGGCCGAGGCGTACGTGCGTGCGGGCTACGACCTCGACGCGGAAGCGATCCTGCTGTGCGAGTCCGATGGCACGCCGGAGGAGGTGGAGGAGGAGATCGCCCGCACGACGGCGGTGCTCGCGGCGAGCGGTGCGACGCGATTCGGGACGAGCCGGGACGAGGCCGAGCGGCTGCGTTTCTGGAGCGGCCGGAAGAACGCGTTCCCCGCGTCCGGCAGCCTGAGTCCCGACTATCTGTGCATGGACTCGACGATTCCGCGCAAGCGCCTCGCCGAGATGTTGCTCGCGATCCGGGCGATGGAGTCGACCTACGGTCTCGCCTGCGTGAACGTGTTCCACGCCGGCGACGGGAACCTGCATCCGCTGATCCTGTTCGATGCGTCGGATCCGGATCAATTGCGCCGCGCCGAGGCGTTCGGCGCCGACGTGCTCGAGACGAGCGTACGCATCGGCGGCACGATCACCGGCGAGCATGGCGTCGGCGTCGAGAAGCTGAATTCGATGTGCGTGCAGTTCTCCGATGCCGAGCGCGAGACGTTCTTCGCGGTCAAGCGCGCGTTCGATCCGGCGGGATTGCTGAACCCCGGCAAGGTGATTCCGACGCTGTCGCGCTGCGCCGAGTACGGCAGGATGCACGTGCACCGCGGCGAGCTGCGCCATGCGGAGCTGCCGAGGTTCTGATGCCCTCGAGCGAACACGCGACGATGGATCCGGCGTTGCGGCGCGTGATCGACGCGGTCGAGACCGCGCGCGCCGAGCGCGTCGCACTCGATCTGCGCGGCGGCGGCACCAAGGGGTTCTACGGCGAGCCGCCACGGGGGCGGCCGCTCGAGCTCGCTGACCTCGCCGGGATCGTCGCGTACGAACCGAGCGAACTCGTCGTCACGGTGCGAGCCGGCACGCCGCTCGCGGCGCTCGAAGCGGCGCTCGCCGAGCGCGGGCAGTGCCTGCCGTTCGAGCCGCCGCGTTTCGCGCCCGGCGGTACGGTTGGCGGGATGGTCGCCGCGGGCCTCGCGGGGCCGGCGCGCCCGTCCGTCGGCTCGGTTCGCGATCACGTGCTCGGCGCGGCGATCCTGAACGGCCGCGCGCAGCTCCTGCGTTTCGGCGGCCAGGTGATCAAGAACGTCGCCGGTTACGATGTCGCGCGGGTGTTCGCCGGATCCTGGGGGATCCTCGGCGTGGTGCTCGAGGTCTCGCTGAAGGTGCTCGCGGTCGCGCCGGCCAGCGCGACGCAGGTGCTGGAGAGCGACGAGGCCGACGCGCGGCGGCGCCTCGCGCGGTGGGCGACGAGGCCCTGGCCGCTGTCCGCGAGCGCGTGGGACGCGGGGCGGCTGGTCCTGCGCTTCTCCGGCGCGCGCGCCGCGGTCGATGCCGCCGTCGCCGACTGCGGCGGCGAAGCGCTCGCGCCGGAGGCGGCCGCGCTCTGGTGGGAGGGGCTGCGCGATCAGCGCCACCCGTTCTTCGCGCTCGATCCGGCCGCCGCCGCGGACGGGGAGTCCCTATGGCGCCTCTCGGTCCCGCCGACCGCGCCGCTCACCGAGCTCGGCGGCGCGCGCCTCGTCGAATGGGGTGGGGCACTGCTGTGGTGGCGCGGCCGGCGCGATCCTCAGGCGGTGCGAGCGGCGGCGCGCGCGGCCGGCGGCCATGCGACGCTCGTGCGTGCGGTCGACAAGCGCGGCGGCGCGCATCACCCGCTCGAACCCACGATCCTCGCGATGCATCGGCGCCTCAAGGCCGCATTCGATCCGGATCGGCTGTTCAATCGCGGCCGGCTGGTTGCGGATCTGTAGCGCGATGCGCGTCGAGATCGGCCCGGAATTCGCCGAGAGCACCGACGCGCACGCCGCGGCGGCGATCATCCGCAAGTGCGTGCATTGCGGCTTCTGCAACGCGACCTGCCCGACCTATCGGTTGACCGGCGACGAGCTCGACGGGCCGCGTGGACGGATCTACCTGATCAAGCAGCTGCTCGAGGGCGGCGCGGCCGGCGAGCGCACGCGCAGCCACCTCGATCGGTGCCTCACGTGCCTGAACTGCGAGACGACCTGCCCGAGCGGCGTCGAGTACGGGCGCCTGGTCGAGATCGGCCGGCCGCTCGTCGAGGCGCGCGCACCACGTTCGCTCGGCGCACGGCTGCAGCGTGCGTTGCTGCGCGAAGGCTTGACCTCGCGCGGCTTCGCGGCCGCGGTCGCGCTCGGCCGACGCGTGCGACCGCTGCTGCCGCGGGGCTGGCGCGACCGCTTGCCGCCGCGCAGCGTTGCGACGACACCGGCTCACGAGCCCGCACCGCCGACGCCGATCGTGCCCGCGACGCACGTGCCCGCGACGTCCGAGGGATCCGACCGCGCGCCGCGGCGCGTGTTGCTGCTCGCCGGCTGCGTGCAGCCAAGCCTGCTGCCCGCCATCGACCGCGCGACCGAGCGGGTGCTCGCGGCCGCCGGGGTCGGCACGCGCGTGGTCGCCGGCGCCGGGTGCTGCGGCGCGCTCCGCGAGCACCTGTCGGACCACGCGGGCGCGTTGCACGCGATGCGTCGGAACGTCGATGCGTGGTGGCCGCTGCTCTCCTGCGGCGAGGCCGATGCGATCGTCGTGAATGCGTCGGCCTGCGCGTTGATGGTGAAGAACTACCCGCGAGCGCTCGCCGAGGATCCTCGGTATGCCGCGAAGGCCGCGACCGTCGGTGCGACGGCGCGCGATCTCGGCGAACTCGTCGCCGCGCTCGCGCCACGGTTGCGTGGGCGGGTGCGTGCGGCGCGGGCGGGCCCGATCGCATTCCACCCGCCGTGCACCCTGCAGCACGGCCAGCGACTCGGGGGCGTGGTCGAGGCGGCGCTGCGCGGGCTCGGCTTCGACCTGCGGCCGGCGGTGCGCGACGCAAACCTGTGCTGCGGATCGGCCGGTGCGTACTCGATCCTCGAACCGGCGATCGCGACGGCGCTGCGCGACCAGAAGGTCGGTGCGCTCGAGGAAACCGGTGCCGGGACGATCGCCTCGGCGAACGTCGGCTGCATCCTGCATCTGCAGGCAGGCACGACGCGACCCGTGCGGCACTGGATCGAGATCGTCGCGGACGCGCTCGCGGCGCAGTGACCGCCGCGGCGCTCGGGTGGGTCGCGCGGGAGGGGCCGGCGCGCCGGGTGGCAGCGCACGGGTCGAATGGCGTGCGAGCGGGCGCTTTTAAGTTTTCCCGGAGCTTGGTGCATAATCGAGGCACGCCTCGTCACCGATTCACACCGACCCGGAGGGTTTCCATGGCACTCGTCTCGCTGCGCCAGTTGCTCGATCACGCCGCGGAACACGACTACGGCTTGCCGGCGTTCAACGTGAACAACCTCGAGCAGATCCACGCGATCATGGAAGCCGCCCAGGAAACCCAGGCACCGGTGATCCTGCAGGCGTCGGCCGGAGCCCGCAAGTACGCCGGGGAGGCCTACCTGCGACACATGGTGCTCGCGGCGGTCGAGTCCTATCCGGACATCCCGGTCGTGCTGCATCAGGACCATGGTCCCTCGCCCGCGGTCTGCATCCAGGCGATCCGCTCGGGTTTCAGCAGCGTGATGATGGACGGGTCGCTGCGCGAGGACGCGAAGACGCCGTCCAGCTACGACTACAATGTCGACGTCACCCGCAAGGTCGTCGACATGGCGCACGCGGTCGGCGTGTCCGTCGAGGGCGAACTCGGCTGCCTCGGCTCGCTCGAGACCGGGACCGCGGGCAAGGAGGACGGGGTCGGCGCCGAAGGCAAGCTGAGCCACGAGATGCTGCTCACGGACCCGGCTCAGGCCAAGGACTTCGTCGCGCGCACCGGGGTCGATGCGCTGGCCATCGCGATCGGTACGAGCCACGGTGCGTACAAGTTCACGCGCAAGCCGACCGGCGAGATCCTCGCGATCGGTCGGATCGCCGAGATTCACGCGGCGATCCCCTCGACGCACCTGGTGATGCACGGCTCCTCGAGCGTGCCCCAGGAGCTGCTCGAGATCATCCGCAAGTACGGCGGCGACATCAAGGAGACCTACGGCGTCCCGGTCGAGGAGATCCAGCGCGGGATCAAGCACGGAGTCCGCAAGATCAACATCGACACGGATATCCGTCTCGCGATGACCGGCGCGATCCGGCGTGCGTTCGCCGAGCATCCGAGCGAGTTCGATCCGCGCAAGTACCTCGGTGAGGCGCGCAAGGCCGCGCGCGCGATCTGCAAGGCGCGCCTGGAGGCGTTCGGCTGCGCGGGTCAGGCACCACGGATCAAGCCGATCGCGCTCGAGGCGTTCGCAAAGAGGTATCAGTAGATGCGGTCGCGGTGGACGGTGCGCGCGGCGCACGGCCGCGCGGCCGCGCTCTGCGCGTGCGCACTCCTGCTCGCGGGCGTCGTTCCGGCGGCGCATGCCGAACGCCCGCCGAGCGAGTTCGGGCCCGACGCGCCGCAACTCGCGCCGCTCGGACACTACGCGGTCGGTTTCGAGGCGATCACGCTCGTCCAGCACGCGCAGGTCGACGTGCTCGCCTACGATCCGGTGACACACCGTGCGCCGAAGCGGGACCGCCGGCTCGTCGTCGACGTGTGGTACCCGGCGGTCGCCGAGCCGCGCGCGCCGCGGATGGTGTACTCGGCGGCGTTCCCCTCGGCGCCGCCGGCGCCGCCGGCGCCCTTCACGGTCCCCGGCATCGCGGTGCGCGGCGCGCCGTTCGCCGGCGCGAATCATCCCCTGGTCGTCGTCTCGCACGGCTACAGCAACGATCCGGTCGCGATGAGCTGGATCACCGAGAACCTGGCATCGAAGGGCTACGTGGTCGCCGCGATCCAGCACGACGATCCGCCGATCACCGACAAGGCGAAGTTCATCGGGCCGGTGATGCGCCGTCCGCTGGATATCGCGTTCGTCGCGGCGACCTTGCAACGGACATTCGCGGCGAAGCACTGGATCGATCCCGAGCGGACCGCGTTGCTCGGCTACTCGATGGGCGGCTATGGGGTGCTGACCGCGGCCGGTGCGGTGCTCGATCCGCACAGTCCCGCCGCGAAATCGGTTCCGGACGGCTTGCTGTTGCCGTACTGCCGCGGGGGCGCGCTGCAGCGCTCGTTGCTCGTCGCGCATCTGCGCGCGGTCGTCGCGATCTCCCCGGCGGGGGGACCACCGTTCGACGCCTGGGGACGCGATGGGCTCCAGGGCGTGCACGCGCCCTTGCTACTGATCAATGGCAATCGGGACCACACGGTCGGCTACCGGCGGGCCGGCAAGAGGGTGTTCGACGAAGCGATCCACGCGCCGCGCTACCTGCTGACCTTCGAGGAGGGCGGGCACGATATCGGGCTCGACCCGGCGCCGGTCGCGATGCGCTCGACGCTGTGGAACCTGGGGTGGTTCCAGGATCCGGTGTGGAGCACGGAGCGGGTGAACGCGATCAACGCGCACTTCATCACCGCGTTCCTCGACCGGTACGTCAGAGGGGAGAAGCGCTACGCGGCGTACCTCGACGTGCCGGTCGTGCACGTCGACCGCGCCGTCTGGCCGAACGACCAGGCGCCGTACGCGGCCTACAGCCCGGGCACGGGCGGGGTCACGGTCTGGAAGGGGTTCCAGCACGCGTTCGCGGTTGGCCTGGAACTGCGCCAGGCGGAGGCGACGCCGATCAGCCGCTAGCGCGGCGCGGCCCGCGGCGCATCAGCCCGATCGCGAGTACCGCGGAGGCCGCCATCAGGAACACGCTGACGGCGTTCAGCACCGGCGTCGCGCCCTCGTGCATCCGGCCGTACATCAGCACCGTGAGCGGCGGGCTGCCGCCGACGAGCATCAGGGTCGTATTGAAGTCCGCGAACGACAGCAGGAACGACATCATCGCGGTGCCGATCAGCGCGGGCCGCAGATAGGGCAACAGGATGGTGCGGAACGTGGCCGCGCGCGACGCGCCGAGGTTCAGCGCCGCATCCTCGAGGGTGCGGTCGAAGCGGCTCAGGCGCGCGCGCAGGGTCAGCGTCGCGATCGTCGCGATGTAGGAGAACTGGCCGAGCACCACGAGCGGCAGGCCCGGTCGCAGGAAGCGGACGTACCAGTCGAAGTGGTCGTCCAGGAACTGCGCGATCTGGCTCGCGAACGCGAGGATCGAGATCCCGAGGATCACGCCCGGGATCACCAGCGGTACGAGCATCAGAATGGACAGCGCCTGCTTCCCGCGGAATTCGTGGCGCTCGAGCAGCAGCGCGTTCGCGAGCCCGACGAGCACCGACAGCAGCGTGACCCAGACGCCGACCTTGCAGCTCGTCCAGATGCTGTGCATCAACTCGTCGTCGTGGAACATTCCGAGCCGGCCGGTCGGGTCGTTCGCGAAGAACCAGTCGAGCGTGAAGCCGTGCCACGGCGGGGCGGGGTAGGGCGCGTTGTTGAACGCGAACACCGAGACGACGATCAGCGGCAGGAACAGGAATCCGAGGAACGCGGCGACGTACAGCGCGGTCGCGGCGCGCAGCCACGCGGGTCGGGGCAGCGAGGGAATCACTGGCGCCCCATCACGTCACCGAAGCGCTGGCCGGTGAGCTTGAGACCGGCGATCACGATCGTCGTCGACAGCACGAGCAGCAGGAAGCCGAAGGCGGCGCCCTGGCCCCAGTCGAATCGGGTGATGAACTCGGTGTAGATCTGCTCGGTGAACCACCCGGAGTCCTTCCCGCCGAGCAGGGTCGGCGTGATGTAGTTGCCGAGCGTGAGCATGAAGACGATGATGCAGCCGGCGGTGATGCCGGGCGCGGCGTGCGGGATCACGATCTTGCGCAGCACGGTGAAACCGTTCGCGCCGAGATCGTACGCCGCCTCGATCAGTGCGTTGTCGAGGCTCTCGAGGCTCGACACCAGCGGCACGATCATGAACAGCATCGAGGTGTAGATCAGGCCGACCAGGATCGTCGTGTCGTGGTAGAGGAACTCGACGGGGTGCGCGAGGATACCGAGCTTCACGAGCAGCGTCGGTAGCACGCCGGTTTCCCTCAGCAGGATCATCCAGCCGAGCGTTCGCACCGTCTCGCTGATCCAGAACGGGATCATGCACGCGAGGAACAGCCAGGCCGCGGCGCGGCCGCGCGCGATCTTCGCGATCACCCAGGCGATCGGGAACGCGAGGAGCAGCGTCGCGGAGGTCGCGACGATCGACATCCATGCGGTGCGCACGAACGTGTGCCAGTACTCCGGCTCATGGAAGAATTCGCGGTAATGCGAGAGGCTCGGTACGTAGTGCCGCGGGCCGACCTGCTCGCGGAACGAGAGGACCGCGAGCTCCGCGTGCGGCAGCACGATCAGCAGGCCGAGCCACGCGAGGGCGGGGGCCATCAGGAGCGCCTTGCGCCACCCGGAGCCGCCCGTCGCCGCGACCGCTGCGTCAGGCATCGCCGTCCCTCCGCGCCCGGAAACAGACCGCCCGCGCCGGATCGAAGTGGAACGCGACCGCCTCGCCCGTCTTCAGGTCCGCGAATTCCCCGGTCTGTGGCAGCGCGATCCGGACCTCCCGGCGCGAGCGTCGCTCGCGCAGCAGCACTGCGGACTTGGCGCCGTCGAACAGCAGGCTCTCGACGACACCCTCGTGGGTCGCCGCGGGTGCCGCCGAGGCCTCGCCCGGGCGACTCAGCGTCGCGGCCTCGGGGCGCAGGAACACCTCGACCGCATCCGCGCTCGCGACCTCGCCCGCGCGGCGCGCCTCGACGATCCAGCCGTCGCCGGTGTCGACGCGCACCCGGTCGCCGTCGATGCCGGTCGCACGCCCGGCCAGGCGGTTGCTGTCGCCCACGAATCCCGCGACGAACGGGGTTCGCGGGCGATAGTACAGATCCTGCGGCGTGCCGATCTGCTCGAAGCGCCCATGGTTCATCACGCCGACGTGGTCGGAGAGCACGAGCGCCTCGGACTGATCGTGGGTGATGTAGACGAACGTCGTCCCGAACTCCGCTTGCAGCTGCTTCAGCTCGATCTTCATGTGTTCGCGCAGCTTCAGGTCGAGCGCCCCGAGCGGCTCGTCGAGCAGCAGCAAGGTCGGTTCGAGCACGAGGCTGCGCGCGATCGCGACGCGCTGCCGCTGGCCGCCGGAGAGCTCGTCGACCCGCTTCGCGGCCGCGCCGGCGAGGCCGACCCGCTCGAGCATCGCTTCGGCCTTGCGGCGCCGCTCGGCGCGCGGGACGCCGCGGCGTGCGAGGCCGAATTCGACGTTCTCGCCGACGGACATCATCGGGAACAGCGCGAGCTGCTGGAACACCATGTTCACGGGCCGACGGTTCGGCGCGACGCCGCGCATGCTCCGGCCGCCGATCGCGATCTCGCCGCCGTCCGGCGCGAGGAATCCCGCGATCATCCGCAACAGCGTGGTCTTGCCGCAGCCCGAGGGTCCCAGGATCGAGAAAAAGCTGCCGCGCGCGACCTCGAACGAGATCGAGTCGACCGCGACGTGATCGCCGAAGCGCTTCACGACCGACTGTGCGGTGAGATCGGGCTGGTTCATCGTGTCTTCAGAGCCTCGAGCAGCGCGGCCACGAGCCGCTGCGGTTGGTAGTGCATCCCCGACGGGGTCAGTCCCATCCGCAGCACGACGAGCGCGCGTGACGGAACGATCGCGATCCTTTGCCCGTCGAATCCCTCCATCCAGAACGCATCGGAGGGTATCCCGAACGCCCGGTCCGGGTCGACCCCCGGCGTGGTCGGCGCCCCGGCGAACCGCCAGACCATCCCGGCACCGTACTGGCCGCCGGACGCGGCGACCGGCCGGGTCATCGCCGCGACGAAGCCGGCGGGCAGTATCCGTGTTCCGTTCCAGACGCCGTCCCGGCGCAGGAGTTCCGCGTAACGCGCCCAGTCGCGCGCGGTCGCGTAGAGATAGGAGGAGCCGACCCAGGTCCCTCGTTCGTCCGATTCGATCGTGGCGCCGTGGATCCCGATCGGCGCGAACAGATGCTCGCGAACGAATGCGCGCGGATGCGGACCCGCGGCGCGCTGGACGATGCGCGCGAGGATCATCGCGGTGCCGCTCGAGTAGCTCCAGTACCGGCCGACCGGGTGCGCGAGCGGCTGTGAGGCCGCATACGCGGCCATGTCAGGCTCGAGGAACAGCATCCGGGTCGCGTCCGATACGCCGCCGTAGCGCTCGTCGAACCGCAGGCCGTCGGTCATCGACAGCAAGTCCGCGATCCGGATCGCGCCGCGCGGATCGCCGGGGAACCGCCCGAGCCCGGCGGACGCGTCGAGCGACAGGCGGCCGTCGCCGACGAGCACGCCGACGAGTCCGGCGACCACCGATTTCGTCATCGACCAGCCGAGGAGCGGCGTCGAGGGACCGAACCCGTGTCCGTAGCGCTCCGCGACGATGCGCCCGTGGTGTACGACGAGGATCGCGCGCAGGCCGGGACCCGCGAGGGACGGCTCGTCCACGATCGACTGCAGCCGGGGATCGATCAGCGCCTGGTCGCCATCCGGCCACAGCGGATCGGGGTTCGGGACCGCGGCGGCGGGGGGCTGCGTGGCCGTGCGCGCGTCGGCCGCGCGCTCGATCGCGCCCGAGCGCGCGAGG
Organism: Gammaproteobacteria bacterium; assembly: GCA_028870355.1. Taxonomy (GTDB): domain Bacteria; phylum Pseudomonadota; class Gammaproteobacteria; order Steroidobacterales; family Steroidobacteraceae; genus Bog-1198. Next base: position 1,215 of record JAGWPU010000040.1, on the reverse strand, counting down.
AACGCGCGCCAGTGGCCATCCGGGATCACGGTGCAGCCGCGCCCCGGCGTCTCGACCGCGAGTCCACTCCCGATGACTCCGCCGATCCCGGCGCGCACCAGGTGATTGCGACGATCGACCGTGACCCGCATCAGCCGCAGCAGGAAGGACGATCCGGGCGTCTGCACGTCGGTCCGCAACACCGACTGCGGGTCCCGGCCGGCGAGGTAGAGGTTCGAGCAGACGATCTCGGCCGCATAGTTCGACCCGATCCGCAGCAGCGGCGGGGGGAACTCGTGCAGCGCGAACAGGCTGGCGCCGACGACCAGGAGGACCGCCGCGAGCACCCGGCCGGCGAGCCTCATGCCGGCGGCGCCCCGGCGAGTCCGCCGCGCCGTACGCGGCGTTCGCACGTGGAATTCCGGATACTGCCGGGCGCGGGGCGGGTTACCATGGCGCCTGGAACGCGATCACCGCAAGGAGACGGCAATGAGCCAAGTCAGCACCAAGACGTTGATCGAGGACCTGCGCTCGCTGGTCGCGGATGCCGAAGCGCTGGTCGCGGCGACGGCGGGCGATGCGAGCGATCGGGCGTCGGCCGCCCGACGGCGTGCCGCGGGATCGGTCGAGAGCGCGCGGGCGCGCCTCGTGGAACTCGAGGACGATCTGAAAAAGCGGGCGCAGGCGGTGAAGGACGACGCGACCCACTACGTCCAGGACAATCCCTGGCAGTCGATCGGCATCGCCGCCGCGGTCGGCGTCGTCGTCGGCGTGCTGCTCGGTCGCCGCTAGGCTCATGAGCGACGCCGCGCCCGACCAAGGGCCGATCGCGTCCCTGCGCCGTATCCTCGCGACGCTGCTCGATCTCGGGCGCACCCGGATCGAGCTGATCGCGGTCGAGATCGAGGAGCAGATCGAACACGCGGCGAGGCTGTTGCTGTGGGGCATCGCCGCGGTGTATTTCGGCTCATTGGCGCTGCTCCTGCTCGCGTTCACGATCGTGATCGCGTTCTGGGATACCCATCGGATGCTCGCCGCGATCGGGGTCACCGCCGCGTTCGCGCTGGCCGCCGCCGGCGCGGGATTCAGCGTGCGCAAACGGCTGCGGCAACGTCCGCGGATCCTGTCGGCGACGAGCACCGAACTGAAGCGTGACGCGGACGCGCTCCGCGAAGAGTCGCCGTGAGCGCCCGCGCCGCGCTGCTCGCCGAACGGCGTACGAGCTTGCTCGCGCGC